>CAZJEQ010000005.1:0-72006 GCA_964545165.1 uncultured Candidatus Saccharibacteria bacterium
TGCTTTGTTTTTTAATGATGTAGATTCAGCCCAGCGCTCTGGTGCGCGGGCAATAGATGGAGGCTCGTAGTGAACGACATCACCAATATCGACCCCAAGGCGACCAAGGTCGTCACCGTCAACAACCCCGAGAAATACTATTTCGGCTGCAGGAAGTGCCGGAAGGTGCACGCCAGCGGCACCTGGGTCGTAGGAGTCCTCATCGGCCAGCGTCGCTTTCTGGTGGGCAAGAATCCGCCAGTGATGTGCTGCGACGAGGAGAAGAAGATCTGCGAGGTCTTCGACGACGAAGCCCCGGCGGCGGCGCTTCGCGACAGCATCATCAAGCAACTCCTCGAGAAGAAATCGACCGAGGGACTGATGCTCTATGAGACCGCGTGGATGTCGGCCGAAGACGCCGCCAAGGCCCACTAGAGCAGCACACGCAAGAAGGGAGCGAGAAGCCGAAACCGGAAACGGGAGTAGGCTTTTTTTCTATTTCCCACCATAGGCTAATTCGTGCGAATTAGCCTATAAGACTTTCACTGAATGCGACTGTGGTAAGATTTTGCGCATGAAAGTCGCTTTGCTCGCAAGCTACGGCAAGGATGAGCCGCTTCTGCGGCTCGGGAAATTGCTGCAGGACAATGGCTGGGAGCTGCTCGGCTCGGCCGGCACGGCCAAGTATTTGGGTCAGAATGGCATTCCCTGCCGCGATGTGGCCGACATGGTGGGTCCACCCATCCTCGGGCACCGCGTCGTGACCCTCGCGCGCGAGATCTACGCCGCGCTCCTCGCGACACCGGCGGATTATGGCGAGCTGGCAAGCATCAATGTCACGCCGATTGACCTGGTATACGTGACGCTCTACCCGCTCGAAGAGACGATTGCCACAGGTGGCTCGGCCGAGGAGGTCATCGAGAAGACAGACATCGGAGGTCCCACGCTTTTGCGCGCCGCCGCCAAGGGCCGCCGCCTCACGCTCTCGAATCCTGCTCAGATCGATGATCTGGAAGCCTGGATCAAAGGTGGATGCAGCGATGCTGATCGCGAAAAGCTCGTCATCAAATTTGCAGCCGCCGCCGAGCGCCGCGTCGCCGAGTACGTGACCACTTCTGCACAGTATTGGGAAGGTCGCATCCAAAAGTGATGTGCTAGTATGTGACTTTACTTAGTAAAGTCTTAATAATTTCACATCATCATATGGAAACGAATCTCTACTCGATGACTGTCGAGCCGTTTAGCAAAAAGCTCGAAGCGCTCAAGGGCCTCCTCGAGAAAGTGGGCGCCCACGCTGCCTCCAAGCAACTCGAGTGGCACCCCGCAGGCATGCAGGAAGACGCGCTCCTCCACTCGCGCCTTATTTCGGACCAATTCCCCTTCGTCCGCCAGGTCCAGGTCGTCTGCGACAACGCCAAAAACGGCGCCGCCCGCCTCGCGGAGATCGAAGCGCCGAAGATGGAGGACACCGAGAAGACCATTACCGAGCTCCAGGCTCGTATCGACAAAACTCTCGCCTTTCTCAAGACCGTGAAGCCTGAACAGGTCAATGGCAAAGAGGCGGTCCGCATCGCGCTTCCCTACTGGGGTGGCAAATCCATGAGCGGCGGCCAGTACGCGCAGCACTACCTCATCCCGAATTTCTACTTCCACCTCACGACCGCCTACTCGATCATGCGCGCCAATGGCCTCCCGATTGGCAAGGATGACTTCATGGGCCCCCTTCCGTTAGAATAGTCTTGTGTACAAGCACCTCTTCTTCGACCTGGATACGACGCTCACCCCGAGCCGTGCACCGATGCTCGAAGCGCATCGTCCGCTCTTCTTGCGGATGTGCGAGCGCTACGATGTGATTGTCGTAACAGGCGGAGGCGAGGGTCAGATCCATAAGCAACTCCCCATCGACGCACACGATCGCTACTACATGCTGAGCCAGCAAGGCAATCACGCCGTGCACAAGGATGGCCGCCTCCTCTGGCATGAAAAAGTTTCTCCCGAGCAGGAAGCAGTGGGGCGCGCCTTCGCGATGAAGCTCGTCGCGGAAGAAAATCCTGAAGCGCTCACGCGCGACGACATCTTCGAGAATCGCGGCAGCATTCTCGCAGGCAGCGTCATCGGCTTCAATGCCCCGCATGAGATCAAATACGCGTACGATCCCGATCAATCAAAGCGTCGTGCGATCTTGGAGCGTCATCCTGCGGATATTGCAGCGCTCGCCGCTGCCGGCCTCGAAGTAATGCCCGGCGGCACCACGACCTTCGACTACATCCTCTCGGGCCGCCACAAAGGCTTCAACATCGCGCGACTGCTCTCACAGGAAGGATGGGAGAAGGATGACTGCATCTACCTGGGCGATGCGCTCTTCCCGGGCGGCAACGACGAGACAGTGATCGGCGTGATCGAAACGAAGCCGGTGAACAGCCCCGATGATACCTTTAACTTCATTAACAAAATGTTAGAATAGCTCTCCTTATGGCACTCGCACTCGAAATCAAAGACCTCACGAAGACCTACGCCTCGGGCACCAAGGCGCTCAACGGCGTCTCACTCGATGTCCCCGAAGGCGATTTCTTCGCGCTCCTCGGCCCCAACGGCGCCGGCAAGACCACGATCATCGGCATCACCACCGGCCTCGTGAACAAGACGAGCGGCTCGGTCAAAGTGTACGGACACGACATCGATTCCGAGACCGAAATGGCCAAGACCAAGATCGGGCTCGTCGGGCAGGAAATCAATTTCAACCCATTTGAAAAGCTGATCGACATTATCGTCAATCAAGGCGGCTACTACGGCATCCCGCGCGATAAGGCACTCCCGCGCGCCAAACAGCTCCTTACGGATCTCGGCCTCGGCGAAAAGATGGATCAAAATGGCATGGCGCTCTCCGGCGGCATGAAGCGCCGCCTGATGATCGCGCGCGCACTCATCCACGAGCCGCAGTTTCTCATCCTCGACGAGCCGACTGCCGGCGTGGATGTCGAGTTGCGCCGCGGCATGTGGGATTACCTCAAGAAGCTCACCAAGAGCGGTGTCACCATCTTGCTCACCACGCACTACCTCGAAGAAGCCGAGCAACTCGCCTCGCACGTCGCCATCATCAACAAAGGCAAGATCGTTGCCAACGGCACGATGGATGAGATCCTCGCGCTGCATGGCCCGAGTGAGCACAATGGCGATGGCTATCGTGGAGGCCGCTTGGAAGAAGTCTTTATCAAG
This sequence comes from uncultured Candidatus Saccharibacteria bacterium, assembly GCA_964545165.1. Classification (GTDB taxonomy): domain Bacteria; phylum Patescibacteriota; class Minisyncoccia; order Phycocordibacterales; family UBA2100; genus UBA10103. The sequence continues at coordinate 3,196 of CAZJEQ010000005.1, forward strand.
CTCACCTCGGACAAATAGTATGACGCCGTACCAAAAGTGGATCGCCTTCTACACGATGGTGCGCAAAGACGTCGTACGCATGTTTCGTATCTGGGTGCAGACCTTCCTGCCGAGCGTCGTGACCTCCTCGCTCTACTTCCTCATCTTCGGCTCGCTCCTCGGCTCACAGATCGGTGACATGCAAGGCGTGCCGTATATGACCTTCGTCGTGCCGGGCCTCGTCATGCTCGCAATCGTCACCACTTCGTATTCAAACACCTCATTTACCTTCTTCTCGTCGAAATTCTTCGCCAAAAACATCGAGGAGATCCTCGTCTCGCCGACGCCGCCGTGGCTCATGATCGCGGGCTTCGTGGGCGGTGGCCTCATTCGCGGCCTCCTCGTCGGCACGCTCGTGCTCCTCGTCTCGCTGATCTTCACCGGCCTCACGCTCTCGATCCACAATGCGGCGATCATTCTCTTCTTCGCCATCCTCACCTGTCTCGTCTTCTCGCTCGCCGGTCTCGTGAATGGCATCTACGCCAAATCGATCGACGGCATCAACATCGTGCCGACCTTCGTGCTCACCCCGCTCGTCTACCTCGGCGGCATCTTCTACTCGGTGCACCAGCTCCCCGCTTGGTGGCAGGCCATCACGTATTCCAATCCGCTCTTCTACCTCATCAATGGTTTCCGCTACGGATTCCTCGGCATCACCGACGTCTCGCTCGCGCTCTCCATCAGCATCTTGCTCGCGATGATCGTCGCCCTGGTCGCGATCAACTGGTACTTGATCCGCACCGGCCTCGGCTTGAAGCAATAGTATGGAGGGCGAAAACAATATCCTCCGACTTCGCAACAATTGGAAGAATAGAGACTCCTCGCCTGACGAAGTAGCTGCTATCAACGAAAAAAGTCTGAAGAATCTCGCCGAGCAGGATCTCAAAACAATGGAAAAAGCCTCGGAGATCGCGAGTGACTTGCTCGAAGAGACCGAATCTTATGCGGATCATCCTGACGTCCAGGAGTATGTGGCCGATATCAAAGCTGTAAACGGACTCGCCTTGAGCTACGAGCTCGTCAACGCCACACTCGATGACAGGCGTGAGAATCCTCTCAAATGGCGCGCACTCGCACTTGTATACAAAGAAATGTACGCACCACTCCTCGACGACAAGCACAAAGAAGCCTCTGCCGATTAGCCATAAAAGAAAAGAACCGGACAGATGTCCGGGTCTCTTCGGCCGCAAACGTTTCGGAAGTTTCCTCGAGGCGTCGACTCCCAAGGTGTCGAATTCCGTAACACTTGCACTAATAATCGGAAACAGCTCGACCGCTGTTATAGGCTCTGACGACCCTACTCAATCCGTATTACTTAAGGAATTATACCTACTGCCCCGCTAGCTTGCCAGCAATACCGACGTAGCCTTCTGGGGACAGCGCTTTGAGGACTTTTTTGACTTCCTCCTTCACCTCAAGCCCATCTATAAATGTGGCGAAATCTTCGAGCGTCACGGTGCGACCACGCGTAAGCGCCTTTAATTTCTCATACGGCATTTCGACGCCTTCGCGACGAAGAATGGTCTGGATCGCTTCGGCGATCACTTCGGGATGCGCACGAAGCGCCTCGATGAGCGCGGACTCATTGACCGAGATCTTGCCAAAGCCGCGCACGAGCGACGCGTATGCGATCTGCGAGTGTGCAAAGGCGGTACCAAAGGTGCGGATCACCGTCGAATCAGAGAGGTCACGCTGCAAGCGTGAGATCGGAAGCTTCTGCGAGAGATGCGTGAAAAGTGCATTCGCGACACCGAGATTCCCCTCGGCATTTTCAAAGTCGATCGGATTGACCTTGTGCGGCATCGCGGAAGAGCCCACCTCACCGTCCTTGGGCTTCTGCGTGACCCAGCCATCGGAGATGTAGCGCCACATATCCTGCGAGAGATCGAGGAGGATGGTGTTGGCACGGCGCATCGTGTCGAACAATTCCGCATAGGTATCATGCGGCTCGATCTGAGTGGTGACCTCGTTGAGCGCGAGCGTCATCGCATTACCGGTGTTGAGGCTTGCGATAAAGCGATGGGCAAACGCGAGCCAATCGACGTCCGGGATCGCCACCGTCTGGGCGTTGTAATTCGCGCTCGGTCCTCCCCATTTGGTCAGAATTGTCGCACTCTTGAGCTGTGCAATCTGGCGCTCTAGGCGCTTCGCGAAGACGTTCATCTCTTTGCCGAAGGTCGTCGGGGTCGCACTCTGGCCGTGGGTGCGCGCGAGCATGGGCGTCTCGGCGTGCTGCTGGGCGAGCGTATCGAGCTCTTGCTTCACCCGCTCGAGCGCCGGAAGCGTCACGGCTTCAATGCCAGAGCGGAGGCCAAGCGCATACGCGACGCTGTTTACATCTTCCGAGGTGAGTGCGAAGTGCACCCACTCGAGCACATCAGCAAGGCTCGTACCTTTGAGTTTCAATTTGATGAAATACTCGACGGCCTTCACGTCGTGATTGGTCGCTGGTACGCCCTCGTATCCTTCACGCTCGATCTTCTTAACGATCTGCGCGTCGTCGAGTGAGATCTCTGGGAGCGCACGGAGCGTCGTCTTCTCTGCATCGGTAAGTGCGCGGATACCGACACCCCGCGCTTCTGAGAGCGCGATCAAGTATTCGCACTCAACGATGAGGCGGTTCTTGATGAGCGCGTATTCACTGAAATGCTCGGCAAGCGGCTCGGTCGTCGCACGGTAACGACCGTCTACGGAGCTGACTGCGGTGAGTGGTTCGAACGGCATGCGTACAGACTATGCGTTAATCGACTTTATGACAACTTTGTGCCCCGTATGAAGGCTTAGGACCTTAGTATAAAACTTGAGACATTCGTTGCGAATCTCCTCGACCTGTTTGGCCTGGTCGGATCTCATTCCCATCTTGCGTCTGTTCTGCGCGTCGCCGATATCGTTGATGGCCTGTACGGTGTAATCCAACAAAACTCTCGGATCAAGCTTGTACTTGTTAAGATAATTATAGAGATTGAAATCTTTTTCTGTCGTGTAGTTGTCTTCATCAAAATCCCTTGCGAGATCAACCAGCGAGAAGCCCCGAAAATACGCCTCCTCATCTTTGTCGAGCGGACTCTCGTCGCCCGTAGCCATGGCGTGCTGCGCTAAAAGATCGAAGGACTTTTTCTCAATCAAAGGAATGATGGTTTTGTCAAAGTTTTCTTGCGTCGGCTCGAGCTCGAGACTCATCTCCATTTGCGGGAGCAAGATGATGTTGTCTGGCAGCCGAGGAGCAAAAGTTCGTGCCGCATCAAGAGCATCTTTGAGAAACATCGAGAAGTTCTCACGCAACTCTTTAGGGTCATGCTCGTGAATATGCGGCCAAAGCGCGGTATCGATGAAGTCGTCGACATATCTTACGATAGCGGCCGCGCGCATTGCATCATCCTCATTTCTCGTCGCCAAGGCGGAAAGCGGGTTTTGGTGATAGTTTCTCAAAATTAATGTTGCTCTTTTTGTGCTTGGAAGAGCTTCCCGCGAGAAGGTACGCTCGAGCAACGGCTTCTCAAATCCCATGTACTCTGTCGGGAAGTGACTTTTGATCACCGCATCCATACGATCACACGTCGTCTCATACGCTTCCTTAAAATTCAGATTAAGCGTCTCGTTCTGTCTGGGACGGGGACGAAGCGAATCGGGAGAATTCTTCATGCGCTAGACAGTGAACTTCTTCAAATTCTTTTCCATGCGCGCAATAATCGGCGTGTCGCCGGGGACAAACTTATTCCCCGTGATCTGCTCGTACATCTGAATGTACCGGCGCGACATCTCCTGCACAAGCTCCTCGGGAGCTTCCGGAAGCACTGGGTCGTTGTAGGGATCGCAGTGATCTTTGAACCACAGGCGCAAAAATTCTTTGTCGAAATACTCGGGCTCCTCGCCTTTGGCCATGCGCTCCTCATACGTAGCTGCCTGCCAGTAGCGAGAAGAATCCGGTGTGTGGATCTCATCGATGAGCGTGAGATTGCCTTGCTCGTCCATGCCGAATTCGTATTTCGTATCCACGAGAATGAGCCCGCGCTCGGCAGCGATCTCGGCGCCGCGCTGGTAGAGCGCGAGCGCGGTCTTCTCGACATGATCGATCATCTCGCGAGACATGATGCCTTCATTCACGATCTCCTGCGGAGAGAGCGTCCTGTCGTGCAGATCCTCCTTGGTCGATGGCGTAAAGACTGGGCGCAGGAGTCGCTGATTTTTCTTGATGCCGTCCTGCAATTTGAAATTCCCGAAGTCGCGCTTGCCACCCTCGTAGAGCGTCCAGAGCGATGTACCCGTAACGCCCGTGATGTAGCCGCGTACGACGGCTTCTACCGGGACCATGGAACACTTCTTGGCGACCGTGACATTTGGATCCGGTATAGCGATGAGGTGATTGGGCACGATGTCTTTGACCGCATCCATCCAGAATTCGGTGATCTGATTGAGCACCTGCCCCTTCCACGGGATATGCGCAATGATGCGATCAAATGATGAGTGACGATCGGTGGTGACGAGAATCAGCTTATTACCCTGATCATAAATATCGCGCACCTTGCCGGTCTTCTTCGGCCCCAGATTTGTAAAATTTGTTTCTTTGAGTATTTCCATATGAATATACCTACATACTTGGGTATGTGAGATTGTCTTTATTCGCCAGGTGGTGGGAGGGTGATGTTTTCCGGCTCAAATATCGTGCAGCGCTCGCCCGCTTCTACAACACCAACTTGCATCAATTCATAGCCGGCAGCTGAGCCGAGTGAGATGACCTGGTCGACATCTGCTGGTGCAACGAAAATATAGTAGCCGACGCCCCAGTTAAAGGTCTTCAAGCAATCCTTGAGGCCGAGGCCGAGCTGCTCGCGGAAATACCGGAAGAGTGGCGGCACTTCTGGCCATGCACTCACACGATACGTCGCCGGGCGTCTATCAAACGCGAGCTTGCCCACGCCATCGCCCGTGCCAGGCAGGAGCGCATGAATATCGACTTGGTGATCGAGCAAGGTTTCGATGAGCTTTACGTATGAGCGCGTCGGGATCAACGCTTCGGCGCCCAGCGTGTTGCCGTTGGGCAATTTTGTGAGGAATTTATCAGGAAGCTGGAGCGCATATTTGATCACGAGCGAAATACCATTGGCATGCATGCCACTCGAAGTCACGCCGATAATAGCGTCGCCTACACCGAGCTTCTTGCCGGTGATGAGCCGATCCGTTGGCGCAATAATGCCCGTCACCGAGCCTGAGAGTGACGGCGCGATTGCGATGGGCGGCTCGGGCTTTACCAGATACTTGAGCGTTGCCGTCTCACCTGCCGGAAGCGCCATGCCCGCATCCTCACAGATCTGCAAAAATCCTGCGGCGAGATCGCGACTGCGTTTCTCATCCATAAACCAATCGCTATTTCCGACATCGATGTGATCGGTGAAGACCACCGGCATCGCGCCTTGCGCGATGAGGTCGTTGACGATCATGAGCGCAGTATCAATACCGATTGCGTCGTAGTACGTCTTCCCGGTGCCGTCGTTTTGATACATCCATTCGGCAATCCAGTTTTTATTGCCAAGACCTTCCTGCGTCTGCGCCCAGATGTGCTTCTCGGTGCCGCGATATTCAAAGACCGCGCCGTGGGAGTGCGTTACGTCCTCGCGAATATACACGCCGCGACGATTCGGAAACGAAAGTGTCTTTTTGCCCGTCTCGATCATCGCCATCTTAAATGGCTCCATGAGCGAATAGTCGACACCGGCTTTGGCGTATGCGCTTTTCTCAGTCATGACTGTTGAGATAATCCTCGTAACCCTGCGCTTCAAGCTTATCCGCCTTGGCGAGGACCGTTTCCTCCTGTGCCTCGCGATACGCCATCAATTTCTCGCGGACTGCCGTGTCTGAAAGCGCGAGGATTTGCGCCGCCAAAAGACCAGCATTTTTTGCGCCATTGATCGCGACGGTGGCGACGGGAATTCCTGGTGGCATCTGTGCTATGGAGAGGAGCGAGTCAATGCCTTTCATGATCTTCGTCATCACGGGTACGCCGATCACCGGGAGATGTGTGAATGCCGCAGTCATGCCCGGCAGATGCGCCGCGCCACCTGCACCAGCGATAATGACCTTGATTCCCTTCTCCTCGGCCGCCTTTGCATACTCGACCATTCGATCCGGCGTGCGATGCGCCGAGACGATCGTCACTTCACTCTCCACTCCGAGCTCTTTGAGCATCGTTTCAGCCTCCTGCATGACAGGAAGATCGCTATCTGATCCCATGATGATGCCGACAGTTGTCATATTGAAATAAGTGCGCGGGCTTTTTCTGCATTCGCGTGAGCCTCTTCGAGCGTATCCGCAGTGGCAGTCAGGTGGCCCATTTTGCGCTCCTTGCGCGTCTCCATCTTACCGTAGAAATGTACTTTCACACCCGGGATCGTTTCGGCCGCTTCCATACCTTTCGGCTCGGCCGCGCCATCACGATCACCCAATATGTTGATCATCACAGCTGCGGGCACTTTCATCGATGGATCTCCCAGCGGCTCACCGGCGACCGCGCGGATATGCTGCTCAAATTGCGAAGCGTGGCATGCCTCGATCGTGTAGTGACCACTGTTGTGTACGCGAGGCGCGATTTCATTCACGAGGACTTCGCCATCGACGAGAAACATCTCGATCGCAAAAACGCCCGCACCTTCAAATGAGGCGAGTACTTTCTCGGCGAGGTCATGCGCCTTTTTCGCAACATCTTCGCTGACCGGCGCAGGCGCGAGCGTCATATGACAAATGTGATTGCGGTGGATGGTCTCGACGAGCGGAAACACACGAATCTCTCCGGCTGTCGTACGCGCTGCGACGATGGCGAGCTCTTTGTCGAAATGCACGAAGCCTTCCGCGTATGCAGCAGCACCCTTAATTTTCTGCACGGCATCGTGGAGATCTTCGGATTTCTCGACGAGCGCATTGCCGCGACCATCGAAGCCGCCCGAGCGGGCCTTCAATATATAGGGATAGCCGAGACCTTCTGCTTCTTCGGGAAGTGCGTAGGGCGCGACGGGGATGCCGTGCGTCTGTAGAAATTGTTTCTGATACCACTTGTCTTTGATGATGGAGAGCGTGCTCGGCGTGGGATGCACCGGATAGCCTTCTGCCGCGAGGGATTCGAGCGCACCAGCATTCACTGATTCAATTTCAAATGTCAGCACATCGGATTTCTTCGCGAGCGCCGCGATCATCGCCGCGTCTTTGTAGTCACCCGCGATCTGCTCATCGGATACTTGCCCAGCGGGGCCCTTGGGATCGGGATCGAGCGTAATCACTTTCAACGAGAGCGCATGCGCAGCGTCAGCGAGCATTCTGCCGAGCTGCCCCCCGCCTGCGATGCCGATCGTCTTCGCTGTCATGTTTATAAACGCGCGAGAATGTAGTCTGCGCGATCAGACACTGGAATCACCGGGACTTTCACGACGTCGTGACCGAGATCGCGATACACCTGTTCGAGCATGTCTTGTACCGCTGCCGCTTCCTCGGGCGTCTCGGCGCGCACATCATCTGGCTCAAACCCGATGAGATCAAGCAAAAACACCTTACGATACTTGGACTGCTCAGAAGCCGTACGCAGAAATTCATCTATGGGAGAGTTGAAGAGCTTGTAGTACGCGAGACTATCCGGGACGCCGCGATCAAAGAAAAAGAGCTCACTCGGTGGCACGGCACGCTCCATAGCCCATTTGCGCTCGACCACCTGTGGGAACCAGCTTTTGTCGATCTTGATATCCGCGAGCGTGCGGCCACTCGCGAGTAGCTCTTCGATCACAATGCGTGCCGCCTCGGGAAGTACGTTGTAGCCGCGCTTTTCAAATTCCGCGATGAGCGTGGTCTTGCCAGCGCAGGGGCCGCCCGTGAGCACATACCATGGGGGTGTCGTCTCAAGAGCGCGCGCGGCGGAGTCGGCATTTTCTGCCGGCACGTAGGCTCGTGAATAACTCATACGAAGTACTGTACCGCATTTCTAAAGAGCTGGAGGCCAGGACCCTCGCTCGGCAGGTCTTTGCCCTCACGCACATACTGCTCGCGCATGAGCGTCCAGTGCGGGAGCTGCGTAAAGCGCGTCGCGCGCTCGGGATGCGGCATCAGTCCTAGCACGCGGCCGCCATAACCCGTGACACCGGCGATATCTTCCATCGCCCCATTGGGATTGGCCGCGAGCCCCAGCGCTTCACACACATCACCTTTTACATACTTCAGTGCGATCGCTCCGTCATCTTTAAGCTGCGCGAGGGTCGCCGCAGGTGCGTAGTATTTGCCTTCGCCGTGCGCAATCGGCACCGAGAAACGATCGAGACCGGCGAGCCACGGGCTCTCGCCCACCACCTTGAGATCCACCCAGCGGCAGAGGTAGCGCGCGCGATCATTGGCGACGAGCGCACCCGGGAGCACTTGCGCGGCGGTCACCACCTGGAAACCATTGCAGATCCCTGCCATGAGCGTGTCGCGGCTGAGGAATTTCTCGAGATGCTCTCCCAGAGAAGAACGCACGCGATTGCCATACGCCTTGCCTGAGCCGGTGTCATCGCCGTAGGAGAAGCCTCCCGGGAAAATCACGATCTGCGCCTCTTTGAGCACCGCTGGGCGCGCGATCACATCGTTGAGATGGATGATGTCGGCCGAGGCACCCACCTGCTCGAAAACAGCCTTGGTCTCATCCTCGGTATTGAATCCGTATCCGGAAAATATGATGACGTGTGGCTTTTTCACCCCGTTAGAAATTCGCGTAGATTTTTCAGTGTTCATATATTTTCGAGGTTTTCTAACGGGGTTCATAGTTACCAATTTTTGAAAGTGGATCGATAGGACTCCGTAAGCTCATCGACCGGAATGCGAACGGTGCCGCCAGAGAGTGAGATCGAGAGATCGCCGCTGTCGGAGACGGTGCCGATCTTGGTCAGCGCAACGCCTGTGAAGTGCTTCTCAAACGACTGCGCGGCATCCGGGCGCACGGAGACAATCACGCGGCCCTGGCTCTCCGAGAAAAGTACGCTGTCCGCTTGCTTCGCCTTGCCGGGAATCTTCTTGAGCGAGATATCGGCGCCAAGCTGGCCTGCGATCGCCGCCTTCGAGAGCGCTGCGGCAAGGCCGCCGCGACCCACGGGTGTGGCGGAGACGACGAGCCCTTTGCGCATGGCGCGCTCGAGCGCACGATATGCACGCGCATTTTTCTTGAGGTCTACCTGCGCAACCTTGTTGCCGACCGAGCCGAGCATCGAGAAATATTCGGATGCACCCAATTCATCATGCGTCTCGCCGATCAGGTACACACTGTCGCCCGGCATTTTGAAATCGATGGTCTGTGCATTCGCAGCATCGTCAACGACACCAATGGCAGAGATCAGCAGCGTCGGCGGCGCGGCGACGTGAATAGGCGCGCCTTTCGGGGTAAAGCCGCGGAAATCGTTGAACATGCTGTCTTTGCCGGAGATGTAAGGTGTCCCGTACGCGACCGCGACGTCGTACACTGCCTCGGCGCTCTTTTTTAATTCATACAAACGCTCCGGCGTATTCGACGACGACCAGCAAAAGTTGTCGAGAATCGCGAGGTAGTCGAGCGAGGCGCCCGCGCACACTGCATTGCGCACGGCGGTATCGATCGATGCAGCGGCCATATCGTAGGTGTCGATATCCGAGTACCACGGCAAGTAACCGTGCGAGAGGACGACGCCCTTCTCGGATGTCGGTACGGGCTGCAGGACGCCCGCATCCACCGTCACGCGCCCGCGACCCTGCAGCGGCTTCGTGACCGAGGTGCCCTGCACTTCGTGATCGTACTGCTGCGCAATAAAGCTCGTCGATGCGATCGAAGGGCGTGCGAGAAGCTTGAGGATGGATTGATCCAACTTGCCTTTGCGCACTGTCGCTTTGGGCTCAGCGTGTTTGTGGGCGTGCCTTTTGCCCTTTTGCTGCTCCACCGGTCGGCCGTCGTGGAGAAAATCCATCGAGAGCTCCATGATCTGCTTGCCCTTGTTGCGCACGACGCACTTCTTCGCCGCCGTGAATTCTCCAATCACGGTCGCTTCCACGTCGTGGCGATCGAAGAGCTTTTTCAATTCCTTCCAATTTTTCTTCGGCACCGCGAGCGTCATGCGCTCTTGTGACTCGGAGATCCAGATCTGCCACGGCGAGAGGCCCGGGTATTTGAGTGGGACTTTGTCGATGTCCACCACGCAGCCGCCGCACTCCTTGGCCATTTCCGCGACGGAGCAGGAAATACCGCCCGCGCCGTTGTCGGTGATGGATGAGTAGAGTGCGCGATCTCGCGCCTCGCGCACGATGGCATCAGAGAGCTTCTTCTGGGTGATCGGGTCGCCGATCTGCACGGCCGTCGCGGGCGAGCCGGATGAGAGTGATTCGGATGAGAAGGTCGCACCATGGACTCCATCCATACCGACACGGCCGCCGATCACGACCACCAGATCCCCTGCCTTGGCTTTCTTCTGTGCCAGATTGCGGCCTTTGTTTTTACGCGGGATCAGGCCGACGGTGCCTGCGAAGACGAGCGGCTTGCCACGGTAGCGTGGATCCACCGCGACGAAGCCAAGTGGTGTCGGGATGCCGCTCTGATTGCCTCCGTGATTGATGCCCTTGACCACGCCCTCGAGAATGCGGCGCGCCGGAAGAAGCGGCTGCGTCAGCGCCTTGTCGCGGTAGAGCACCGATGTGTCTGCCGGGTCGCCCACGCAAAAGCCGTACACATTGGCAATCGGTCGTGCGCCCATACCGAAGCCGAGCGCATCACGATTCACGCCGACGATGCCGGTGATCGAGCCACCGAAGGGATCAAGTGCCGAGGGAGAATTGTGCGTCTCGACCTTGTGGGTCACGAGATACTGATCGTCGAAGACGATGCCGCCGGAATTGTCCTTAAATACAGAGACACAGAAATCCTTCTTGCCCTTCTGCTTGCGAATCTTTTCCGTCGCACCCTTGATGTACCGCTTGTAGATACCCTCCTTCACCTCATCGAGCGGATCCGCAAAGATCGAGTGCTTGCAGTGCTCCGACCAGGTCTGCGCGAGCGACTCGAGCTCGATGTCGGTCGGATTTCTCTTGAGCTTCTTGAAATGATCGCGAATCACCTGCATCGAATGCAGCGAAAGTGCGAGCGGTCCACGGCGGGTGCCGTCGGCGTTTGCAATACCCTGCTTGCCGATCTTGATGAGCTCCTCGTCACTGACGTTGAGATCGACTTCGTCTGCTTTTGGACTCTCGTGCAGATGGACCTGCGGGACGACGACTGGAATCGCCTTACCAGCGGCGATGATCGCGGCGCGCTCGATGAGCGGATTGTAGAGCTCGCCCGCGAATTGCTCCGCCTCCTTCCTGCTCACCTTGCCGTGGAGGAAAAGGACCGTCGAGGTGTACACGTGTGCGCCATCCTTCACCTTCTTGCCGATCGCGCTCTCGAGCATCTCTTTGGCGGTGCGGCCGACATTGTCGGTGACGCCCGGGAGGAATCCGATCTCGATCGCATATGCATACCCCTTGGGCGTCGGCACCTTGCCAATCGCATGCTTCTCCATCACGGGATGCGTGAGACTCTCGGCAAATTTCTTGAGCTGCGGCGCGCTCAGATTGGCATCCGTCGTGTAGACCGAAACGACGGAGATATCGGTAAGACCCGATTTCGGAAAGCGCGCCTGGAGCGTGCGCAGATAGCTTTTCGCGCGCGCATCCTCGATGGTCGAAACGATCGAGATCCGCTGCGCTGCCATGCGGGCATAATAGCGCATTCGCCCCAAGTGCCAACTCTGCGTATGATGCCCCCATGCAGAAATCGGAAGGACTCATACTGGGCAGGCTCTTGCAAAAGCTGGGCCGCACAATGGGTGCCACCGTCGTGATCGAGCCAGAATGGGGCGTGGTCGGGCAGATCACCTTCAAATCAGGCAAGCGCAGCTACTTCCGCTACAACACGCTCGATCTCAATCCCGTGGGCGCCTCCGACGTTGCCAAAGACAAAGACTACGCAGCATTTTTTATCCGCAAGCTCGGCTTCCCCGCAGTGGAGGGCAAGACATTCTTCCGCGCGGATTGGGCGCAGACGCTTGGATCGAAACGTGATATCGATGCCGCCTATCGCTACGCGGCGAAGCTTGGATTCCCCGTGATCGTGAAGCCCAACAGCGGCAGCCAGGGCACGGGCGTCGCACTCGCACACAACAAGAAAGACTTCTACCGTGCGATGCGCGCGGTATTCAAGAGCGACAAGGTCGCGCTCGTGCAGAGGAAAGTCAGCGGCACGGATTACCGCATCGTCGTACTCGATAACGAAATTATCTCCGCCTATGAGCGCATTCCGCTCAGCGTGACCGGCGATGGCCGCTCGACCATCGCACAGCTGCTCAATAAGAAGGCGCGCGGCTTCGTGGCCTCCAGCCGCGATACACAGCTCAACCTCGCGGACCCCCGCATGGGTGAAAAGCTCAAGCAGCAAAAGCTCTCGATGAAATCGGTCGTGCCAATGGGCGTGCAGATATTCCTCCTCGACAATGCCAATCTCTCAACCGGGGGCGACGCGGTGGATGCGACAGAGCGCGTACATCCGGAATTCAAAACGATCGCCATTCGCCTCACCCGCGAGATGGGCCTGCGCATCTGCGGCGTCGACCTGATGATCGAAGGCGATATTTCACAGAAGCCCGGGAAATACCACGTGCTAGAGATCAACGCCGCCCCCGGACTCGATCACTATGTAAAGGGTGGCAAGGCGCAGGAGAAAATCGTCGAAGATTTGTACCTCCGCGTACTCAAGAGTTTGGCGCGCCCTTGAGCGCATACGTCACGAAAAGCAGTGAGCAGATACCAAGTGCAACGATGGCAAGTCCATGCACGACTCCCAAAAAGAGGAATGCAAGCAGACCGACCATAACAGCAAATAAGCTTCCGAGCGTGCGCGCTATCTCGATGGCTACTGCGGATTCAAGTGGATTACCGCGTGTCGCCACATCAGCACCCAAATGAGCATCGAAGCCGACACGAAGAACGCCCTGCGCAATGCCGATAACGAGCAAGAGCATCCCGATAAACGGTGTAAGCGCTACATACGGCACCGTAAGTAAACCGGCGATAAAGAGAACGCCGCATATATAAAAGACCCATCGGTGAGATTTCTTATCCCACAAAATCCCTGTCGCATAGAGCAATAATGCAGAGCCAATGAGCGCGATGCTCGTTACGGTGACTGGCGTATTCACGCCCGCATACTGTGCTATCAGAAAAAGCGGAATAACGGTCGCAAGCGTGTCTGCAACAATGCCGTGCCCGATATTGCCGAATACCGCACGGGTGTTCAGCCGAGAGAACAGACTTCTCAGGGATGGATTAAAGACGATGCTTGGCACATTGAGTGCGGGGATGTGCCGGAGCGGCATCAGCGAAAGCAGGAGGAAGACTGTCCCGAATAGAAAGAGATAGGCGAGAGAATCTTCACGATTGAGCAGAAGCGCTACGACTCCAGCGATGACGATAGAAACTGCGCGGGCAATTTCGAGAAACGAACTATACAAACCAGGCTTTGCAGTATCACCGATGATGGAATACTTGAGCATGTTCGAAAACAGGAAATACATTCCGTTGGCTGAGAAGAAAACGCAGAGCAACGCAACGAAAGGAATCAAGTGCGTGGCAAATGAATCTTGAAAGACGAAAAGTGTACAGTTCACTCCCGTAAGAAGCGCCAGTGTAAGTCCTACGACGACGACGCCATTCGTCCGTCGATGGAAAGGTAACAAAAACAAGAGACTGAGCCATCGCGCTAAAAAGCCGACTCCGTAAGCTAGCGCCAACGCAACAAGCACGATGAGGAAGGAATGTGTGAGTTCATAAAAAAGATACACGCCGAATATGTCGGTAACTCCGAGCCCTATGCGAAAGAGTAGCGAATGCCAAAAGTAGTTCTTCTGTGCGACGGGGAGTGAACGGAACGAATTCATGCGCGTTCGAGGTCGACCCACGAATATTTCACGCCATCGGATTCGCGATCTTCGCGGAAGACTTCTCGTGTAAATTCGCTTTCAAATGCGGGGAAAAAGGTGTCGCCCTCCGCTTCAGCATCTATAAATGTCATGCAGAGGCGCGTCGTGAATGGCAGCGCCTGCTCGTAGATCTGCGCGCCGCCGCCGATCGTGATCCACTCCTGATCGATCTCTTTTGCCTTCTCTATCGCTTCTTCTACCGATGCAGCGACGATGACACCCTCGTATTTCCAGTCCGCATCACGCGTGACGACAATATTCGTACGATTACGCAGCGGCTTGCCTAAGTAGCCGACGATGGATTCAAAGGTCTTCCTACCAAGGATGATTGGGTGGCCTTCGCTCAATTGCTTAAAGCGTTTCAAATCCTCCGGGATGTGCCACAGGAGTTTGTTTTCTTTTCCCAAAACTCTGCCTTTTCCTATCGCGACTATGGCTGCAATCACCGGTTTCATGCCCGAACAATACCACACCCCATTTCCACTGGCCCTGCAATCCCCTCCTACTCTCTGCGGGCTATACTGTCAGTCCATGCAATCCTACGAAGTCGAAATCAAGGCACTTCTAGGCACTCCCGAGCGAGCGGACGCACTGCGCGCCGCACTCAAAAAAGAAGATCCTGAGATGCAGCTCACCTCGCAGAATAAACAGCTCAATCATTATTTCGAAGGCGGCACGATCGAAGTGCTTGCGAATAATCTCGCCCCCCATCTCGACGATGCAAAGCAAGCGCAGCTCGCGGACATCGCGGCGCGCGCCAAGGGATTCTCGGTGCGCACCCGCGACAAAGACGGCGCAGTACTGATCGTCGTCAAAGCATCAGTCGGCGATGACACGAGCGCGAACGGCGTGTCGCGCATCGAATTCGAGGCAGAGATGCCGCTCTCCATCAATCAGCTTGACGAGATCGTGCTCCAGAGTGGCTTTTCCTACCAGGCCAAGTGGTCGCGCGAGCGCGAGGAGTATCTGGTGAATGGTGTAAATGTCTGCCTCGATAAAAATGCTGGCTATGGCTACCTCGCCGAATTCGAGCGGGTCGTCGATGATCAGGCCAAGGTCGCTGACGCCGAAAAGGAGCTGCGTGCCTTTATGACCACCGTCGGTGCGGAGGAGCTACCACAGGGTCGGCTCGAGCGGATGTTTGCCTTCTATAATGCCAATTGGCCGGAATATTACGGCACGGATAAAATATTTAATATCGACTAGCTATGTTTCTCTCTGACATCGACATCGAAAAGAATCTCGCCGAAGGGCGCCTCACGCTCAAGCCCTTTGATGTGAAGCGCCTCCAGCCCGCGAGCTACGACATCTGCCTCGGCAATAAATTCGTCGTCAACGACGAGCACTCGACGCATTTCATCGATCCCGCCAAGAAAATCTACGCCAGGACCCGCGAGATCAACCTCAAAGATGGTGAGGAATTCGTGCTCCACCCGGGGATCTCGGTGCTCGGCACGTCCAAGGAATACTTCGGCTCCGATCACTTCCTCATCCAGGTCGGCGGCAAATCGAGCCTCGCGCGCATCGGCCTCATGATCCACAACACCGCTGGCATCATTAATCCTGGCCACTTCCTCAACATCACCTTCGAGATCACGAATCAAAACAACATTCCGATCATTCTGCGCCCCGGTATGGAAATCGCGCAGATCACCTTCTCGATGATCTCGTCCCCGACCAAGCAGAACTACAAGAAGACCGGCCGCTTCGCCAAGGACAATTGGAAACACTTCGTGCAGGCGAAACCCAAGAAGACCGCCAAGAAATAATATGGAAAAGCGCCACCCCGAGTATCAATATCTAGACTTACTGCGGGAGACGCTTGAGCGCGGCGATCAGCAGACAGACAAAGACCACGGCATCAAGACCTACAGCGCCTTTGGTGCACAGATGCGCTTCGATCTCTCTGAGGGCTTCCCGCTCCTCACCACCAAGCGCGTGTATTGGAAGGGCGTCCTCCATGAGCTGTATTGGTTTATGTCGGGCCAGTCCAACATCAAATACCTCGTCGACAACGATGTGCACATCTGGGATGACTATCCGTACAAGATTTACATGGAGCGAGCCGAGAAGGGTGAGGAGTCGAAGATGACCAAGGAAGAATTCATTGGCAAGATCAAAGACGATGCGGCATTTGCGGCAGCGCATGGTGAGTTGCCGCACATCTATGGCGAATCGTGGCGCCGCTGGCCCGCCAATGATGGCCGCGCAGTAGATCAATTGCAGTGGGTAGTGGATGAGCTGAAGCGCGATCCCGATGCGCACAACACGCTCGTGACTTCCTGGAATCCCCCGTACCTGTACTCCATGGCACCAGCCAACAAAGGTGCACGCTTCCCGATCTGCCACAACATGTACCAGGTCAACATCAAGCGCGACAAAGTCTGCCTCCAGCTCTATCAGCGAAGCGCTGATATGTTCCTCGGCGTCCCCTTCAACATCGCGAGCTATGCGCTACTCACGCAGATCCTCGCGCACATTCTGAAGCGCGAGGCGGGAGAATTCATCCACACCTTCGGCGACTACCACATGTACGATACGCACCGCGAGCAGGTCAAAGAGCAGCTCGCGCGCGAACCGAAAGCATTTCCGAAGATCTCATTCACCCAAGACTTTGATTCGCTCGATGCCTTCCGCCCTGAATTCGTCTCGCTCGAAGGCTATGAGCCGCATCCGGGGATCAAGGCGGAGCTCGTAGTGGCGGGTGGATTTAGCAAAAACCTTCACGCGGTGAAAGAATAATTATTATTTACGGTAGCGATATGAAAAATCAGTACCCATTTATCAAAAAGCAGGATAAGCAAGTCTACGCCGCAATCGAGGGCGAGGAGCAGCGCGAGCGCGAAGGGCTCGAGCTCATCCCTTCGGAGAATTACGTCTCGCGCGCAGTGCGTGAGGCCAACGCGTCGGTCTTCACCAACAAATATTCCGAAGGCTATCCGGGCCGTCGCTACTACGGCGGCCAGACCTACACCGACCACGTGGAGAACATCGCACGCGATCGTGCCAAGAAGCTCTTCAAGGCAGGCTTCGCCAACGTGCAGCCGCATGCCGGTGCACCGGCGAATGTCGCGATGTACTTCGCGCTGCTTGAGCCGGGCGACACGGTGCTCGGCATGGATCTCTCGCACGGCGGGCACCTCACCCACGGACACCCGGTCACCTATCTCACCAAGATCTTCAATTTCGTCCGCTATAAGATGAAGAATGCGGACACCGGAGAAATCGACTACGACGAAAAGCGCAAGGTCGCCAAAAAAGAGCGTCCGAAGATTCTCCTCGGCGGCTACTCAGCGTATCCGCGCGAACTCGACTACAAGATCATGGCAGATATCGCGCACGAAGTCGGCGCGGTCGCCGTTATGGATGCGGCACACATCGCCGGCATGATAGCGGGCAAGGCAATGAAGAATCCTTTTGACTATGGATTCGATGTGATTACGACGACCACGCATAAGACCTTGCGCGGTCCGCGTGGTGGCATGATCCTCACCCGCGAGAATGAGGAGATCGCCAAGAAAATCGACAAGGCCGTCTTCCCCGGCTTCCAGGGGGGACCCCTCATGCACAACATCGCAGCGAAGGCAGTGTGCTTCGGCGAGGCACTCAATCCGAAATTCAAGGTCTACGCCAAACAGGTTCTCAAAAATGCGAAGGCCATGGAAAAGGTCTTTATCAAAAACGACATTCGTCTCTTGACGGGCGGCACCAGCTCACACCTCTTACTCGCTGATGTGTACGGTAGCTTGGGCATGGGTGGTCGCGAAGCAGAGACGCTCCTCGACGAGGTCGGCATGACACTCAACATGAATTCCATCGCCGATGACACGCGCAAACCCATGGACCCCTCGGGCATCCGCTTCGGTACCCCGGCGATCACGACCCGCGGCTTCAAGGAAAAGGATTGTGCACGCGTGGCGGAGCTCATGGTAGAGACACTGAAGAACAAGGACGACAAGAAGAAGCTCAAAGCCGTCCGCGAAGAAATCCGCAAGATGTGCAAGAAACTCCCCGTCCCTAACTCGTTCGTCTAGCTTGCAGCGCAGCAGACTCCTTGGCATGATTCCTCAAGCGGAAGGAGGATTTGATGTGCGATATCCACTATCTACACGCGGCCAAAGGCCCGGAAGCGATCATTCGTGCATCGTGGCGGTCGCTTCCTCAGGAGAATGCTGAGTCGTGGGTCATCAACAGCGCACGTGCGGTCATCGAAGACGAGACGTACCGTGTGCCACCTGATGCTTGGCACAATTACATGGAGGCCAACGTGCGGACAGAGATGCAATTCGCACGCACGTTCGGCAATGGTCCCGACGGTTTCCTCGACCGCGTGCGGTCGATGGCAGCGGCACGCATCGAGCACGGATAGCACAACGAAAGGGAGCGGGCTCCTCGCCCGCTCTTTTCACGTTATACTGCCCCGATGCATATTGATCTCGTCCCCATCGTCCAGATGATCGGCTACCCGGGCATCTTCACGATCATCTTCTTAGAGAGCGGTGTCTTCTTTGGATTCTTCTTGCCGGGTGCATCGCTTCTCTTCACGGCAGGCATTCTCGCCTCGCAGGGCTATTTCAATCCCTGGATTCTCATTCCGCTCGTCACCGTGGCCGCAGCGCTTGGCGACAATGTCGGCTATTGGTTTGGAAAAAAATACGGCATCAAACTCTTCCTGCGCCCTGACTCACGTTTTTTTAAACACGAGCACCTCGAGCGCGCCAAGAATTTCTACGATAAGTACGGCTCGCGCACGGTCCTCTTCGCCCGATTTATCCCCATCGTCCGCACCTTCGTGCCCATCGTCGCGGGCGTCGTGCATATGAATTACCGCAAATTTGTCTTCTTCAACATCGTCGGAGCCGTGGCCTGGGCAGGCGGCGTGACCTCGATCGCCTATTTCCTGGGCACCAATGTGCCGGCGGTGCGAGACTATTTCGGCTACATCATCCTCGGCATCATCCTTGTCACCTCGGTACCCGTCATGATCGATATCTGGCGCAATCGCCACAATCTTTAAGCCCTTTGCTTGAGGAGCTCGAGACCACCATAGAGGCCACCGATATCTTCGAGCGAGGAGTGCACGATTTCCGGCAGGCGCGGATATTTTCTGTTGAGTTTCTCGATATAAAATGTGATGCGATCTACCGAGATTCCTACCTCATTCATCATCGAGCCACCGATCACGATGCGTTCGGGCGACCAATGCACGATGGAATTGTAGAGCCCGTACGCCGCGTATTCGGCGAGGGACTCCCACACTTCATGATCCTTGCCCAGCTCGCGCGGGTGCACCCCATATTTCTGCTGCACCGCCTTGCCAGAGAGCACGTCGCCGAGATGCATCGCCTGGCCGTCGATAAAAATGTACTGCTCGCCTATTTCGCTGCCGTAGACACTGCGCTCGAGCTGGCCGTCGACGATGCGTGCGGCATTCACGCCGGTGGAGATCGTCATGTACACCACGATCGATGCGCCCTTGCCCGCGCCATGCACCGCTTCGCCGAGACCGACAAGCGCGGTGTCATTGATCGCGTGGACCGTGGCATGGAGTGCACCCGAGAGATCGTCGACGATAGGTCGGCCGTCCCACTCGGGCATATTGGAATCATGGAGCGATTGCTTCTCCGGCACGATCACGCCGGGGAGCCCGAGCGAGATGCCGCGTATTTCTTCGCCCCGCGCGAGATCCTTCGCGATCTGCACGATCTTCGCCATGCCGTCTGCGTAATTGACGGGCGTGTCGATCTTGACCGGCTCGCCAAAGGACTGCAGGTCGGTGCTTGCCGCGACGCGCGTCTTGGTACCACCAATGTCTGTGAGAATGTACATATCGATTAGGCGATGCGGCGTTTGAAATCCTCGACAACCGGCACGTCCTCGTCGGGCACCCCGTAGTGAGCAGCGAGCGAGAGCGCCAACCAGTCAGCAATCGTGACGGCTCGGAGCGCCTTCTGGAGGCCCGCACCTTCGAGCTGCACGTGCTCGACGGGCATGCCCTTCTCCTCAAATACCTCGGATGCGGCCTGCATACGCTTTTGAATGCGCGGATGGTCGCTCGCATCGTGGAGCATGATCACATGCATATTGGCGGAATTGGCACGGGTCGCATCAACGATGTCGAAGCCGCAGAGCTCGTTGTGATTCATCTCAGGGAAAACATTATAGAAGGCAGGCGCTTTACCGGTCTCGTTGATCTTGATCTTCCACATCATCGTCACGATGGTATTCGCTGCGGAGCCGTAGATCACCGGGACTTTGCCGTAGAGGCGCTCAGCGAGACGCTTACCTTCTGCTTCGAGCGCGAGCGCATCGATGGCAGTGCCCGCCGCACGAATATCCGCAATGAGCTGCTCATCGCGCAAGAGCGCGGCGATCGAGAGCATGGAGAGGGCCGTCGCGACACGGGGCTGAAGATCGAGGTGCGGGAAAATGACGTGCGGCACCGCGTGCTCGCGAGCGAAGTCGGCGAGCTTGCCGCCGGTCGTCACCACTGCGACGGGGAGCGCGCGCGCGAGTGCCTCGCGGCCGCTATCGAGCACTTCTTCGGTGTTGCCCGAATGAGAGCTCAAGATCACGAGTGCATTGTCGTACATGCTCTGCGGGAGCTTCGGCAGTCCGTAATCGCGATGAATGATGATTTCGGGGTGATTCCCATAATCACGCACAATCGTGCCACCCATATGGGACCCGCCCATACCGCAGACGATCACGAATTGGTAGGACCGCAACGCTTCTGGATGTTCGATGGTGGGCTGCCACGCGAATTGTTCTTGAAATCGCCCGATTGCATCTCGCATTGCCATACTGTTGGTAAATTGGATTGTAGCACTACCGGGACAGGGCGCGCACTTTGTCCAAATACTTGAACACAGTCAAGACGTACGCGGCATGTGCCCAAGTAAGCGGGGTCGCACCCACCTGCTCGCCTGTCCGCGGATCGAGCTGCTCAGAAAGGG
Source organism: uncultured Candidatus Saccharibacteria bacterium (assembly GCA_964545165.1). Taxonomy (GTDB): domain Bacteria; phylum Patescibacteriota; class Minisyncoccia; order Phycocordibacterales; family UBA2100; genus UBA10103. The sequence goes on from CAZJEQ010000005.1 coordinate 24,170, forward strand.
CTCCCGAGGGCTGGGCATGTTTTTCCACCCAGGTGAAAATGTCGCGGACCCGATCAAGGTCGTGCTCGTGCTCGGCGGTGTCGATGAGGTATTCCGCGTACCAGAGTGTCGTGATGACCCACGGATTACCCGGCGCACTCTCGGTGATGCGGTAGTAATCATCATTCTGGAAGCGCGCGAGGCCGCCGGACTGTATGCCGTGCGACAGCGCACGCACGCTTCCCTCCATCGCCCGTGCGATTTTTGGATCTTCTGCCGCGAGGACGTCAAACGAAAACACGCCGTACACGCTCGAAATATCAATCGTACGATCATCCGCCGCATCGGTATTGACCATGTTGAGGAAGGCACCAGCTTTCTCATCCCAGAGATGTTCCATGATCGCGGCACGAATAGATTCTGAGGCCTCGGTGTATTTCGCGGCATGCTCGTCCTTGCCGAGGATTTTGGAGAGCGCCGCCGCAGCGACGAGCGCGCCGAAGACACTGGCACTCGTAAAGGTCGAAGAGCCGCGCTTACGCTCCCACAGGTCGTACGACGCCTCCGGCAGCCCTGTCGCTGCAACGCGATAGCGTACGAGAAAATTCGCTGCCTTCTCGATCAGTGGATTAAACATCGCTTCGAGAAATTCGACATTGCGATTGAGCTGGTAGTGGCGGTAAAAGGCCCACACAACGAGCGCCGTCTCGTCTTCCTGGATCGGGAGTTGGGGCTTGCCATCCTTGATCCAGGGATGCCAGGACGAGCCGAGCGACTGATCCGGCAGGTATTTGTGCATAAAGTAGCCCTCGCTCGTGATGGTGTCGCGACAGAACTCAAAGAAACGTTCCGCAGCATCGCGATCTCCTGCGCGATCGAGTGCGAGCACACAGTACGCGCCATCGCGCGGCCAGACATAGCTGTAGGTGTCGAGGCCATACTGGAGCATGTCGCTATCGAGCGACGCGATGATGCCGCCGCCGTGATCCACCGCTGCTTTCACATAGAGCAGGCTCTTTTTGAAGAGTGCGATCTGCGCAGGCGTGAGGCCCGTGAAATCGCGGTCTGTCGCATTCACCCATGCATTCCAGTAGCTGCGCGTCGTTTTGATCAAATGTTCCGGCGACTTTTTGACGACGTAGTCATTGAGCGCTTTGGCCTCGGCGATGGAGCTTCCGGCACAGAGCCAGTAGTACGCGACGCGTGATTGATTCGGTGCGTAATTACCATAGAGCCCGAGCACTGAATCCGCCGGTCCGTGCTCAATGGGATTCTTACTGAGCATGCCATCGTCGGCATCGCGATGCGAGCCCTCCTTGCCCTGAAAATTCGCGCGCCCCGTCGCATAATCATCAAACGGTGTGTTGTCGAGCCGCGCACCGATGAGAAAGACGCGGTGCCCCTTGTAATGCATGAGTGCATGCGACTCGGGGTCGAAATACGCCGTGTCCGAGCCGTGGGATTTGTAGATCTCGAATTGATGCGCGAAATACAGCTTGATGACGCGATTCTGCGCGCGCTTGTTGGTGATGGACACACGACGCACCAAAACGGGCTTCTCGTTGTAGACGACGTCGGTAAAGCTGAGCTCGATACCGAGATCAGTATTCGACGCCGTGATCTTGCTTGCGAGCGCCGCATCTTCGCAGCCGACAACGATCTGCCATTTGGCATCTTCGTTGAGCCAGCTCATGACCCCATCGATCCAGACACCGACGCGGTGCACATAGTGCCCGCGCACATGATCTTCGAGCCCGACATGCGGGTAGTAGATATCACGCACCAGCGCCTTATCGTCCAGCGCGACACACAACTCTCCATTCGACAAGATGATCGAGCGCATAATTTAAGAGCGTTTCTCGAGGCGCAGGCGCAGGTCCGAGAGGGCGTTCATGTACGAGATGTACGCGTCGTACGGACTCTCGTAGGGCGAGAAGTAGGCGTGCACATCGCCATCTGCAAACCATTTGGTGCACATATAGTAGAAGTGGTCCGAGGTCTGGAGCTTACGCCAATCCTCCATGAGCCGCCCATCGTTGACGCGCATAATCTTTTCTTCCAATCCATAGAGCGCTTCAATCGCCGCCTTCTGCATGGGGTTTCCCACCCACGCCGTGAGGTCGCGATCGGTATCAGCCCAGGTGACGATGTGCGGCATATCAATCTCATCCTTGGCCTCGTAGCTCTGCACAACCTCCGATGGCGTCTTGAAATCCATGCCGCCATGTTTGGCGAGCTCGTGCGGCAATTGATCGAGGAACGAAAAGATGCCGGTGTCTTCCCACTGGTGCTCACCAAAGGTCTCGTAATCCATAAAAAGATTCACCGTGTCACCCTCAGCATCTTTGAGCCAGCCACCATATTTCTCCGGCGTGAGCGGCCACTCGGCCCAATCTCGCGAGGAAAAGCGGAATGCCACATCGTCCGAGAGTCGATAATTTTTGAGGAGCAGCTTCGTGTGCTGCGTGCCGGTCGGCCGATATACGTAATTGGGCGAGCGCCAGCCGAGTACCGGGTCCCACCCTTCGGCGAGGATGCCGAGATAGCCCTGTCGATCAGCCCACTGTGCGAGATCATTTCGATACGAGAGCTCGGTATTGCGAAAGACATGCGGGCGCACCCCGAAGAGGCGGCGAATAATATCGCGATGCTTCGAGACCTGCTGATCGAATTCCGTTGGTGAGTAGAAAAATGAGAGCGAGTGGTAGTAGGTCTCACCGAGAATCTCGACGCGCCCCGTGTCGACGAGGCGCTTGAAGAGCTCAATTGCCTCGGGCGCGTAGCGCTCCAGCTGCTCGAGTGCGATACCCGAGAATGAGAACGAGACTTTCATCTCGGGATGCCGCGCGAGCAGATCAAGGAGCAGTCGGGTCGCTGGCAGGTAGGATTTGCGTGCCACCTTTTCGAGAATGCGGCGGTTGTTGAGATCACTCTCGGAGCGGTCGTTGAAATATTCTGCGTCGGTGCCTATGTCGAATACGCGATACCTCTTTACCCGGTAAGGCTGATGTACTTGAAAATAAAAACACACCGATTTCATGGCGTAAGAAGTCTCTGTATTTTATCACCCTACGCGAGCACTTCGTGCACGATATCGTCGACTTTGTGCGCGGCATCGGCCCAGGTGAGCTTGTCGGCTTCGGCGCGTGCGTAGCCGCGTATCGTCTCACCGAGCGCCGGATTGCCGACGACGCCGTATATCTTGTTGGCCATCTCGTCGACGTCCCAGAAGTCGACCTTGAGCGCGTGCTTGACCACTTCGGAGACGCCGGATTGCTTGGACATAATGACCGGCGTACCAAGCTTCATACTCTCGAGTGGTGTGATGCCAAACGGCTCCGAGACCGACGGCATCACGAAGAGATCCGCTGCCGTATACATATCGTGCCGATCTGCGCCCGTGAGAAACCCCGTAAATATGACATTGCTCGAAATCCCTAATTCTGCCGACATCTCCATCATCTCTCCTTCCATGTCGCCCGAGCCAGAGACAACGAAGAGCACTTTGGGATTTTTCTCGAGGACACGCTGTGCAGCGCGGAGAAAGTAATCAGGGCCTTTTTGCAAGGTAAGTCGCCCGAGAAACAGCACGATTTTGTATCCGGCGTCTTTCAAATTGCGCATGCGGCGAGAATCAGCACCGAAGGGCACGATGGACTCATCGACACCATTGTGCACGACGCGGATGCGATGCTCGGGGATGCCGTATTTTTCAATAATCAACTGCTTGGTCATTTCGGACACCGCAATCACGCAATCAGCTTCTTCCATGCCTTTTTTCTCAATCATATAGACGTGTGGATTGGCATTCTGCGTGCCGCCCGCACGATCGAATTCTGTCGCGTGCACGTGCACAATGAGCGGCTTCCCACTCACCCGCTTGGCCTCGAGCCCTGCACCAAAGGAGAGCCAGTCGTGTGCATAGATCACATCAAACTGCTCGTCGCGTGCGATCTGAGCACCGGCCGCACGATAGCGATCCACCTCTGCCATCAAATTCGGGCCATACACTTGATAGCCTTCGCGCGCTCGCACATACGCCTTACTCGAGAGGTAGGGCGAGAGCGCCGAATTAAATACAATCGTCTCGACGCCCTCCACACCGGCAAAAATCATACGCGCGTACGGCGTCGCGAGCGCAACTTTCTTGGGCATCACAAAGATGATCTCAGCGCCGCGCTCGGCGAGACCACGAGAGAGTCCCTGACAGGCTACCCCGAGGCCGCCAGAATGAAAGGGCGGAAACTCCCATCCGAACATGAGTATGCGGTTAGCCACGTTGGTGCAATTTTATCACGCACTGTGCTACCCTTTCCTCCATGCAGTGCCCGCGTGCCGCCATATTCGATCTCGATGACACGCTCGCGGAGAGCTTCCAGCCGCCGAGCGATGAGATGATCGCCCGCCTTCTTCGATTGCTCGATCATATGCCGGTCGCCATCCTCTCCGCCGCTGGCTTTCCGCGCATCGAAGCGGATTTTCTTCACAAAATGGCCGTCTCGGCGCGGATTGATGAGTTTTATATTTTCCCGAATAGTTCCGCACAGTGCTTCATGCACGAACACGGCGCCTGGAAAAAAGCGTACGACTCCGTCCTCACCGAGGAAGAGCGCGCTGCGATCAAAGCAGCCATCACCGAGAGCGTCGCCGAGGTGCAGCTCGAGCTTGATCCGCGCCATGCGCCCATGATCATCGACCGCGATGTCGAGATCGCGTACGCAGCACTCGGCCTCTCAGCACCGGAGGCAGACAAGCTCGCATGGGATCCCGACAAGACCAAACGCAAAATGCTCAAAGCCGCACTCGACAAACGACTCCCGAATTTCGAAGTCCTGATTGGTGGGAAAACGACCATGGATATCACGCACAAGGGCATCACCAAGGCCTATGGCGTCGAATGGTTTAGCAAAAAGCTCGGCATCCCGACGAGCGACATGCTCTACGTGGGCGACGCGTTTTATGAGGGCGGCAACGACGCCGTCGTAATCCCCACCGGGGTTGTCACGCGACCGGTTTCAGGCCCAGAAGAGACTGCCGTGGTGTTGGATGAAGTCCTCGCAGCGTGCAGCGCATAATGCGACTACTTGGTAGCGGTCCAATACGTATTCCAGACAAATATGCCGGCTATCGCGAGTGCGAAGAGCCCTGCCAAAATCCACAGATAGTTAGAGGTCACCGACTCAGCAGCACTTGCTGATTGCGTCTCTGGTGCCGGCTGCAGTACCGGTGCTTCTGCGATCGGCGCGATTGATGTCTCAGGAGTGGCCGATTTGGGCACCGACGCTTTCACCGGTGTCGGTTGTTCGCGCACAACAGGCTGAATCGGAACAACGGTCTCGGGAATGCTCGACTCGACTGGTTCGACTGGAGGCACGACCGGTGCTGGAGCTGGTACGCTCACGCTCGTCATGACGGGCGCGATCACGGGCGCGGAAAAATTCTGCACCGGCGGGCCATTGCTTACCGGTGCGCTTGGCGCGGGAGCAGGAGCATTCAAGGTCACATGCACGACAAACGATGTGCTGGTGGCGTTGAGTGCGGCGTCCTGAGCATTACACGTGACCGTCGTATTGCCGATAGCAAAATTCGTACCCGATAACGGTGAGCAAGAAACCGTCACGAGCGGATCGACGTTGTCGGTCGCGGTCGGCGTCGTGTATGTCACCGTCATGCCCCCAGCGCTTGTTGATGTCGCGAAAACATCCGCGACGACACTGATGGTCGGCGCAATGACATCTGCGCAAGTATTGATACAGAAGGTTACGGTGTCGGTGCGCGATTGATTGAAGAGGTCTGTCGCGGTCACGACGAGATTGTGCTGGCCGTCGGCAAGCGTCGAGGTCGCATACGCATAGCTGATACAGTCTTCTGCAGGTTTGCCATCGAGCACACAGCTGAGCGTGCTCAAGTAATCGTCGCCTGAGAGCGCGAAATCAAAGCTCGGTGAATCGGTACCGAAGGTATAGGCATGCGCATCTGTGCCAGTCCCGCCGACAAAGACACTGTCAATCGATGGCGCTGGATGCGAGGCAAGCACGACCGTATTGAGTGTACCGAGTGCCACCATCGAAAGCGGTGTACCGCCGAATTCAAAGACGCGTTTCTTGAAGATAAACGACGCACCATCGGGAAAGCTTGGTTGGCTGATGGCGGTGAGAATATCGGCGATCGCGATATCGGGGACATTAAATTTCGTGCCGATCTCTCCAGCAAGAATGATATGCGCAACTCCAATTTGGTAATCAGTGCCGCCAAAATTTACATAGGTACGCACCTCTCCGCCAATATTCGCAACATCGTTGCCCACGGCCACATTGAGGCGCACGTGCGTGTTGGCATCGGTGATGTAGCCGGAAAACACGGTACCGCCGATGGCGACGGGAGCATCTGCTACTGGTGCGCCCGCATCGCTCGCGAAAACGGCTGCAGGAGAGCACAGGAGAACGAGTCCGAGGATGACGGCCGCGCCGTTTTTCCTTGTGACTGTCATATGTACAATTATACCACTCGTTTCTCCTTTGTCTACGGCCTGTTTCTCTCCCCCAAATCGTCTCAAAGGCCCGAATAGCGCTGCGTACAGCCGCTATACTTATGGCCATGAGCACACTCGCCGAGCGCCTCGCACGCGTCGTCAAAGGCGACGTATTGACCGACGCGGACACCCTCAAGAAATACAGCCGCGACACAAGCATTTTCGAGAAGACGCCCGAGGTGGTCGTCTTCCCCAAGGACACCGATGACGTCGTGGCCGTGGTAAAGCTCGCACACGAAGCGCGCGGTCGCGGAGAAAACACCTCCATCGCACCACGATCTGCCGGCACCGATATGACCGGCGGGCCACTCACCGATTCCATCTCACTCGTCTTTACGAAATACATGAATCGCATTCTCAAGATGGAGGATGATGCGGTCACTGCCGAGCCCGGCATCTATTATCGTGATCTCGAAAAAGAAACACTTAAGCAAACAGGCAAGATATTCCCCTCGTACCCCGCGTCTCGCGAGCTGTGTGCATTTGGCGGCATCGTGGCGAATAATTCTGGCGGCGAATTGACGCTCCGCTACGGGAAGACCGATAAGTATGTACGCGAGATGGAGGTGATCCTCTCCGATGGCTCCACGGCGCACATTCGACCACTCAATCCCGAAGAACTGGCAGACAAACAGCGTGAACAGACGCTCGAAGGACAGATTTATGCCGGCATTCACCGCCTCATCGACGCCCATGAAGCAGAGATACAAGCCGCAAAACCGAGTGTCACGAAAAATTCTGCCGGCTACGCGCTGTGGGATGTGATCGATCGCGAGAACAAGGTCTTCGATCTCGGCAAGCTCATCGTCGGCTCGCAGGGCACGCTCGCCATCGTCACGAGTGCCACGGTCGGCCTGGAGAAATTAAAAGAGCATCGCGCGATGCTCGTGGTCTTCCTTTCAGATCTCACGATTTTACCGACCATTGTGCATCGGGTCCTCAAGCTGGAGCCAGAATCATTTGAATCGTACGATGATCAGACCTTTAAGCTCGCCGTGCGCTTCGCGCCACAAATCGTGCGGCATTTCGGTTTTGTACAAATGGTGAAGCTCGCCTTCGCGTTTCTGCCGGAAGCATGGCTCGTCTTGACCGGTGGCGTCCCGAAGCTCGTGCTTATGGCGGAATTCGCGGAAGACACACAAGAGGAGGCATTGGAAAAAGCGCGCCATGCGCAAGCGGCGCTCAGCGATCTCCATGTGCGTACAAAGATCGCACGATCTGAGACACAGGCTGCGAAATACTGGACTATTCGTCGCGAAAGTTTCGCGCTCTTGAGAAAAAATCTCAAAGGTCTCTACGCTGCACCGTTTATCGACGATCTCGTGGTGCATCCCGATGATTATCCGCACTTCCTCCCTGAGCTGGACGCGCTCCTCGCCCACCATCGTTTCATCTATACCATTGCCGGACACATCGGCGACGGAAATTTCCACATCATTCCACTCGAGAATATGACCGATCCGAAGGCGCGCGAGGAGATTCTTGAGCTCGTGCCAAAGGTGTACGCGTTGGTCGCGAAATACAAGGGCTCAATTACGGGCGAGCACAACGACGGCATCATCCGCACTCCCTATCTCCCTATTATGTATGGCGATACGATGTGCCAGCTCTTTGCCGAGGTCAAACATATCTTCGATCCGCTCGGCGTCCTCAATCCCAGCAAGAAAACAGGCGGTACAATAGAAGACATTCGTGCGCACATGATTCACCATGTATAAACGCTTCCTCACGCTTGCACTCTCACTCTTGGCACTGCCGACACTCGCCTCGGCACACGAGGTCTACCTGCTCACGCAAGAGACGATCGATCAGGCGGTACACACACCTTCACCGAATCCCGTACTTGCGTATTTCGGCAACGAAGGCCATTTCTACTTTTGGGGATTTGTCGCGATCATTCTCACGCTCACCGTCTTTTTCGCGTCGACCTTCCGCCGCATCGAAGCGTGGACGGTGCCCTTCTTCGCTCTCCTCAAACGTTTTGCGCACCCGCTCGTGCGCATCACGATCGGTGCGACCCTCGTCGGCTTTGGTGTCAACGCAATTCTTTACGGGCCGGAGGTGCCGCTGAACGCGATATTCGGCATCGCCGCGCCAATGATGCAGGTGCTCATGATCGCGATCGGTGCGGGCATCGTGATCGGATTCCAAACGCGTCTCTTGAGTGCGTTCGCGCTCGGCATCTATCTCTATGCGACGACTGCTTTGGGCTTCTACGCGCTGACCTACCTCCAACACGCGGCTGGGTACCTGTTCCTCATTATTGTCGGCGGTGGACTGTGGACGATAGATCACCGCTTTCACCTCGGGTGGCATATCAGGAAACAGCTCGAACATTTTGCACCCTATGCCTTTCCGCTCCTTAGAGTAGGACTCGGTGCAAGTATCATGTTTGCTGCGTTCTATGCAAAATTCCTGCATTCAAATCTCGCGCTCGATCTGATCTCGCACTATCATCTCGAAACAATCTTCCCGTTCGATCCACTCTTTACGGTACTCGGTGCATTTATTATCGAATTTCTCGCGGGACTGATGTTGGTACTCGGCATCGAGATCCGCTGGACGGCACTCTTCTTGCTTGTCTGGCTCACGCTCGCACACCTCTATTTCCCGGAGCCGTGGTGGGTGCACATCTCACTCTACGGTCTCGGGCTCGCCATCTTCTGTCACGGCTATGATCGCTTCGCGATTGAAGGTCGCTTTCTTAAGCACCGAAATATGGAGCCCGTGCTCTGAGTGAGCGTATTACTTGCGGCGGACGTACAGCATCAGCGCAATAAGCGCCGCGAATAGCGTGGCGGCAGCGAGCGGATACGTGATGTAGTTGAATTCAAAGAGGAATCGCTGAGCGCACGACACCGTGCCGGTAGCGGGGCACGGCAATCCTGAACCCGGCAAGACCTGGAGGAGGTGCTGGTATATGGCGATGACGAATCCGATGACAGAGAGCGCGATCGAATAGCATGCGACCGTGCGCTCGCGCTTGATCAAGGCGACGGCGAAGATGACTACCTGCGGGTAGAGCATCGCCCGCTGCCACCAGCAGAGCGGGCAGGGATCAATACCGAGTATCGCCGAGTAATAGACGGTCAGTGCACTTCCTACGATAGCGAGTACGAGTCCTATGGCAATGCCATACGACTGTATGGCACGAGCACATTCCTCACCGCCCGCGAAGCGACGACGCAGGAAAAATGCAAAGAAGAGGCCGACTGTGATGAGCTGGAGCGCGAGCGTGCCAAGACCCACGAGCGTGTTGGCAGCCGCAAGCGTCATAGCTTATTGCGTGAGTGGGCACCCGCTTGCCGTGGCAAGCTGTGCGGCGGTCAACTCACCCGTGAGGCGCGAGCCATCCGCAAAGATCCAGGTCGGGTAGTTCGTGATTTGTTTGTCGATGCATACCTGCAGCTGACCCTTTCCGTCTGGGGTCGAACATTCCACATACGGCAACGCTGAGACGGCACTCCCGAACATGCGCTTGGTCGCCTGGCAGTGCGGGCACCAGAACGCGCCATAGAAAGTGGCGCCTTTATCCTTGAGGCACTGTGCGAGCGGAAGCAGATTGCTCGGCTTGGCAGCCATATACATGGCACCGAACATGGCGATGGCAAAGATTGCCGCCGCAAGAATGAGCCATATTTTCCCTCCCATTTTCATGAGAGATAGTGTATCATCTCGGTATGTTCAGACGCAATGAAGACCCCATCGACCACAAATTTCTTCTCCAGGTGGTGCAGCCAGCACTGATCGGCCTTATCGACGGCTCAGTCTCCACGCTTGCACCCATCTTCGCAGCAGCATATGCCAGCGGCAATCCGCACGTCGTCTTCCTCGTAGGTGCCGCCGCATCCATCGGCGCTGGCATCTCCATGGCATTTGCAGAAGGCCTCTCTGACACCGGCGAGCATACGGGTCGCGGGCACCCATTTGTGCGTGGTGCAATCGTCGGCGTCGCGACGTTCTTCGGCGGTATTTTGCATAGCCTCCCGTTTCTCATTGCGGATATGCAGGTCGCGCTCTACCTTGCATACGCGATCGTCGCGGTCGAATTACTCTCGATCGGCTACATCCGCTATCACTACTTCCGCCTAAGCTTCTGGCTCTCGGTGGCACAGGTCGTCTTTGGCGGAGCACTCGTGCTCGCCGCAGGTATCCTGATAGGTAGCGCCTAAGCCTTCTTCGGCTTCTTTTTGGATTGGCAATTGGCTGATCCGCACTGGCAACCGATCGGGCGAATGAATTCGTCGAAGTACTCCTCGTCGTAATCAATGTAGAGCTCCTCCCCCGCCTGTATGTCGCGGACCGCGTAGATATTTATGTGCTTTGAGCCATCGTCTTCCTCGTCAATTTCCGCCTCGACACTCGGGTCGCACGAGTGATTGATGTACTTGGCCGTATTGTCGTCGGTATCACCATTGAGGGTGACTTTCTCGTCGAGTTCAAATAGATAGCGGCCCGGGTGATCATCAGCTTCTTCTGCGGTGAGCGGCACGCCGGTGTATTCCAAAATAAACGCCCCCTTTTTGATAGCGGTCTTCGCGAAGAGTCCCTTGCCGACACCTTTTTGCAAGGATTCTTTGATATCGAAATCTGTGCTTTCCATCGCGTCGCGAGTATAGCATAATACTGCCATGTCCAAGGGTCAGAAAATCTCCACCGAGCCATACAAGGGTGTCCGCGACTTCTATCCAGAAGATCAATTCATTCAGCGCTACATGTTTGAGCACATGGAGCGTGTGTGCGAACTCTACGGCTACGAGGAATACAATGCCTCCGTCTTAGAGCCCGCAGAGATGTATCGTGCGAAGTCGTCCGAGGAGATCGTCAACGACCAGACCTACACCTTTACCGATCGAGGAGAGCGCGAAGTGACGCTGCGCCCTGAAATGACACCGACTTTTGCACGCCTTATCGCTGGCAAGGCACGCGAGATCCCGATGCCTGCTCGCTGGTACTCGATTCAGAATTTCTTCCGCTACGAGCGCCCACAGCGTGGCCGCGTGCGCGAATTCTGGCAGCTCAATGCCGACATCGTGGGCGCACCGGGCGTCGAAGCAGATGCCGAGGTGATCTCGATGGCACACGCGATTATGCGCGCACTGGGCGCTGAGGAGCGTGACTTTGAAATCCGCGTCTCTGATCGTCGCATCCTCGATTCGCTGTTTGATGAGGCAGGTGTCGCCGCAGAGAGCCGCGCAGAGGTTATGCGCTTGCTTGATCGACGCGATAAGCTCGATAATTTCAAAGAGCAACTCGAGGGCCTCGTCGGCAACGACATCGCCGCGACCCTCATCGATAAAATCGACACCGTGACCTCATCGGCGTATCTCGAAGAGCTGCGCATCATCCTCGAGCAGCTCGGCGTGCGCAACATGGTTGTGGACACCAAGATCACCCGTGGTTTTGATTACTACACCGGCATGGTCTTTGAGGTCTTCGACACGACGCCAGAGAATCGACGCTCGATGTTTGGCGGCGGTCGCTACGACAATCTCCTCGGACTCTTTGGTGGCGAGAAAATCCCCGCGGTCGGCTTTGCGATGGGCGACGTGACGGCACGCGATTTTCTCGAGAGCCACAATCTCATGCCGGAATACGCGCCGGCGACGGAGCTCATGATCTGCATTGTCGAAGAAAGCGCCACGAGCCACGCCATGCGCCTCGCACAGGATTTGCGCCGAGAAGACGTGACAGTGGCGGTGAATTTCTCGGGCAAGAAAATCGGCGACCAGATTCGCCAGGCCGACAAAATGAAAGTGCCGTTTGTCATCGCCGTGGGTGCGCAGGAGCGCGACAGTGGCCGCTACACTATAAAAAATCTCTCCTCGGGACAGGAAATGACGTTGCCTGCAGATCGGATTTCAGAGCACCTTTTCTCCTCACTCGGCTAACAAGAGGTAAAAATACGTGCGTGATATACTCGTCACGATGCGCATCGTGACGTTTGATATTGAAACGGCAAATTGGCTCTCCGAAGGCAATGGCATGCAGGATCTCAACATCGCGATTGCCTGTATTCACGATTCGGAAACGGATGAGTACTCGAGCTATCTCGAGAGCGAACTGCCCAAGCTCTGGCCGATTCTGGAGCGCACCGATATGCTCATCGGCTACAACTCCAATCACTTTGATATTCCCCTCCTCAACAAATACTACCCAGGTGATCTGACCAAAATAAAGAGCCTTGATCTGCTCGTTGAGATTAAAAATACCCTCGGCCGCTCGCTGCGTCTCGATGCGGTTGCCGATGGTACGCTCGGGGTGCGCAAAAGCGGCAGCGGCTCGCAATCGCTCCAGTGGTGGCGTGCCGGCGAAATCGACAAGGTGCGCCAGTACTGCCTTAAAGACGTGGAGATCACCAAGCGCGTCTACGAGCACGCACTGCAAAAAGGCTTTCTCAAATACAAGGAGCTCGGACGCTCACACGAGATCAAGATAGATACTTCGAAGTGGCTCACACCGGCGAATCAGCCGATGACCTTCTCGCTCGGTTTCTAACTACTGGTGCCTGGGATCAGATTTGCACTGATGACCCTTCCCTCTTCAGGGGAATGCTCTACTAACTGAGCTACCCAGGCAAGTGAGGGAAAATGGGAAGGCTCGCCTTCACATTTTACCCGAGTGCCGCCTAGACACGAATGTACCCAGGCGAACGTCGACAATATAACACCTATTGTGCGGTCGTTGAAGTTCCGTTGCTGAAGCGCTGACGAAACTGCTCAAAGGCTGCCATCCACTCACCAAGCTGCCCTTCGAGCTCCACTTTCTTGCCGGTCGCGCTGGAGATCGTCGATTCCATCGACTTTACGATCGGCGAGAGATACACGAAGTACAGCCAGATCGGCACACCGAGCGCGAGCAAGTAGAGCGCGAGCCTGAAGAGCCCGCCCCAAAAGGCGCGGCGCTGCATCGAGTGCAGCATCTGGTTGTTTTCCTTGACCAAGCGATGAATCTCTCGCAGATCGGGTTCCATTCAGATCATTTTACCACTCAAATCATTGCCCTCAGCAAGAATCGAACTCACATCGTTCCCTTAGGACGGGACTGCTCTATCCATTGAGCTATGAGGGCACCGCAAAGGGCGCGTACGCACAGCATACGCGCCCGTGAGGATTATTTCCAACGATTAGAGATCGAGGAGCTGCTTGAGCTTTTCCTCGTCGAAGCCGACGATGAGCTCGTTGTCGACGGTGATGACCGGGACGCCCATCTGACCGCTCTTCTGGATCATTTCCTGGCGCTTGGCGAGATCAGTCCCGACATTGTGCTCCGTATAGGTCACGTGATTGTCGGTGAAGAAGTCCTTTGCCGCATGGCAGAAGTGACAGGTCGGCGTCGAATAAATAGTGACAGTGTGTGCAGCCATAAATGGTTCGTTAAATAAGTACGTGGATTATATCATTTCGCCTCGCGCGCTACTTTGAGCGCCTTTCCCCACCAGAGGAGCTGGTCGACCAGGCCGGTCGCGCGCTCCGCGTACGGGGCAAACACCTCGCTCTCGGGAGTGCCCTGGCCGATAGCCATCACGACGTCATACGGCATATGAATGGCGTTTCTAATCGGTGCCATCTGGAGCTCGATCGCGACCTCACGGAGCTGCTCCACCGAGCGCGCACCCATCGCGCTACCGTAGCTCACATAGGCAATCGGCTTGTTGTTCCACTCCTGATACACGTAGTCGAAGGCATTTTTCAAAACAGCTGGGTAGCCGTGATTGTATTCGGGTGCGATCACGATAAAGGCATCGCCATCTTTGATCTTGGCCGTCCAGGCGACGACGGCAGGGTCGGTGTACGGCTTTGTCTTGTAGCTCGGCGTCTCGACTTCGTCGAACAGCGGTAGTGTGTACTCGCGCAAATCGAGGAGCTCTGCCTCCACATCGGTGCGCTTCTGAAGCTCAGCGAGGAGCCAGGCACCGGGCTTTTCGCTAAAGCGACCCTCGCGCGTGGAGCCAAGAATAATTTTTACTTTAAAAAGATCAGACATATTTCATGGGGTGAGAAAATAATGCGTTCATGGTACTGCTTCACTTTACTTTGTAAAGTAACAATCAGTATGATAACGTGTTGTAATGCTACGCACCGCACAGCAACGCAAAGAATTGTGCCGCTCCTGCCCTATTGCCAAGGCAGCGGATGTCATTGGCGACCCCTGCTCGCTGCTTGTCCTGCGCGACCTCATTGGCAATCCACGCCGTTTCGGTGAGCTCGATGAGTCCCTCGGCATGTCGACCCGCACGCTCACCAAAACACTCCGCCGCCTCGAAGACGCCGGCCTCATCAAGCGCAAAGCGCTCCAGTATGCGGTCACGCCGAAAGGTGCCGCGCTTGCACCCGTCATCGACGCGATGCGTGCCTACGGAAAGAAGTATCTCTAGAGACGTGCTACTTCCAGTGCACGTTCTTACCGCGAAGACTTTCAAGCAGCAGCTGCGTTACACCACGCGCTATTCGCGGCTTTTCAATATGAGCCGAGCTATGCACCTTCGTCCACAGATCAGGTAATAACCTGGCTGCGTATTTCTCGCGCAGCGTCTGATACCACACATGGTCATACAATTCCCAAAACTGCGTACTGCCCCAGTAGGTTTGGGCATAAAGCATTTTCCGCTCGTGGGTCGATGCAATAAGCGACTCGAGCTTTCGTGTCGCGTCGATCGCATGGATGGCGCGTGGCTTCCCGTAGATCCCGATGTTGAGCAGCATGGTCTCTTCTGGTCGATAATGCGATGAGAGCTTTTGAGGAGCTGGTGTGGAGCGTATCGGGCACAACCAGACGGGATAAATACCAAGCTCCTGCGCGTTGAGCGCGAGAACATCAGGCACATGTGCTCGTGACACGTAAAAATCTTGTATCACAAACTCCTTGCGAAGATTGAGCGCATGGAGGCCATCGTAGAGTTTGCGCGTACGTAAAAATGGTGCGAAAAAAAATCTTGTTAGTGCATTGCTGCGCAGATGAAATATGGGAAACAGGTACTCCCCCATCCAAAACGCTCCTTTGTCATACCGAAATAGATAATCTCGAATCGGTATCACCGCGGTCGCGGACGATGCCATTGCACGCACACGAATGAAGCGATAGTACCAGGGATCGATGTTTCTCAGGAAGCGTGCGACTATCGCCTGCGGCTCTTCGACGAACGTGCCCGTGATCGTAACGGCCTCATGTGGCCCATAGATGATACCTTCAAGAAAATCAGCATGGCCTGTTTCTGCCTTCGCGAATAGTTCACTCGCTGCCTGCCCGCCCGACGCATGCACCTGCACTTGGATGCGTACATAGGGCTTCGCCTCAATGAGACGGAGGCGCATTCTCGTGATGAGCGCGAGTGATCCATAGGAAGTCGCAACACCCCAATACAGATCCGCATACTCATTATCGGGACGAGCAATGACGATGGTGCCGTCAGCAAGTAGGAGCTCGTATTCGAGCACGCGATCATTAAACTGTCCGTATCTAAATGAAGAGCTCTCAAGTGCGCCGCCCTGCGCGGCACCACCCGCCGTAATCCCGGGAAACTCGGGCACCACTTCCGGCATGCGCTGGAGAGCGAGTGTTGCATCAAGAAGCACGTCCATGCTCACGCCGGGTTCGACATCCACGTAATTGCGCTCGGTGTCGATATAGAGCACCTGCGTAAAAGCGGTGAAATCAAGCTTGAGAATTTCTTCTCCCACATCACCCTGCTCTCGCGTGCTGTTGGTAGCCGAGCGTTGTATGCGGATCGGTAGATTGCGCGCTCGATTCGCCTCAAGCTGCGCCTGCAGGCTCCGTACGCGTGCGACATGGTCGGTATACATACTCTGATCTGTTGGTGCGGGATGAGGGAATCGAACCCTCGACCTATGCTTGGGAAGCACATGTTTTACCACTAAACCAATCCCGCGTACGGCATTAATCTACCACGGCAACCAATAGCGAAGCGAGGCAGGTACATGTGCCTGCCGAGCGAGCCCCTACCACCAAATAAAGAGTTTTTTAACTTTCTGGAAGAAGGTTGAGGTCGCCTGCACAGGCTCCGGCGCCTTGGGCTCGACAATAATAATGAGTCCTTCGCCGTGCTTGCCGACGTCGTATTGCTCGCGGAGGGCCTCCTCCTGTCCGCGGTCCGTCTTGAGCTTCTCGGTATCAGCGCGCAGACGCTCAGCCTGCATCTCGAGCTCCTGTTGCTCTATTTCGGCATACTCGCGAAGGGTCTGGGATTCACGCTCCTTCATATAAACCTTCCACACACCCACTGCCGCGAGAATTACGAAGAGCGCGAGGGCAAGGGTGCCCACTCGCTTGAGGAACAGCCTCACGGGATCGTAGCGGCTGCGGAAATTTGCCATGCGCTTATCGTAGCATTACAATGTGCCCATGAGCTTTCTCTTTCATAAACGCACCAAAAAGGTCCTCAACATTGTGGGGAGCGCCGTCGCGCTCGTGCTGATTCTCAGCATGGTGGTGTTCTTCGCCCCCGGCCTCGTCAATCTCTTGACCCAGTAGCGGGACAATCCCGCCTCCGGTGCGTGCAGACTACGAGTCGCGTATAACCTTCAAAAAGACATCGCCTGGGATGTCGACTTTGCCACGTGCGAGCATCTTCTTCTTGCCTTTCTTCTGCTTATCGAGCAGCTTGTTTTTGCGAGAGACATCGCCACCGTAGAGGTACCCGGTGACATCTTTGCGCATAGCTGATTTACGGCGTGAGGCGATTATCTTGCCATCCGCCTTCGCCTGGATCTTGAGCTCAAAAAGCTGCCGCGGCAGGAGCTTCTCCAATTTCTCCACCATCGCTTCGGCCTCCGTATTCACGCGGCGTTTGGAGACGATGCGCGCAAACGCAGGCACGGGATCTTCCGCCACGAGCACGTCGAGTCGCATCACATCGGCATCTTTCATACCGGTAAGGGTGTATGAGAGCGAGGCAAAGCCACTCGAGATACTCTTGAGCTTATCGAAAAAGCCACGCATCAATTCTCGGAGCGGCATCTCTGCATGCACCGCGGTTTTGCCATCCGGCAAGGTCTCACTCTCGCCGACCACCGCTTCGTGATCGTAGAGAATCTGCGCGATACCGCCCAAATATGCAGGCGGCGACATCACGACCACATCTGCCCACATCTCTTCGACGCGCTTGGCCTGCCCACTATCCGGGAATTTGGCGGGTGCATACACATCCTCGACCTCGCCATTATTGTGCGTAATGCGATACACCGTCGTCGGCATAGTGACCACAAGCTCGAGATTGAATTCTCGCTTCAAGCGTTCAATGATGATCTCCAAGTGCAGCATGCCTAAGAAACCGCAACGAAATCCCTTGCCCATAATGCCGGAGGACTCTTCTTCATAGGAAAGCGACGAATCCGAGAGACGCAGACGATCGAGCGACTGCCGCAGGACCGGCAAATCATCCTGGGATTCAGGATAGACGCTCGCCCAGATGACCGGCGTCGGCTGCTGATACCCGGGCAATTCTGGCGCCGACTGACGCGTGGAGATCACCGTGTCACCCACGCTCGCGATACCCGGGCGCTTCACGCCGGTGACAATGTAGCCGATTTCTCCTTCAGCGAGCTGCGGTGCAGGCGTCTCATCGGGCATCATGAGCCCTACTTCAACCGCGATAAAATCTGCATTCGCGGCAGCGAAGCGGAGTGTATCGCCTTTTTTTATTGATCCTCCAAAGACGCGTGTATAGACGATGACGCCGCGATGATCCGAGTAGCCGAAATCGAAGATCAGCGCCTGCGTCGAAGAGCCCGAAGAGACGGGCGGCGGGACGCGACGCACGATTTCATCGAGCATGTGGGTGACGCCTTCACCGGTCTTCCCTGATACACGTAGCACATCCGACTCCGGACACCCAAGGAGGAGCGCGAGCTCACTCGTAATATCCGCAACGCGTGCGGCGGGCGCATCTATTTTAGAAACCGCAGGTACCACCACGAGTCCCAGCTCACGCGCGACGGCAAGCACTGACAGCGTCTGCGCCTCGATACCTTGTGTGGAATCAACGAGGAGGACTACGCCCTCGACGGCCTTGAGCGCGCGCGATACTTCGTATGAAAAGTCGACGTGGCCTGGCGTGTCGATGAGGTTGATCACGTACTCCGTGCCGTCGGTCTTCCAGTGCATACGGACCGGCTGCATTTTGATGGTAATGCCACGCTCGCGCTCGAGATCCATGCGATCGAGCACCTGGTCCTGCATGTTGCGTTTCTCGATGGTATGCGTCAGCTCAAGCATGCGATCTGCCAACGTCGATTTGCCGTGATCGATGTGCGCGATGATGGAAAAATTCCGAATGTTTTGAGACATGAAAAGACACTATACCCTAGGCGAGGTTTATGCGCTTGTCGTGGTGCCCGGCCCTTCTGCCGAGGTCGTGACGGTGACCTCCGGTGAGGTTTTCTTGCTCCAGATACGCGCATGAAGCGAGGCGTACGACTCCGCGAATTCGCGACTCCCGAGCAGCCAGTAGGTGAAGCAGATAACCACGATGCCACAGACTCCTGCGGCAAACCCTTGTACAAAAATCGAGAGTACCGTCGAGAGTACCGTAAACGAGCTCGCAAGCCCCAGGAAAATATACGACGCGAGGCCGCCTGCTGCCGCGGCGAGTATGCCATCGAGGAGCGCCGAAGCAATTTGGCGCACGAGGCCGCCAAAGCGCCATTCGAAATGGAGCGCGAGGATGAGCGCGCCGACGATGGCACTCACGGCGTACGCAAATGCCAGCACCAATACATTGCTCCCCGGAATATCGTCGACGCGCAGGAAATGTTCCACCAGCGCGAGGAACTTTTGATCGCCCAGTGCGAAGAGACCCAGTGCGCAGATGCCGAGCGTCGAGAGCGTGACCGCCACCGAAACGACGAGTGGCACAAAGGTCTTCCCTGCCGCGTAATACCCACGCACCAAGAGGAGCGTGAGTCCCTGCGCCGCGAGCGCGAAAGCGATCAGCGCGAAGGCCGCAGCGGTGAGGCGCGTATCGTCCCAATTGAACGCGCCCGTACCGAGAATGACGCGCACGATATGCGCGCGTAAGACGAGGATGAGCGCCGATGCAGGCAGTGACCAGAAGAACACGTAGCGTGCAGCCGTCGCGACGTGGTGGACGAATTCCTTCGTCTCGCCACGCGCGAGCGCGAGCGCGAGCGTTGGGAACGCTGCCACCGAGTACGATGCGCCGATGACGGCCAGTGGCACCGCCGCGAGATTGAAGGCAAACATAAATACCGCAATCGATCCCGTCGCGAGGAGGCCCGCAAACGCCGTGAGCCCAAGGAACGTCAATTGATTCATTGAGAGTGCAAGCGCACGCGGTACTGAGACACTGGCAGTATGGATAAGTGCACGCGGATCATAGAGGCGCGGTACGCGCCGGAAGAATCCGTCGCTGACCAATGAGGGAAGCTGGATCGCGGCGTGAAAAAACGCACCGATGACCACGCCCCATGCAAGTCCCGTGATTCCCCACTGCGGATACAAAACCAGAATACCGAAAATGATGCCAAGGTTGTACAGAAGCGGCGAAATAGCGTACAGCGCATAACGCTCCCGCACCTGCGTCACACCGGCAAAGATATTCGAGAGGCCAAGCAAAATCGGCTGGAGCAGGAGCACGCGCGTAAGCGAGATCAGCGTCTCACTCTGCCCCCCGATCATGAGCTGCGGGAAGAGTTTCGCGAGGAGGTACGGCGCGCATACCGCTGCAATTACCGAGACAACAACCGCAAAAAGAGAGAACCCCACGACGATGGTGTCGATGTACTCTTTTTGTTCGGCACGTGAGCGCCGGGTAATTTCTGGAATCAGAATATAGACGGAGACGAGCGCTCCGGTCGCGACGAAAATCAGATCCGGTATGCGGAATCCCGCGTAGTAGATATCGAGTGTCGCCGAGGCGCCGAAGGCATGTGCAAAGAGACGATCGCGCACTAATGCCAGGAGCGATGAGAGGAGCGCCGCAAGCGCCAAAATGGAGGCCGCTGCTTGGAGGCCGCGCACCTCACTCGAGAGGTAGCGGAGCGCATCGCGTAAACGCAGGCGGGCAAATTCTGTGGTTCGCGTGATCATAGACTCTTTATTGCGCCGAATGCGCTTGTGGCGCTTGTCCGTTGAGCACCTCCTGCGAAAGCGGCGTGTCCGCAGCGATGTCACCGATAATCTGATCGACGATGGTCGCACTCTGATCCAGCTGCTTGAGAGCCTGGAACACGAGGAGCGCATTCTCGTGTTGCCCTGCCTGATAGAGCGTGAGGCCGAGGACATATAGTGCATTAGCAAAACGCGGCTGAATCACGAGTGCCTGCTGGAGCGCCGCGGCAGCGTCCGAGTATGTGGTCGCACCGTACGCGATGACACCGAGGTTGTACCAGGCCTCAGCATCTTCGGGCGCATATTTTGCAGCGTTGACGGCGCTCGAGAGCGCTGCATCGTACTTCCCTTGCATCGTATAGATGTGCGAGGCGAGATAGTGCGCCACGGCCAAATTCGGCTTGAGCTCCACGGCACGCGCGAGCGATTGCAGTGCTGCATCGGGATGCTGGCGGGCCATTTCAAGGCGCGCAAGATTTACATGCGTGATCGGTGACGTGGGATTCTCTTTGAGCGCCTGCTCAAAAGCGAGGCGCGCGCTGTCGTATGCGCCGTCCACATCAGAGCCGGCGAGCTGCGTGTACAGCGTCGCGAGCAAGAGCCAATTCTGATAACTCCCACCATTGATGTTCACCGCGGCGAGTCCGTGCGCAATCGTCTCTTCGAGCGTCGCCTGTAGCAGGGCTCTTGCTCCCTGGTCGTCGGGATTGGCCGATGCGGCGAGCTGCTCCAGCTGTGCCATACCGAGCTGCACCGCCGAGGCGTGTGCACGATCGCTGTTGGGGTACAGACTGATGGCACGCTGCACATCTGCCGTCGCCCGCGCGATATCGCCTGACTGGTTGAACACCACGATGCCTTTGTTGACGAGTACCTCCGCCATCGTCACGCGCATGAGCGCGCCCGCCGAGACCACGAGGACCAGCGCACCAACAATCACTGTGGCAAACACGAGGTGGTGGCGCACGCCGTGAGCGAGCACGATGTGCCGCTCAGCAACGAATGTCGGCGCCAAGAGTGCGATGGTGAGACCAGCGCAGATAAACAAGCAGCACGTCACGAGCACACCGGGCACAGAAATCACTTGGAACGCGAAGAAATAGAGTGTCGCAACTGAGAGCGGCAATGCGATGGCGGCAGCCGCCGTCTCTGTGGATGACACCCAGAGACGCACCGCCGCAATGAGGAACGCAAGCATCCATAACAGCCACGCGATGAGGCCGAGTGCGCCCGCGGTGATAAAGGAGGTGGCGAGCGGTGCCACGCCGCCGGTGAATTCAGTATTCCAAAATTCCGTGCCATTTACATCGGCTGGCTTGTGCAGACCCCATTCACGCGCAAAGGTGTTCGGCCCCGTACCGAGGAGAAGCGGCAGTGGCTTCATGATCGATTGCTGGCTAATAGCGAAGGTGCCTTGGAGAGACGGTCGCACCTCACTCTGCACGACGCGCATACCTGCAGGTAGCAATGTCGCAAGCGTCACCCCGAAGAAGAGCACTGTCGCGACGATGAGTACCGAGACGCCGAGAGCGACATGGTGGCCCCACGGCTGCCGATGCCCCTCGCGCGTCCCCCGATAAAACTTCAGTGCCATCAAAAGTATGAGTGCGGCGATGGTGAGCACGAGCACATCAAAATAATTACTGATGAGCAAAGATGCGCCAGCAAGCAGCCCGACAATCACCGCAACATACCGCCACAGACCCGCCGTGACGGCAGTCTGCAGGAGTGCAATGCTCAGAAATCCGACAGCTCCCGCAAACATGGCGAATTCATGCCACGAACCAAGTAGATTGCCGGTCTGTCCCGCGAGTACACCACCGAGCGAGAGCGTCGGCACCGCAAAATGGAGGAGCTCCATCGCGAACAAGACGAGCGAGCCCCCCAAGAGCGCACGCAGCGCCAAGACGACCTTGCCCGGATGCATCGAGAAGACCGCAGCAGAGAGTGCAAAGAGCGAGAAGCCGATACACACAAAGGCG
This sequence comes from uncultured Candidatus Saccharibacteria bacterium, assembly GCA_964545165.1. Taxonomy (GTDB): domain Bacteria; phylum Patescibacteriota; class Minisyncoccia; order Phycocordibacterales; family UBA2100; genus UBA10103. The sequence goes on from CAZJEQ010000005.1 coordinate 46,751, forward strand.
AGCGTATCAGTGTCCACGCCGCTACCCACCAGCGAGACACTTTTAAATCCAGCGCATGCAGCTGAGATGGCATAGGCGAGCGGCACCAGAATTGCCGCGATGAGTGCACTCGTCCACGGCAATTTCACTCCCCCTTCGCGAAAGCGCGCGATGAACCACATGATGCCGGCGACCATGAGCACAAGCGATAGGAGCAATATCTTGGCCTGCACGAGCGTGACCCACGAGAGCGGGATGAAGAAAAACGGGAAGAGGCCGATGAGCGTGATCAAGAGGGTGCGAACTTTGTTATCGAGTCCCTCTGACGCTTGCATGGGCCGATAATATCACACCGCATCGGCGCAAATTATGTGATTAAAAGCAGAAAAGCGAAGCATTTCTGCTTCGCTTTCTGCCTGCATCGATAAGCCGGATTCTGTCGTGAGCAGTCATGTATCTGGGATGTGTGTTGCCACACACCTCGAGCGACACTTTCGTCAGGTCCAATTGGTTCCCGACGAACACGGTCTTGCACGCGGGTAGGATTTTTGCCGTTGCACCCTCTGTGTTTCCACAAAGGCTGATCCATACCTTTCGATAGAGGATCCCCTCGCCTCTCGGCTTGGGCGTCTCTGTTCGCATCCCTATGCTTGCGCACGACGGGCGTTACCCGCTACCTTGCTGCTTCTCGCGAAGCGCGTGTCCGGACTTTCCTCCCCTTGCGGGGCGACTGCTTAATGCAGAGAGTCATGATACCGGCCCTTGACTAATAGGTCAAGGTATGTTACAATCGCATTTCAACGATCTTTGGAGGCCGGAAAGATGCACATCATTGTTGTTCCCCTGTTCGGGATGCTGGGCTGCGCGTACCTCTCCCTCGTCGGCAAGATCTACATGACCGCCGATGCCTGGCAAACCATGGGCGTAGCGCTGGTTGGGTTGGGCTTCCTCGCTCTCGCGAGCGGAGCTACCTGGCTCGAGTACAAGCGCTAAAGCCTGGTCCCGGCAAGGAACGAAAAACCCTGGTGGTCAGAGCACCAGGGTTTTTTCTTTCACCTTTACTGCTAGACGATCTCGCAGGTGCCGCCAGCGCAGGCGAGCTCTTTCTTGAGCTCAGTCTCGTCGGTGCGTTCGTAGATCACCAGCTTCGAGTAGTCCATGGTCGGGAAATTCTCGGCAAGACGATCGTAGGTCTTCTTGTCGATGGTCTCGTATGGTGCCAAGCGATAGACGTGATTCTCGCGCGGGAGAAATGACAGACCGCCGACGATGTCCCAGTTTTCATACAACCAGGAGACCACCGCCACCCACTCTTCTTCGCCGACAGAGATCGTCGCGGATGGATTATGCTCCGTCCAATTGAGCTTCACCATTTTCCAGTATTCAAGCTGCTGGATCGCGCTCTGATCGTTCTTGTAGATCGATCCCTGCGGTGCTTTGACCGGGAACTCCAAGACATAGGTATTCGCCTCGCCCATCGCTTGACCGACTTCCGGGTGGAGCGGAATGCCCTGATCCTTTACCATCTTGAAGAGCGAGTCGGTTGCGGAGATGCGAACGCGGCGGATGTAGTACTGCGCGTGGCGCGGGTGCAATCCCGATGAGCAGTCGAAAGTCTGGGAGACGGTGCCGGAAGGCTTCACACAGGTGATCGAATTCGACATCGGTACACCGAAGCGCTTCGCGTATGTCTGGTTGGTCTTGATGGCAGCGTCGCGCATCTTGCGCATCACCTTGCCATCGCGCACCGTAGCGCAATCCCACTGACCCGTGATCGAGACACCAAGGAGGCGCTCCTGCTCGCAATTCTCCGTCCAATCCTTGGAAATGTAATTGAATTTGGTGAGCGTCGACTGGTAGGTGCCGAGGATGGTCGCGAGCTTGGTCTTCCTCAAGAGGCTCGCCTCGGTGTCATCAGCACGTGCGATGACTTCTGAGAGATTGCAGAACTGCTTGGACTGCAAGATGATTTCACCGCACGGGTTGGTTCCTACCTGACCGATGTAGCCCTTGAGCTTCTTTCCGTGCTTTTTCTCGAGGAATTTGAAGCGACGCTCGGGCATGGTCTTCTCAAGCGCACCGCGGTTGAAAATACCGCGCTCGCCCGAGCCTGATTTCATCAGTGCCACCCATTCATCCATGAGCTCGGCATTGGTCGGCTTGGTCTCGTAGACGGCGGAGTTGTTCGCCATCGCACGATGACCGTCGGTGAGGAAGAACTGCCCTTTCTTGGCATCGCGGAGCTCGAGGTCGTCGAGATCCGAGAGCGAGATCATGGCTGAGCGGCGTACGCCACCGGCGACGACGCATTCACCGATTTTGCAGATGATATCGTGTGCATCGATGTTGCGCAGGCGTCGGCCCTGGCGTCTCAAAATACGCTCGCGAGCAAACACGAGGAGCGAGCGAAGCGGCTCGGGACCCGAGGCTTTGCCGCCCATCGTTGCGAGGCGCGATCCTGCCGGACGGATGATCGAGTAGTCGAAATCAATATCCTTACCGGCGTACCAAGTCTTGAGCCCAAGCGTGAGCGCATCGCACCAGCCCTCCTTGGAATCCGCGATAACGTGCGTCGGCAACTTCTCGCCCATTTGCTTCTGAATCTGTGGGAGCTGTTCGATGTTTTGGCTCTCCACGGCGAAGCCGACGCCCGTCCCCTGCATCGAGAGGTACATGATCTCAGCGAAGTCTTCGAGCTTCACCGGTGCAGTAAATGAGCAGTTGTAGAAGCAGGTGTTGCACTTACGAGCCGGTGCACCGGCAAATTGCATCGCGCGCATCGATGGCATGACCTCCTGCTTGAGGATTCCCTCACGCACTTCGGTGTACTCCTTCTTCGTGAGCTTGTCGCCGAGATTCTCTTTCATAAATTCGACATAGCGGTCGACTGTCTCTACCCAGGTCTCACGGCGCTGTTCGCTCTCGATCCATCGCGCGTAGGTGCGGAGGTAGATAAATTCACCGAGTGGATTGTTCTTGAAATATTTCTTGGACTCCTCGGCAAGCTTTTTGACGTGCTCGGGCACCTCGCCCTGCTCGACACGGATCTTGGAGCGCTCTTCGCGGTACAAGATGAAGCTCTTGGCGGTGGTCACGTAGTCGGAGAGCATGAGCTGGCGCTCAATCTCGTCCTGGCATCCTTCAACGGTGGGGAGAAAATTCTTGTAGGTCTTGGCAATGCGCATCATCTCGCCGGCAACCTTGTGTCCGACGACGGTGGCCTCGTCGCGCGATCCTTCATTGGAAGCATTCATCGCTTTTTCGATGACATGCACGATTTTGTCGAATTCAAACGGGACAATACGGCCGTCACGCTTCTGAATATTCGACAAATACTTCTTATAGATACGGTTTGAAGATGCTGATGAGCTTTCTGCCGGGGCTGCTAAAGAGCCCGCCTTTTTGGTGCGAGAACCGGTTGATTGTGCCATGCGCAAGAACTCTAATTTCTAATGGGAGATTCATTGTACTCCTCCTCGTTCTCGGCGAGGCGAGATGAAAAGTGGATAAGTCTTCGTTCGGCGGTACCTCTTTTGCCGTCGCTGTCTGCGGCTGCTGCCGCAGCGCTCAGTCTCGGCCCCGTCGGGCCTGCGAAGACGGCAAAAGAGGTACCGACCTCACTCCGTTGTGGATAAGAGGGATTCCGACGGCAGATAGCGACGGTAAAACACACATACCGCCGAGCGACGCCTCTATAAACTTACCTTCTCACCCGTGGAGAGCGCATGAGCACGTACCCAATCAGCAGGAAGCTCCAGTACGTAGCGCGCAGCGCGTGGCGGCACATATGCAAGCGGGTAGCTCTCGGGCGTGGCGCTCTCAACGACGTACACGACAGTGCCATCGCTCGCGATCCAGACAATATCTATGGGAAACAACATGTCTTTCATCCAAAAGCCGTACTGCCCTTCTTCATCAAAGACAAAGAGCATGCCTTCATTTTTGCCGAGACCCGTGCGGCCACTGAGGCCCTGCTCGCGCTCTGCGGGAGTATCGACGATATCTACCCGGATACGCTCGCCTTTGATCAAGACCGTGTGCCCTGCGGGCGCCTGCTGTTCTGCAGAAGTGGCTGCGGGAGGCGCGACGACGATCGGTCGCGAGATGGGAGAGACTGGCGCATGCGTCGGCGTAACGGCGCTTATCGCCGCAGCGTAGATGCCACCACCTGCCAACGCAACGATGCCGGCAGCACCAAGGTAGATGAAAATGCGTCGCATTTCGGACTGGCCGAAAAAGTCGTCGAGCATCAGAGAAGTATACCCTTGAGATTCCCAGCAGGGAATCAGGCTACACCCCACGTCGCACTCCTGCAGGAGTGCGACCGGGTGTAACTCTTCAAATTCTCTGCTGAGAATTTGAAGGTTAAATAAAGAGCAAGATCGCAGCTATCATGAGCGCAACAAACCAGTAGCCCCCGTTGATCGCATAGAGCGTGGCTGATCGCCCCTCCCACAACACCTGGCTGAGCAGCACCGGTGCGAAAAAGCCCGCCCACACAAACGCGCCGAAGAAGAGCGCATGCACAACACCGTGTATGTGCATCAGATCGCCGACATGCCGCATGGCGGCTGCGAGTACCAGCGCTGCGACAAGACTCACCAGTGCAAAGAAAAAGCTCTGTCGCACACCGCGCTCCGCCATCTCGGGCGTGATATTGGTGAGGCGCATCCACACGCGGCCAAATACCTTGGCGTGATACCACAGATGGCCGAAGAGAAAAATCGCGAGACCCGCCGCGAGGGTGGGCATGAACGCGAAGAGAGACATGCCAATAATGATAGCACTGCTACGCTTCCCGCTTCCACAAATCCCACACGGCCCCAGCGACGTTTGAAGGCTCACCTTCGAGCGGGGCGTGATGCAGATCGATGTACGGCAGCGAATTCGCTTCGAGTATGCCCCAGCGCTGACCATCGGGATCCTGCTCGGGATGCGGAATGATGACATCGAAGCCGACGACGGGAGTCTGGAGGAGTGTGGCAGCGCGCTCAATGTGGGCACGCAGTTTTGGATGGATCGCCTCGGGTATCTCGCGCGTCCTGCCGCCTTCGAAGCGTCCCGTGCGACGTGAGAGCTCGACGATCGTACCCAACGGGACCACCGAGCTACTCGTATAGCCAGATCGGGCGAGGTAGGCACGGTGCTCGTCGTCGAGTACGATTTCAGCCACGCGCGCGGGGCGCGAAGCATTCTTCTGCGCGATGAGCGCTTCTATAGAATGTACGCCATCGCCCTCGAGACCCACCTGGAACATCTGCAAGAACCCTGCAAGTCGGCCGTCTACGACGGTCGCGCGCGAGACCGCGCCTTCGAGATGCTCTTCGATGAGCACATCTCGACAGAGCTGCTTGGCGAGGTCAAACGCCGGCGTCAGGTGCTCAAGCGAGCGAATATTGGTGGTGGTGTGCCGCGCACGCGAGCCAATACGCGGCTTCACGACCAACGGCGCAGCGAGCGTCGCGAATGCGCGCGCTGCATCCTGACGCGTGCGTGCCAGCTCGGCGCGCGAGACCGGAATGCCATGCGACGCAAGGAATTGTTTGAGGCGGTACTTATCATCAATCCCCGCGTACATATCCGCTGCAAGCGATGCAGGAATGGGGAGGCTCTGAAAATATTCCCATCTCCCATTGATGCGCGCTCGATAAAATTCGCTCGGGTACGAGAGCATCACGAGCTGTTCCATCTCGATACCGCGTCGCTCAGCCTCCTCCCAAATGACCTGCGAGCGATACGAGCAGGCCTTTTCCGGGTCATGCGAGGAACGTGCGATGCGCAGGAAATGGGCAGCACCCGCGACACGATTGAGCATCTGATCGACGAGCGCATTCGTCTGTCGCATCCCTGGCATGTTGCCAAACGAGTGGTCGGCCATAAATGCCTCGAGCGATTGCACCAAGTGTGTGGAGAAATGTGGCACCGGCGTATCGCCACAGGCGGCGCACGCGCCACGCTTCCCCTTGCTCGGTGCCGTAATTTCCATAGGACGCATTATAGAAGAAAGCTCCTCTTTCGAGGAGCCTCCTTTTAGTGACCGCCGCCCATCATATTGGTTGGGTAGTTAGCAACTATGTATTCAGTATCGCATAGGCCAAGCCCCGCGCGATCACGCATGGGGATTACGCATCGGAGCGCGGAGGGACGTCGAACATAGACGCAGAGACGTCTTCGCCCACGAGATGGCGGGCAATTTTCCTTCCCCCATAGACCGACGGCAAGATACCGACGCCATTGCAGCCCAGATTGTAGAGCAAGACGGGATTCTGCGGTTCGGGGCCAATGAGACGCATGCGATTCTTGGTGTAGCCCATAAGCCCATGCCAGGTGAACGCGTAATCGATCTTGTGATTGGGCTGCAAGCTATAGACGTGGTGGACGAAGGTGTCGATCTTCTCTGCCATTTCATCGGGATATTCATTCTCGAATGAGTACGGTGTGATCTCATCAATATCGACATCGGGGCCACCGATTGAGATCAGATTATGCTCGGTTCCTTTTTCGTATTCATACGGACGGCGCGTCAGATACACGTACGGACTCTCCCCGCCCGGCGTCGGATCGTTGTAGTAGCTGATCGCAATGGGCAACTTATTCATCTTCTCCAAATATCCCGACATATAGCCCACTTTGCCGGTGATGAGATGGTGATACTTGGCGTCAATATCGAGCCCACTCTCATTGATAATGTGGATGCTCTCGAAGCCGTTGGTGCACAAGACGACGCGACCTGCCGTGATGACATGCGTGTCCGCGTCGAGCAGCGCATGATCTGATTTGAGCACGAGCTTATTGACTGGTGTGTGCTCGTAGAGTGCGAAACGATTCGGATTTTTCTTGAGAAGAAATGTGACGACTTCTTGGCAAAAAAGCGCACTATTCACACAGCCCTTCTGCGACGAGACGACGGCGATATATTCTTCAGCGCTGGTCTCGAGCATGCCGAGTAGATCCGCACGCGGGATCACATCATAGAGACCGGCGTACTCTTCGGGGATTTCTTTGGCGATCTGCGACTGGTCGGATATATGGAGCATGGCGAAGCGGACCCCTGCCTGCCGTTTCGCCTGATTGTTCTCGAGATTCCAGAGAACCTGCTCGAGACTCGTGAGTCCGCCGTGTCCTATAAAACGAGAGAACGGGATGTCGAGCTCTGCATCGGAATACATCTCATCAAGCAGCTCCCACGCATCATCAACCGCCTTTTGGCCAGCTGCTGCTTTCTCTGCTCCGAATTCCTCCACCATGCTCGCGAATCCTCGCTCAAAGTAGCTCACTACCTGCCCCGCGTTGTGCCCGGTCGCGCCATGCGCGAGCCGATGCCGCTCCACGAGCGCCACACTCTTATCGGTGTATTTGAGCGTGAAATACGCTGTCGCTACCCCGGCAATACCCGCGCCGATAATCGCCACATCCACTGCGGTGTCTGTCGTGAGGCGCTTGATTTCGCGCTCCTGATCGAGCTGATGGAGCCAGGGAGAATGATTCTTCCGCATCGCACAAGTATAACCTTCAAATTCTCAGCAGAGAATTTGAAGAGTTACACCCGGACATATCTCTGCAGAGATATGACGTGGGGCGTCACCTGAAGATTCTCAGCAGAGAATCTCAAGAGTTATGCCCGGACACATCTCTGGAGGGATGTGACGTGGGGTATAACCGAAGAGTTACACCCGGACATATCTCTGCGGAGATATGACGTTGGGCATACCGCAGTATAGAGCCACGTGAGAAAACGTGATTTCACGTCGGCACCTATCGCTGTTTCGGCCCAACACGAACAATTTGCGACTTTTCGGAGTAATTCCCAGCAGAATCATAGACCCGCAGCACCAATTTCTGATCGCCCGATTCAAGAAACGGGACGAAGAGCTCGGAACCTATGGGAAGAAATAATCGATTACCGAGGTCAACATAGTAATTTTGCTGAATGCCGCTTCCCGCATCTTGCGCTTCAAATGCGAAGCGCACCACATCACCTTCCGCGATATGTTCCGAGCTCAAGTGTATTGAAACGATCGCGGGCGGGCTCTGATCTGCCTGCAAACGATAGTGCGCGACAGGTCCTCCTCCTGCGAGCTGGAGATGAAAGTAGAAAATACCGTCTCCCGGGATAGGCACCGTGACCGCCGGATCCTGCGTCGTGTGCTCCTTGGAAGGGATGGTCTGCGGCAAGGTGTCGAAGGCGTATGCATACACTGCTCCAGGCTTACCCCGCCACACGAACCGTGCTTTCGATGCATTGTACCAACGGCTCTGATTCGGATGGGTCGGAGAGAAAAGTATAAACGACCGGTTGCTTTCAGTGGTCGTAGCCGTAGCCATAAGTAAGGTGGGATCAAAATTGTCTACTCGATAACTTCCTGCTTGCGCCATACGCAACACATTCGTGCCCAAACCGTCGCTGGCGAGCACGTGTGTATTTTCGTTGTCAAAAGAAAGCGTAAATGTACCGGTGCGTCGTGGCAAAACGACAACGTCGGCGATCTTATGTGATCCTCGCTCTCCTCCCGATTTGAAGAAAGCGCAGGTCAACTTCGCCTGGCCGAGAGACGCATCGATCCTACTCTCGATCACATACGAGCAGGTGGAACTCGCCACTTCGAGCGCCTTGACTTCGATCGCTTCCGGGTCAAACGCGAGCTGCACCTCAACAACATTAATCGGCTCATCCCCCGTATCAACAACGATCGCGAAGCGCTGCTCGAAGCCCATCTCGTAGATCCCGAATTCTGGCTGCAATCGGAGGGTGGAATTATAGAGGGGGTAAGGAATTCGATTGAGTTTGAGGTACCCGACATTCTGCAGGTGCAGCGCAAAGAGCGCGAGCACCAGAACGAGGGAAGATGCAAGCGTGAGTAGCAGGTAGTAGCGCCATGCGCGCTCCTCGCCTCGCATACGCACATGGAATCGAAGGGCGAAGAAAATAAACGTGCATACGGTCAAGAGTGCTGTCGCGAGATGCAGAATATCCGAAAAATCCGTACGCGGAATAAACACGAGCGCTCCGCCAGGGCTCTGTTCAAGGCCAGGAAAAACAATATTGGTAACAAGGTAGAAGCGACCGTCACTGAACGAGATGGTTTTTCCGGAATTGCCCTCCTGGACCCAATCGGAATGCGAGTGGAAATAAGAATTCACCAGCGTGCGCGTCTCAGGATCGGAAAAGCTGTCGCCATAGACACCGAATTCACGTGTGTAAAACACGACTTCAACGCCGCGCGGCAGAAAGCTATCTCGGAAACGAGTAGCGTACGCATCGTCCATCAGGTGATTCGCGAACACCATCCCGATCATCTGATCCTCGTGCATGACACGCCTGCCGGTCGTCATGATGAGCTGCGTCGGATCAAACCCGGAGATTTCAATACTCTCAACAGTGCCGTGGATATCACCGGCACGGCCGTGCGGCGTTGTGATAAAAGCGTTATTGCCGAGATTACCGACGCTCATCGTACGGCTCAAAAGCGTGCCCTCCTTATTGGTGATACCCATAAGCCCGATCTTCCGCACTGCTATTTCGGCCTTGCTGATCTCGATCAGTTTTTCCGAATCTTGTGCAATGAGATATTTCTGCAGCAGATCGTTTTGGGCAACGGCATCACCTTGCTCCTTGAGGTACGCCATGTCTTCGGCAATTCCTGCATGAAAAGCATCGGATGATTTGGTCTCGATAGAAGAAACGTACAGTGCCCCACCGATATGGAACGTTACGAAGAGAAACAGGAAAACCCCAAGCGTAATGTAGAGCGCCTTCAGGAGGGATTTCCCTCGACGAATGAGATCCGGATCATACCAGGAATGTCGGCTCATAATTTCTTTCGTGCAAGATGCGCATCAGCATAAAGAAATGGAGTGCCGACCAAAACCACCAGCGATTTCAAAAGCCACCCCGTCAGAATAGCTTGTACAAGGAGCGGTCCCGGCAGATCAATAAAAGCAATGGAAAAGAAAAGGAGACTGTCGATCAGCTGGCTTATGATGTTCGCGCCGTTCGTCCTCAACCACAAGGATTTTCCGTTCGTCTTTTCACGAATCCACAAGAAAAGGACAATGTTGGCATACTGCGCGAATGCGTAGGCGAGAATGCTCGCAATAATAATGCGCGGTGAGAACGAAAAGAATGTCGTGCCTGCAATATTTATCGTCTCACTGAGTGCGGAGCCACTGAAATTGACGGCGATCTGAGACATGAGCGTAAAGAAAACGACGAAACTAGCCCCCAATGAAATCGACTGCCATGCCGCATTTTTTCCGTAACGCTCAATCAGGAAATGTGTAGCTAGAAATACGCACGCATAAAATATATTTCCGACATTGGTGACGAGTCCAAAAACGGGAATGAGCTTCGCGCCAAATATCCCGATAAGTATGAGATTGACGGCAATCGTGCCGAGAAGCCATTCACGCCCCAGCCGAGCAGCGATAAACACAGCGGTGACTCCGATGAGTGCCGCGAGTAGAAAAAGTGCTTCGTTGGAAGCCATATACCTCCATGGTAGCAAATCCTGAACGCTTCAATACGTGGTAGCTGTGCAGACCCCGCTTAGAGGCAAGGCATTATGCGACACTACAATACTCCGCCCGATTCCTTGCACATTTTTCCTCGCTCGCTCGCTTTGAGACCCTCTGGCATTGCGTGTATCTCAAACACCGCGCTTTCAGCTTTCAGCTCGATGTCGTTGATCTTCGCTATTGAAATAACATATTCGCCGGGCCATACCGATCCCACTTTCCACGCGAGCTCCTGCGTCTTCAGTTCAATTTTGTTTTCCTTTGCGAGACCGCTTGCGATCGGCCCCACGGCCTCTCTTGTCCCAGCGTCCACAAGGACACTTTCCAGGGACTGGATCGTTGATGATGATTGTAGAGATATCTGATACGTGCAGCCCCCGTACAAGTCATCGTTTTTCTTGGGATACGCGAACATTACACGCAGGTCAGTTGATGTGGCTGCGGCTATGCTCTCAGGAGTCGTGGTCGCACCGTCCTCGCCATGTGTTTTGTCGACATGAATTGATGGGGTGTTTGCGATCGCGATATACGAGGCGGCAACGTTATCAAGCGCGTCATTGAATTGACTGAGTGAATGGTATCCGAAAAACGCCGTGCCACCCACGAGCAGTAAGACCACCGAAGTAATGCGCATCCAACTTTTCATAATCTCAGCCATCACTGGCTATGCGATCGTATCTATTGCTACCCTAATCCTTCTTTTCTGCATCCGAGAATACGCCTCTGATGCTTTTGATAGCGTCGCCTATGCCGCGAGCAAGTTCTGGGATCTTCTTAGGACCAAAGATCAACAGAAGAATAGCGGTCAGAATAATGATTTCAGTGGCTCCAAGTCCAAACATAAGATCTGCTGCTATTGAATAATATTGTCACTTCATACAACAACACAAGCGGGACTGTCATCGCCGCTAATGATAGGACGTCGGTTGGTGGAAGTAAAGCTGCCAGCAAGGCGAACACGAAATAGGCTATACGCCTCTTATCCCGGAGCGTCTGGGGTGTCATTATCCCCAGGCGCATGAGGAGCGTGAGCAGCAATGGGAACTCAAAAACAAACCCCAAGAGCGCTGCTGTGACAAATATTTCAGAGAGAAACTGACTGATATTCCAAATGTTGGCGATTCCGAGACTCACGTTGATGGCAGCAAAGAGCCCGAGCGCATAGTAAAGAATAAAAAATCCATACACAAAGCCGGCGATGAAGAGTGCGATGCTGACCGGAATTGACTTCAATAGCCTGACCTTCTCACTGCTCGTGAGTGCCGGCGCAATAAAGACGTAAAAGCTGTAGATGACATACGGCGCCGAGGCGACGATGGCGAGGAAGAATCCGACATCCATGGCGACGGTCGCAAACTGGAATGGTGAGGTGGTGGCGATAACCACATCTTCAAAATGGACGAAGCTCAGTGCCTTTTTTAAAATGATTCCTGCCGAGAGAAACCCGGTGACGAAAACAGAAATAAACAGAACAACGCCCCAATACAGACGATTGCGCAGATCTTCCAAATAGGGAAGAAATTTTTCCATGTCCATAGAGAAAGATTCCAATCGTGTTGCGGATTGGACGAGCGGGTGAGAGACGGTAGCGCTGCGAGGATTCGATACGCGGGAGTCTATTTCCGGTCGCGCATCACCTGCTCAGCACGTCCGCTCACGAGCGGTGCCTCAATTATTTATTGTGTCCCCGTCTCCTTCTTGTCACCATCTGAAAACCCACTTCTGATGTACTTGAGAGAATCGCCAATGGCTCGTGCAAGTTCTGGAATCTTCTTTGCACCGAAGAGCAGAACGAGGATGCCGGCCAAAATGATGAGCTCTCGAGCTCCTAATCCAAACATACTTTTGTATTGCGTCCTAAATTTTATAATGACCAACCTCACACCTATACGAGGTTCGTCTTAATTACTGTGTCCCCGTCTCCTTCTTGTCACCATCTGAAAACCCACTTCTGATGTACTTGAGAGAATCGCCAATGGCTCGTGCAAGTTCTGGAATCTTCTTTGCACCGAAGAGCAGAACGAGGATGCCGGCCAAAATGATGAGCTCTCGAGCTCCTAATCCAAACATACGATGTATTGCTTACTGATAAGGTCCTTCATCTATAGTAGCACGGGCAAAATCGCTACCCTGCCACTCCCGCTGGCTCGGGCTCGGGAGCTATGACGGGCGTTGATGTCGAGGTTGGCTGCGTTTCTGGCTCTGGTTCTGGTTCGGCCTCAGCCTCTGGCTCTGCTTCTGCTTCCACTACCGGCTCGGGCTCCGGGTCTGGTTCTGGCTCTGCTTCCACTACCGGCTCCGGGTCTGGTTCGGGCTGCGGCTCTACTTCTGGCTCCGGTTGTGGCTCAGGTTCAGGTTCAGGATCCGGCTCGGGTTCGGGTTCGGGGTCCGGTGTCGGATTTACTACCGTAATACGATGGCGATTGAGCCATTCTGCCACCGCGGTCACGCCCGCCTGCCACGAGTCATACGTGCGCGTGTTGCCATCGTCATCATTACCCACGTTGCCGGGATTAGTGGTACTTACCGCGAGTCCAACCGTACCGATGCGCGAATCTTGTTCCATGATCGCCACCATGAGTCTCGCATCTACGCTATAGGCGAGCGCAGCACTCATCACCATCTCCCCTGTTACCGGAGAGGTCGGATATTTGCCCCGAATATACGCTTCGGCTTGCTCTGCAGTATCCATCACCCCCATGGCGGCCAATATATTCATTATCTTCTCCTCATGCAGGGGGTCGGTCGCATACGAAGTAATGTCGTACTGGCCCAGCACAGCGACCGAGCCGTCGGTGATGACCTCGGCAAGCGACGCATCTTTGACCGCCGCTGATGCTGACGCGTCAACCAGGAGACTCAGCTTAAAAAGCGTATCTTCCAGGGAGAGAATTTCTTTCTCAGCCGCGACAACGCGCTCCAAATCGCCACTCATGGTGGCATAATTTTGAGAAAGTTTGAATTCTCTCAACCTGTTATTGAGAAGTTGCACGAGATCTTCTACTCTCACGCAAATATTATATCACGCGCATTTATTTCAAACCCAAAAACTTCGCGACGGTGAGCGTGCGCATGAGCTGATCATGCTCCTCTTCAGACAAACCACTTCCGCTATTCGAAGTCGTTACAATCATGCCTGCGGAGTTGTTTGAGCGTACCGATACTTGATTCAGGTTGACTCTATCAGCGATGTTGTTGTTGGCACCGACCAGGTTTACCGCGTACTGGCCATCCTCAAAGGTGATGGTGTACGGGGGGATGATTGCAACCACACGTGCGAGCGTCAGCCCTCCGAGTGTCACTTCGGTATTGTGAGTGTGAGTATCTGAAAAGGGCACCCCTTCAACGTTGTCCTCAAGGTCCTTCAACGTCATGCGAAAAGCGTCTACGTCGAGCTCCCTAATTTCAGAGGGACTCGACTGAACAAGCGTCATGTCCGCCTTCGGGACGCTAATTACTTTGGTCGCCCAATTGATAGTGATGGCCATACTATTGATCTGCGATCATGAGGACCGTCGTGTCGAGTCCGGTAGCGGTGATCGTGCCCACGATGGTGCTCGTTTTGTAGTAGGTCGCGGCAGAGCCCTTCCTGATCTTTCCTGTCACTGGTTGCGAGGCAGAATATTCAAAACTACTGGTTGTCACCTTGCCGTTTGAACCCGTTAAGCCAGACAATATGACTGCAGTGGATGTAACCGTGCCTGTTGCTGGCGTTGCCGGGGACCCACTTACGGTGTAATCGTACGCATTTGTCGTGACGTTGGAGATAATATAGGTGCCGTTGTATTCGTCTTGGTTGGCCCCTCGGATAATAATTGTCTGTCCTTCTGACATGCCGTGCGACGAATGGGCAACGGACGCGGTAGCACCGGAGCGCGTGATCGTTACTGTCGCATTCGCGGGGAGTGGCCCGCCCGTATCTGCTTCCATCAAGACCCGCGCCCCTTCGATAGCAGCGAGGGTATCGGCATCCTTTGCGGTCACCGTGACGCTGACCGTATCGAGCGGGTACGTCGCTGCTCTATGGGTGGACGTGGCATTAGTGAGCATATACAGCGAGGTAATGGCCGTGGCGTTCGTCGTCGAGGTCGAGATCTTCACCTTGAGCGGTGTGCCACTTGATGCGGAAATCGTTTCGTTTGGCAGCTGGTTGAATCGCAATGTGCCGGAGACCGTACCGATGTTCGCGATGGTCACGACGATCGTCGTGCCATTGGTGATGCTTTGCACCTGTGCGAGCGGTGCAATGTTTGTGCCAAACACATAGTCATTTTGTGCTACCCCCGTGGTACTCGTCATCGTCACGTTCGTCTGACCACTGGTGCCTCCCCCACCCGCTCGGGGATATGACAAATTCTTAAACGTGGAGCCCCCGTTTACCGAGTAGGTGACGTCGTAGTTGGTAAGTGTACCTCCCGCCATGACCGCTTCTGCGGCGATAAAGCTGCCGTGCCCTTTGAGATTATAGGGATAGGTAAATGTGACATTGTCATTGACGACCGGCATGTAGAGTCCTCCCGCTGAGGTAAAGGCTGCGGTGCCGCCCAGTGCGACCTGTGAAGAGGTGTCTGAGGTCGACTCATTCATCTGCAGTGCCACGCGACCATTGATAGGCACAAAGGTGAGCGTGCCCGACGTCGAGCCGGCATTGAGACAGGTGAATTGAAACGTATTGGCGGTATTCACAGGCGAGGCGACCGCCGTGATCTGGGTGAGCGTCTTGACGCCAAGGACAATAGCCGCAGCCGAGCTTGTCACGGTCACTAAAATGGTATCGCCGACTCGGAGGCCATGAGCAGTACTGGTGACAGTCGCGACGGTTGTCGCGCGGGACCAGGAAACACCGGAGATGTTGGCTGGTTGATTTGTCGTATAGGTGTCTAGAAAGTGCGTACCATACGTGGATGTTTGGGCGGTCAGCGCTGGCGTCGACTGCAAGCCCTTGATCTGCGTATTAAGCATCGGCACCAATTGCACGCCCCACTCCGTGCCCCACACGTCCTCGAGGAGGAGATTCTTCACCGAGTTGTCACCCGTGGTCATGATGCCCGTGCGAAGATGCGGGGTGTAGCACCGCTGGATCTTGACCGTGTTGGCGGCGCCTCCCGCGACGAAGTTGACCAAGGCGCCGGCCATGCAGGGATAATAAGAAAGGTTCTGCCCCGTCGTCTGTCCCGCGTTGGTCACCGTCACGGTAAAGGTGTCCGCCGTCGGTGCGGACGCCAGTGTCCACAAGGTAGCGGTGGTCGTGGTAACGACTTTTGGCGCCACATCAGAGCACATGTTGACGGCGATGATATCGCCGGTCTTGAGGCCGTGGGCAGTTTTGGTGACCGTTGTAGTTGTCGTTGACCTGGTCCAGGTGGCATCGACGTAGGCACCGCCCATATCCAAGGGAGACGCTGCCGTGCCGAGATTGCGCAGAATGATATTGCTGCATCCGGCGATACCAATGTTGAGTACTCCCGAATAGGGCTGACACAGTGTGAGCCCCCCAAAGCTCAGCCCGTCAAATTTCAATGCGTACGAAGCGGCAGTTCCTAAATCCCATACATACATGGGCAGTGCCGTACCGGTCGTCGTCGCGGGATTGTCAAAATAGGTGGTGTTGGTGAATGTCATAGTATTACACCCCACTATCAGTGCGCGACCGCCGCCCAGAATGGGCGTGACGTACGTGGTCGTCACCACACGCACCAAGCTATAGCTTCCCGTTGTTGCGTTGCCGGCTTTGACCAGCGACATCGCAAAATCGTTGGTGACCGTCAGCCCCGACACGTCAGTCAGCGATACGACATACGCGCCAGAGCCGGCCTGCGCTGCTCGAAACCATTTGCAGCCGGAGATGGTGCCGCCGGCGAAACAAAGGCTCATCGTCAGTGCTATTTGGGTGTTGGCTGCTTCTTGACCGACGTTCACATTGCTCCAGGCAATGGGAGACGCGATTTCAGTGGCAACAAGTGCCGTGAGAATACCCACGTTGGTGAGCGCCAGCGAATACGGCTGGTTAATGTTCATGTACCACCCGATGCTTGCTTTATCGATATCGATCGCTCCGCCGCCGGTCGTCGCAAACTCGAACCGCGTGGCGAGCGTGGCATTGGGGAGCACATTTGCTGTTCTCGCGGCCGTCGTGCAATTCGCAAAGAAAATATTCGGTATGCGGATCTTTCTACCGCTTGGGACGATGTACCCACCAGTGGAATTCGTTCCATCATGCCCGAATCTCAGTACTCCGGCAGTGGAGATCCAACACACCTTACCGCGCACTGCGTCAGTTGCGATACTTGCCGCGAGCGCGGTAAGTGAGCCTGCACAGGGGTAAAATTCATAGACGCCGCTCGACGTTGCCGTTTCCACTTCTACACCGGCATGATACTGGAGCATGCCGCTACTCGGTATCTGATAGGTCGTTGCACGATTACCATCCGTCGTTCCGATTTCGAAATAATCCCCGCGCACTTTAAATAAATTGAGGCGGTTGACCGTGCAGGTACCGGCTTCGTCTCCCACTATTTCGAGCCAGCCAGCCACATCTGCTCCCGTGGCTGAGGCACTGATACCGGTCAGCGCTCCCGAGCTGTACGCCACCGAATTCCACTGTTTGATCTTGATATACCCCGATGCGGGCATTGATGCGCCGGTCGCGGTGGAGGCAGCGGTCAGCGCAGAATACACCCCGATCAATTTACCGGACGCACTGCCTTTGGTAATGGTCGTATTCCACGCGGGCACGGTACCCGATCCGGTGTTATACGGGATCAGTCGCACGAGTGTGGAATTGACTTCCACCGTACCGCCGAGCGTTGCGGAGAGTGTGACCGTCCCCCACGAGGCGGAGGTGGTCTGGTTCAGACCGACGCGGGTATCTTGGTCTACCGTCAGGTAGCCACCGTTCACATTGTAGGTATCTCCTCCTCCTTTTGAGGTCAGCTCGTCTATGTTTTGTGCGGTCGTGACCGTAAACGTCGCCATGTCACCATTATAATCATTTTATAATGATAATGCGTCCGTCTTGTGTGTCCTGGCACGTGAGCGAGCCCGCGACCTCTTGATTGCCGTGGACATTGACGTACACAGTACTATCGCCTGGCATCGTGGCCAGCATATTGGAGAGGCTGTTGACGAGTGCTTGGAGTTTCATTCGTCATTTTATTGCTCGCTCGAGCTCTCCTTCCACATTTTGAATGATTCTTTCTGATGCTTCACCGGCACTTTCCGCTCCTTAGGACTCTCTACCACCACTTCCACATATGGCGTATGACAAAAGGGACATGCGGTGTCCGTCTCGGTGTGCATAAAGTGTTGCCCACACTGCTCATTCGTACATTTGACGACCTTATCCATGGTATTGCATGTTTGAGATACTAAGCATCTGACGTTCTGATGGCGGTCGTCGAACCACCCGATATGCCGAGCGTACCCGTCGTCTCGAAGGTCTTGATAGGTGACCCCGCGCCGCCGTCGCGAACACGGATGAAAAGGTTTCTGTCTGCGGCGTAGACACCGGTGAATGTAGCAGTCGTCGCATCGGCAAGCTTGTCTATGTAGCTCAAGAAGACATTGGCGCCATTGGAGGCGTTATTTCCCGAGAAGTCTGTTGAGCTGATGGTAAAGGTCGACGATGCCCATGCGGAATAGGCATGGCGTGTGTATTGGCCGTCAGCGCGCTTGATTCGGATCGTCCCCGTGTTTGGCGTGTCTGTCGGAATCGAGCCATTGACCACCACCGACGTGACCGTGCCCCCCGTGAGCGCACCATTGAGGTTCATCTGTCTCAGATCAATATCTGCTGACACCGAGCCATTGACGGCAGCTGTGGCAGATGAGGTGCCGCCCGTGATGGTGGAGTTGTCGGTCGGCACCGAGCCCGTCAACATCTGACCGATAGACATAAAGCCCGTGGTGCCATTGTCGTACAGCTCAGCGAGGCGCGCGGTGCCGGAGGGCGAGGTAAAGGTAAGCGTTTCGCCAATAGTGAAGGGGCCTCCGGATTCCGCATCATATTGAAAACGGTAGCCCTGGGGAGCGACGAGCACGCGATCCTCGCCTGAAACGATACCGGAAACCGTAAAGGTGACGAAGTTTGGCGCCTGGTATTGCGTGTTGGTAAGGTCGAAGACCTTGTCATTTTGACTCAAGTCAGCAGACTCGATGCCCACACCGTACGCACCGATGATAGCTGAACCAGTCGAAGCACCGATAAATGGTGTCGAAACGGTTCTCTCGGTTACCGTGACGTTTACGAGACAAGTGGCACCGGATGTGCCTCCCGTGATCGTCTGGTTGTCTGTCGGCGCAACCCCGGTGAGGAGCTGGATCCACATACTCGTTGCCGCGTTGACATCGTTTACCGCAAGCATCTGCCCCGTACCGCCTGACCACGAGACTGCTTCATACGCTGAGAAATCAGTCCCACCCTGGCCATCGGTAGTGATCTGATGCGTGATACCGCGGAAGAGCTCGCCATTCAATCCGTAGAGGGTGGTCCCCGAGCCATCTCGAGAGATGTACTTCATCCGCTCGTAGAACTGGTTGATGGTGTAGGTGTCTTTGTTCCACTCTGAGTAGTAGTACTCGTCAGTGGCATCGTTGTTGACGTCGATGCCGTTGTAGCCAGAGGTGGTGTTGGTGATCGACGTATACGTCGCGATCGTCGTCGCCGAGGTGGTGTTGTTGAGATCCGATGCGGCCGCGAGCGCCACCACGTTGATACCGCGCGTTGTACCGTTGACCTTAAATTCGAGGTACGTCCTCCCCCATTCACGAGTGGTGGCGATAAGGCGGCGACCGTCGGTATCAGCGCCACCGGTGCGCACCTTCATCATAAAGTTGTGCGAAATACCGTTGGCAGAATCACTGTTGAGCCCGTCTACGATGAAATACGCATCCGAAGCATCCCAATCGTTGTCAGTGCCCCCTTGGAGGGTCCCCGTGATGGTCGTACCGGTGTTTCCGGTAATCGTGGCGAACGAACCGTCTGTGGTATTCCTGATTCGGTAACCAATCCATTGGTTCGTTGTCCACGATTTCGTGCTATCCGTGAGGACCGCGGCATTCGCTGACCCCGTGTGCGTCCCTCCTTCTGAATAGTTCCACCAATCATCTGAGAGCACCGCACCAGCTTGAATGAATTGCACCGCGGTGCCGATGGGCGCGAGGATCTTGATACCGTCGTAGATAACAGCTCCCGATGACTGGATAATGGAGCCATCGTAAATGTGTTCGGCTGCGGTGTCGTCAATATTCCATCCGTTTATAAGAGTGACGATGTTATCAGTTGAGCGCTCAGAGGGAGTGGTATCAGTGATGTCGAGCTCATCATTGCCGGAATATCCCGCATCGTCCGCGAAGTCTTGGATGGCGCGGTGAAATTCGATGACCGTAGCATACGAGGGTGACGCTCCCGTGTGATCATGACCGGTATAGCGAATGTTCCCTGTTTGCCTATCGAGTGACCAGTCTGCTGCTACGAATGCCATGGAAGTATTTTTGAGAGGATCTTAGAGCTATAGTATACCGAGTAAATCTTCATCTTTGCTCTCATGATGTTGATAGTCTATGCACGTACCATCACGAATAGCTCAAAGAGGCGCGATTATCCCAGATCTGATCAAACACTCCCGTACCTGCCCATTGGATAACGATGCCAGAGGTGGAGTCGACTTTTTTGATACGCCATGACGCGGCAGATGTAGCTGATCCGATCGCCGCTTCGCCGACATAATCGACTGAGCCTACCGTTGCCAGCCGAAGCGAGAATTTGAATCCTCCAAAAGAAATCGTTTGCAGCGTTGTCTCGGTAGACGCTGATGCAGGGAGAGCTGAGCTCAACACGTCGACCTGCACATGGCGGTCGGCATCGACGAGGCCGCTTTTGGCAACATCTCCCGAGTCACTAAAGCTGCTGGATCCCGCGCCCGGAAGCGAGGTGACCTTGACTGCCAACGACCCCGAATCAAACGTGAGGTCTGAGGTCTTCAGCAAGGTCGAGAGCGTTTCTTGGGTGGCCGGATTTATTCGGGCATTGGAAGCATTTTTGACCCCCACGACACCGGTCGTCGGTGAACTGCCCATGATTAAAGCATCCGCTCCTTTTGGCATGAGCTGTGAGGCAACGAGTCCGGCACCAGCAATGCCCGCGGCTTTGATAAAGGTCCTTCTATGCGTATCTCCGACCGTTGTTTTGGCGGAGAGGTCCAGCGGTATCGTAGGTTTCTGCTCCTGCGAAACTGCTGCTACCTGTTCTGTCGTCGACGAGAAATCTGATCCGGCACGCCGTCTTCTCACCAAAGAAAAAGAGTGCGTATTGGGCAAAAACGCGCTTGCATCATATGCGAGCCCCGCACCAGCGAGTGCGGAAGACACCACTGGAGATTCATCATCAGAAATTGTTGCTGTCGCTGACGCTGTCGCAAACGAAAAATCTGACCCGACATGCCGTCTTCGCACCAACGAAAAAGAATGTGTGTTTGGTAACAACATTTTTCTATATTTTCACTCCAGTATAGCAAGCGCTTCACTGCAACATCACGCATGCTTTCGCGTGAGCGTGGATTGTATGTGCTACACTTTTGTCAATCGGAAATGGCTCACGCAAAGCGTTTTTATGGATAATCGCGCCATCAAAATCTCAAGCTATTTTTTCTTGGCGCTTTTTGTTTTTTGTTTTTGCGCGACCGATATTGCATATGCCAGTTATCAAAAGATCGCTCCGGGCGATACGGTCACGTTGGGTGAATTTGTCTTTGACGATAATTTTGTCCCGACCACAACGCCGTGCACTATCGGTATAACCAGCCCTGCGAATGTCGAGGTGGTGCCTTCGACCACGCCCATGACTGCCAACAGTGACGGCTGGCACTACTATTCCTACACGACCGCCTCCAATGCAGCTTCCGGTGTCTGGCCATCGGTGATGATCTGCGGATCAACGGCAGCCGGTGACAGGGTTTTGGTGGACAAAAGCTTTATCGTTGATTGGTCGGTGGTCTCGACGAGCACTATTAAAGGAGTGGTGGACGGCAGCCTGACGGTGGCGACGACATCGCTCTCGGCAGTCATCAACGCCAACACCAACGCCGCCGTACTATCCGCTTCATCAAGCTTGTACGCGACCCTTCCCGCTACGATCTGGTCGTTCAGCGGTAGGACGCTCACTTCTTTTGGATCGCTCGTGGCTGATACTGCCGCTGCCGTGTGGGCATCCGGCACGCGCTCCCTCACCACCTTCGGCTCGCTCGCAACTGAGATCTGGGCAAGCGCGACCCGCACACTTACAGGCGCGGGCTTGGATACCGGCTCACTTGCCACCCTGTCCGACGTGCAGACAGCCACGAGTAGCTTGGCTTCTGCAATTACGGCAGGTACGAGTGCCGTCAATAGCAATACGAATACACAGGTCTTGAGCGCCTCATCATCACTCGCTGCAGCGATTACAGCTGGTACAAGTGCTGTTAACAGCAACACGAATGCGCAGCTGCTCGCCGCGTCCACGTCACTCGCGAATTTCATCAACAGCAATAGCAATGCGACGATTCTTGCGGCATCGACATCACTTGCAGCCTACCTTAGTGCACACACCGACGCGGCGTCAACATCGATTGCCACCTTCGTGAACGCAAACACCAACAACACGGTATTAGCCGCCTCGACATCGATCGCTGCGTTTGTGAATGCGAATACCAATGCGCAACTCCTTGCAGCCTCTACGTCGCTTGCCACCTTCGTGAATGCGAATACCAACAACGCCGTATTCATGGCGTCGACATCCCTGGCTTCTGCCATTACTGCGGGTACGAGTGCGGTGAATACGAATACCAACAGCACGGTATTGGCTGCTTCCACATCTCTCGCCACCTTCGTAAATGCGAATACCAATAGCGCGGTGTTGGCAGCATCCACCTCACTCGCCACATCGATTCCGATCAATGTATGGAATGCCACGAGCCGCTCGCTCACCACCTTCGGCACACTCGTGAGCGATGTTGCCTCAGCTGTGTGGTCCTCGGGCACGCGCTCCCTCACCACCTTCGGATCGCTCGCAACTGAGATCTGGGCAAGCGCGACACGTACGCTCACCGGCGCAGGACTCGATACAGGTTCACTTGCCACTGTCTCTGATGTACAAACGGCCACGAGTAGCTTGGCTTCTGCGATTACGGCAGGTACGAGTGCCGTCAATAGCAATACGAATAGCACCGTATTGGCGGCATCCACTTCACTCGCGAATTTCATCAACAGCAACAGCAATGCGACCATCCTTGCGGCATCTACCTCACTCGCCGCGTACCTCAGCGCTCACACCGACGCGGCGTCCAGCTCGATCGCTTCGTTTGTAAATGCAAACACCAACAGCACCGTGTTAGCCGCGTCGACATCGATCGCATCGTTCGTGAACGCTAATACCAATGCGCAAGTCCTGAGCGCTTCCTCATCTCTCGCTGCAGCTATTACGGCAAGCACGGGCGCGGTGAATACGAATACCAACAGCGCGGTGTTGGCAGCATCTACCTCGCTCGCCACCTTCGTAAATGCGAATACGAACAATGCAGTGTTGGTGGCTTCCACATCACTCGCTTCAGCGATTACAGCAGGCACGAATGCCGTGAATACGAATACAAATGCTGCCGTATTGTCGGCTTCATCAAGCTTGTACGCGACCCTTCCCGCTACGATCTGGTCGTTCAGCGGTAGGACGCTCACCTCGTTCGGTACGCTTGTGAGCGACGTGACTGCTGCAGTGTGGGCCTCGGGCACGCGATCCCTCACCACCTTCGGCTCGCTCGCCACTGAGATCTGGACCAGCGCGACCCGCACACTTACAGGCGCGGGACTGGATACCGGCTCGCTCGCGACCGTCTCTGATGTGCAAACGGCGACGAGCTCGCTCGCTTCTGCCATCGTGGCCGGAACGAGCGCAGTGAACAGCAACACGAATGCGCAGTTGCTCGCCGCGTCCACGTCGCTCGCGACCTTCATCAACAACAATAGCAATGCGACCATCCTTGCAGCATCGTCATCGCTCGCGGCGTATCTCAGCGCTCACACCGATGCGGCGTCAACATCGATTGCCACCTTCGTGAACGCAAACACCAACAACACGGTATTGGCAGCCTCAACATCGATCGCTGCGTTTGTGAATGCGAATACCAACAACACTGTGTTGGCAGCGTCTACGTCACTGGCCTCTGCAATTACCGCCGGAACGAGCGCGGTGAATAGCAATACCAATAGCACCGTATTAGCCGCGTCCACATCGCTCGCTTCAGCAGTTGCGGCAGGTACGATTGCAGTGAACAACAATACCAACAGCGCCGTGTTGGCAGCATCTACGTCGCTTGCCACATCGATCCCGCTCAACGTCTGGAGTGCGACGAGTCGCTCGCTCACCAGCTTCGGCACACTTGTGAACGATGTGGCCACCGCAGTGTGGTCCTCGGGCACCCGCTCCCTCACCACCTTCGGATCGCTCGCCACTGAGATCTGGACGAGCGCGACACGTACGCTGACGGGTGCAGGGCTCGATACCGGATCGCTCGCCACCTTCTCTGACGTCCAGACCGCCACGAGCTCACTCGCATCAGCCATTACTGCTGGTACGAGCGCGGTGAATACCAACACGAATGCACAGGTCTTGAACGCTTCCTCATCTCTCGCTGCAGCAATTACGGCAGGTACGAGTGCCGTCAATAGCAATACGAATGCACAGGTCTTGAGCGCGTCTTCGTCTCTCGCTTCTGCAATTACCGCCGGAACCAGCGCGGTGAATGCGAATACGGATGCGCAGGTGCTTGCGGCGTCCAGCTCACTCGCCTTTTCGATCCCGCTCAATGTGTGGAATGCCACGAGCCGCTCGCTCACGACCTTCGGCACACTCGCAACTGAGATCTGGACGAGCGCGACACGTACGCTGACGGGTGCAGGGCTCGATACCGGATCGCTCGCCACCTTCTCTGACGTCCAGACCGCCACGAGCTCACTCGCTTCTGCC
Organism: uncultured Candidatus Saccharibacteria bacterium; assembly: GCA_964545165.1. GTDB lineage: Bacteria > Patescibacteriota > Minisyncoccia > Phycocordibacterales > UBA2100 > UBA10103. Next base: position 71,238 of record CAZJEQ010000005.1, read on the forward strand.
ATTACCGCAGGTACCAATGCCGTGAATAGCAATACGAATGCACAGGTCTTGAACGCTTCCTCATCTCTTGCCGCAGAAATTGCCAAACGCTGGACGGTGACGCTCTCGGATTTCGGTGAGACCACGGTGAACACCGCGTACAAAGCAAAGTTGCAGGTCTTGAATTACGCGACTATCCCGACCGATGCGGATGCCCTCCCGACAGTGACGGTGACCGATCCGGTCGGCACGGTGCAAGTGGCCGCAGCCGCCATGACAAAGGATTCAAACGGGACCTACAGCTATAGCTACAGCATCAGTGGTAGCGCCGTCGGTGGCGTGTGGGAGACAGTAGTCTCGGTTGTTATAGGCGGTCAGACGGTCAAGCTCAATGACTACTGGTCACTTTCGAGCTCACCTGCTGACGTCCAGATCGTATCAATTACCGATAAGACGATACCGACCATCAGCGCCAATGTGAGAATCGACAACATGGGCACCTCGGCGAGCGACTTTTACTATGTCTACTGTATTGTGACCAACGAAGATAATTTGTGCGGTGGCAACGACGACGTCGATTCGGGATCGGATACCGCATATATCAATCCTGGCAGCTTTATAAACCTGTCGCTGACGCTCGATGACGTACCGACCGCGGGGACGTACTGGTTTAAGGTGCGGGCGCGAGCTTTGGCTGAGACCAACTGGGCGGCATCCACTGAACAATTCGTAGCAGAAAACGCTTCTAGCGGTGGTGAAGGGGGTAGTGGTGGAGGTGGAGGTGGAGGTG
>CAZJEQ010000006.1:0-62657 GCA_964545165.1 uncultured Candidatus Saccharibacteria bacterium
ACGGGGAATCGAACCCCGATTAACGGCTTGAAAAGCCGGCGTCCTAACCGTTAGACGATGGGGCCGTCTAAATACCCGACCACTATAGCAAAGTGGAGAAGGATAATGAAGTGTGCTATTTTGAGCCTCGGTCGGATCCTTGGGCTTTTTCTTTTTTAGAAAAAGCTCGGGCGGACGCATCTCGCGATCTGCCCATATGGGCACACAATCTGTGTGCCCATAAAAGCGGTGCCTTCGGGCACCGTACGGAGAGGTGGCTGAGTGGTCGAAGGCACCGGTTTCGAAAACCGGCATGTTCGAAAGGGCATCGAGAGTTCGAATCTCTCCCTCTCCGCACAAGAAAGAGCATCCGCGAGGATGCTCTTTCGACGTAAGGAGAGGAGGAGCGTGCGGGGCACGCTCCGTGAGGGATTCGAAGGCGAGCGCTCGGGCCCCGTGACTACACGTGGATGCGGGCTCCATAGATTTGGTACAATCACACTATGAAAATACTCCTTATCATCGTTGTGATACTAGCGCTTTGGTCAATCTGGGGATATTTCTCCTCCCATGTAGAACAAGCTCAGTACTCGATTGTTAACAAATCCGATGGATACGAGGTGCGTGAATACGCCGCGCATATTGAAGCGCAAACGACCGTTGAGGGGTCGTACGATGAGGCGCTGAACAAAGGATTCAGCATCATCGCCGGATACATTTTTGGTGGCAACGTGAAGAAACAGAGCATTGCCATGACCGCGCCTGTGACTGCGCAAGAGCCTGTATCGGAAAAAATCTCGATGACGGCTCCCGTAACGGCTCGCACCCAAGGAGATTCGCGCATCATCTCGTTCGTCATGCCACGATCCTATACACTTGAGTCACTTCCTGTTCCCAATGATTCAAGAGTGAAGCTCGTGCAAGTGCCGGCCAAAAAGGTCGCCGTACTTCGTTTTTCGTGGTCTCGCAACAGTGACCGAGTAAAGAGGATGGAAGAGAAACTGCTTGCGATGCTTGCGCGAGACAAAGTGGAGCCTGTCGGCACCCCATCGTATGCTGGCTACAATGCCCCGTGGACCCCGCCATGGATGACTCGAAATGAGGTAATGGTAGAGGTTAAGTAGAGAATACGCGTGGCACTGATCAGTCCGCGGAGAACTGCCTAGCCCAGATCAATCTCCTGCTCAGCTCGCTCAGCTTTGGCTCTGAAGTCGTCCATGGCCTCTGCCGCAATTTCAAAAAAGACTTTCTCGTGTGCCTCATCAAGCGGCCGATACGGAATGACATGGACGATGAACATCTCGCCGTGTTTGCGCGCTACCTTAACTTTCGTACCGTGATAATTCAGCGTCGCATGAATCTCGCTTTCGGAGAGCGGCTCTACGAGGGTTTCCTGCTTGATCCGATCAATGCGTCGTTGCCGCTCGCTTGCCTGCACCAGTCGCATGTGCGCGTCCATCTCTTTCATAGACACCATTATCGCATGTGAGAGAAAGCGGTATGATGCAATCCCTATGGCCAAGGCACTCGACTACACCGCATCGCTCAAAGCGCTCAAGAAAGACCCTGCGATGGCGGCACTGATCAAACGATACGGTCCGCCGGATCTGTCGAAATATCACGGGAGCGTCACCGTCTTTGCATCGCTCTTGCGATCTATCGTGTACCAGCAGATCTCCGGCAAAGCTGCCGCATCGATCTACGCACGACTCCTCGCGCTCTTCCCCCATGAGAAGCCCACACCGGAATTGCTGCTTAAAATTCGCGCGCCGAAGCTGCGCGCCTGCGGGCTCTCGATCGGCAAGGTCGCCTACGCGCGCGATCTCGCCAAGAAATATCTCGATGGCACCATCGTCGAAAAAGATTTCCCCACCATGTCGAGTGAGGAGATCATCGATCACCTCGTGCAGGTCAAAGGCATTGGCGAGTGGACGGCGCAGATGATGCTGATCTTCAAGCTCCATCGATTCGATATTCTCCCCGTCGGCGATCTCGCGATCCGCAAAGGCTTTCAAAATGCCTACGGATTAAAAGCGGTGCCGAACAAAAAAGAGATGGAGCAGCTCGCCGCTCCCTGGCGCGCATATGCCTCCGTTGCCTCGTGGTATCTGTGGAAGGCATCGCATCCCGACAACGCCTAATGCAAAAGCCCGGTATAAACCGGGCTTTTGCTTTACAGCTTCTTTCTTACTGCGCTTTGAATGGTGCGCTCACACCCGCAACGAGCGTATCCACTTTCATGTCGAAGACTTTGTTGCCATCATCTACATACACAACCGCCTCATAATTCTGCCCTGCGCTCGTCGCGCGAAGGAGCGGCACTGAGCCAGAGGTGGCTCCTGCTGGGAACCAGCCAGCACCGAGGATGCGCCCGGATGCAACTTCCTTGATAGCAATCCAGCCCGTCGAGGACATCTCCATCGCCTTGATGACGACACGCTCGCCTGCTACCTGGTCCTCCACCACGAGCGCACCACCGGTCTGCGTATTTGTCGTGGTCGTTACCGGAGTCTTCTCCGAAGCATTCGTTTTGTCGTTCTCGCCGACGACCGTCGAGCTGACGCGCATACGCGTCGAGATCATCCATCCCACCAATAAAATAATTATAAGTGCTCCGACGCCGATCACGATGTGCGTCGTTTTTACTCCCATCTTTGTATCTGCCATGAGGTAACTCTAGTGTCTTCATGCAATCTGTCAAAGGAACCCATAGGATAGAGGGCTATGGAGATCTGGTACACCATGACGGGCGAAATCGAGAAAAAAGCCGCACAAGATTCCATCCAATGGATCAACGACCAGCTCTACACGAAGCCGGTGACGCATTTACGTTTCCTCGTGGCATCCTCCGGGGGCGACATCGATACCGGCACCAATCTCTATATGTATCTCAAATCGCTCCCGATCGAGGTCGAGACGATTGGCTTCGGCGTGGTGGATGCTGCAGCCGCGCTCATCTTCCTCGGTGGCAAGCGCCGCCTCGCGGTCGATGGCTGCCGATTCTTCTTCCACGAAGGCGAGTACACTATGAAGCTGCAGACTGCTTCGCTTTCTACACACGAGGAATCTCTCTCAATTTTCCGCCGGAATCTCCACGAGATGATCTACATCATTGCGCGCGAGAGCAACAACGATACCGAGACGGTCGCGCAAATGCTCAAGCGCAGCAAAATCATGCAAACGCAAGAAGCATTTGATTTTGGGCTCGCCACCGAGATTATCGAGACGCTACCACTGCAGCAGCAAGAAACCGGATTTGGATTTAGCCCGCGGCGAGATCAAGCGAACGAAGAGCATTCCATACCGCCGCGGCAGATACAGCGCCCTCGCGCAAAATTACCGGGTGATGCTCCGCAAAGCTGACGACCGTCGACGGCTGCGACTCCGGCAACTCTCCCCCATCCACCACCAGATCAATCATTCCCACATTCTGCAGAATGTCGGAATGTTCGAATTGCTCGAGAATGGCGGCGACTGAGCGTTGCGGGGTTTGCCCCGCAACGTTCGCACTCGTTGCCGTCACTGGCCCGCCAAAAGCTTCGATCATCGTCAGGCAGAATTCACTGTCGGGAATGCGAAAGCCAAATGTATCGATATATCGACATATGCCCGTTTCGAGCCCCGACTTTTTCTTGCATATAAACGTTACTTTGCCTTTGGGCAATCGCTCGATAAGCAGGCGTACCTCATCGGCTATTTCGCAAAAGCGCTCCGCCATCTCGATATCACGCACCAGTGCATGGATAGGCTTACCCTCGTCGCGCCCTTTGATAGCGTAGATCTTGTCCACCGCCTCGTTTGAAAAAGCGTCTACCCCGAGCCCGTAGAGCGTGTCGGTCGGAAAAAGCACTACCCCACCTGCCTGGAGGGTCTCAGCAGCCTTCGCCGCCGCGCCTAAGTTACGGGCAGCAAGTGTTTCCATTGGTGCGCGATGAAGGAATCGGACCCTCGGCCTACCCCACGTCAAGGGGTCGCTCTACCACTGAGCTAATCGCGCAATACCTTTCACAAGAACAATACAACGCCGTGTTGCGAGATATGTGAGCAGCATCATCCACCGGAGCTCACGGCGCAATCTCTCAACCAGAACACTATACGCAACATTCCGGGCTATGCGAGCGGCATCATCCACCGGAGCTAATCGCGCCTCTTTCTCCTCTTTCTAACGGCCACACTATAGCAAAAAGCACACTATTTTGGTAGCAGAGCGCCTATTTATCTTGGAGGAAGCCGCCGGCCTGATGTGCCCACAATTCGCTGTAGATACCCTTCTTCTCCACGAGCTCTTCGTGTGTGCCCTCTTCGGCGATCGCCCCCTGGTGCATGACGATGATGCGATCCATTTCGCGCAGCGTCGAGAGGCGGTGTGCGATGGCGATCACGGTCTTGCCGCGCATGAGTTCCTGCAATGCTTTTTGAATTTGTACTTCGCTCTCGCTGTCGAGTGCGGAAGTCGCTTCATCGAGGAGGAGGATCGGCGCGTTTTTCAGAATCGCGCGTGCGATCGCAATGCGCTGGCGCTCGCCACCCGAGAGCTTCACACCGCGCTCGCCTACCATCGCCTCATAGCCTTCGGGTAATCGCTGGATGAAATCATGTGCTTGTGCGAGCTGGGCCGCGCGATGTACATCTTCGATCGTGGCCGAGGGATTACCGTAGAGGATGTTCTCTCGAATCGTGCGATGGAAGAGCAGCGGCTCCTGCGGGACGATGGAGATCGCATTCCTTAGACTCTCTTGCGAGGCATTCGCGATATCAATGCCATCGATTTCGATCGCGCCACTATCTATCTGATGATGGTGGAGCATGAGGCGGATGAGCGTCGATTTACCTGCGCCTGAGCGGCCCACGAGACCCACGCGCTGCGCCGGTGTGATGACAAAGTCGAGATCCGGGAAAACGACATTTTCTCCATACGAGAATTTGACATGGCGGAATGCAATCTCACCCTGCGGCACAACGAGCGATACCGCACCCTCCTTATCAGGGATTTCGTGCGGGGTAATGATCTCCTCGAGACTCTCCGCGATCTCGCCCCACGTCTCGGCAAATTTATTGAAATTGGACCCCAGACTCTGGAGCATGCCTTCGATACGGAAGATGATCGCGATCACGAGCACGATATCTCCCAGCGTGAGCAGCCCGGACTGCGCAAATGAGATCGCCGAGAAAACCATCACCGCGCCGAACAAGACCAGCAGCACACTATTGATCGCACGTGTCCATTCGCCGAAATACCAGCTCTTGATATGAGCATGCCTGCGCTCGTCCGTCATGCTCTTAATGCGATCGATCTCGTATTCGCGGCGCGCGTATTCTTGCATCGCACTGACGTTCGCCAAGAGATCGACCGTCGCGCCGTTGATCTTGGTCTCGAGATCGTGCGCACGTGTCGCAAAGGGCACACGCTTGAAGCCGAGGTGGAGATTGATCAAGACGATGATCGCCACCCACATTGCAAAGATCAGCGCGATGGTAGGGCTCACAAACCATGCAATCGCGAACGAGACGAGAATGTTGATCGCGACTTCGAGAAATTCCCAGAGAAACATGTCGACCACATCGCGCATACCAGAGGCAGCATGGCGAATCTTGTTCATGATCGATCCCGCGAAGCGATCGGAAAAATACGAACGACTGTGCAAGGTGACGTATGAGGTAAGCGCAAAGCGCGCCGTGGCCGATGCTCCCGTCGCCCAGCGAGCGCCTGCAAATCCCGAGGATCGCCATGCGAGCTTCGCGAAAGCGAGCACGACTATATAGAGTGTGCACGCATAGATGAGTGCGTCGTAGGAGCCGCCCAGTGGAATCGCGGCAGCGGCATTGGTGATCAATTTAAATACGTAGGAGATCGTCGCTGCTATACCCGCGCCAAGCGCCGATATGATCGTCGCGACAAGCGCCGCTTTCCAATGCGGGCGCGATGCGTAGAGAAAGAATCGCAAGGGACTCTTGCTATCAGGATAGTCGCTGCGCCACATTTTTTCATTTCTTTTCATGGGGTGGGAGTGATTTAGAATTCTAGCCGAAATACAGTATACGAGCTATTCTACGTTCAACTGTATGAAGATATTGGGTATTGAAACGTCATGCGACGAGACCGCTGTATCTCTCATTGAGGCGACGGGCAATTACCATGCTGACTTCTCCTTTACCGTGCTCGGTAATGGCCTTATCTCACAAGCTGCCATGCACGCGGAATTCGGCGGCGTCTTCCCCGCGCTCGCCAAGCGTGAACACGCCAAGAATCTCGTGCCCATGCTCACGCTCGCACTCCGCGAAGCGGGCGCACTCGCAGACGGCGCGACACCAGTCGACGAAGCAGCGCTCCACGAGACGCTCGCCAGGGAGCCAGAGCTCTTCGAACAACTTGTGGCGTTTTTTAAGACACACAACAAGCCAGCCCTCGACGCGATTGCGGTCACCCATGGGCCCGGGCTCGAGCCCGCGCTCTGGGTCGGCGTAAATTTTGCCAAAGCCCTCTCACTCGTCTGGGACCTCCCAATCGTGCCGGTCAATCACATGGAGGGTCACATCATGATGTCGCTGATGGAAGACGGCGGCACCATCCGCGCATTTGAATTCCCGCTCCTCTCACTGCTGATCTCTGGCGGTCACACCGAGCTCCTGCTCTCACGTGAGTGGATGCAGTACGAGCGCCTCGGTGAGACACGCGATGATGCGGCAGGCGAAGCATTTGATAAAGTCGCGCGGCTCCTCGGCCTCCCCTACCCAGGCGGCCCAGAGATCTCACGCCTCGCGAGCGACGCACGTCAGCGACACCTGCAATTCGCTGAATCACTCACACGCCCAATGATGAGCGGATACGACTTTTCTTTTTCTGGATTGAAAACAGGCGTGCGCCGCATCGTAGAATCGCGCCCCGATACGACGGAAGACGAAAAAATCGCGCTCGCGCGCGAATTTGAAGACACCGTGACGGATGTCCTCGTCGAGAAGACGGTGCGCGCCGTCGAAGAATTCGGCGCATGCGCGGTGGTCGTCGGTGGCGGCGTCTCTGCCAATACCAATATCCGCACAGTCCTCGCAAAACGACTCGAGAGCATCGGCGGCGTCTCACTCCTCATTCCGCCACCTGCCCTCGCCACCGACAACGCGCTCATGATCGCGCTCGCGGGCTACTTCCGCGCAATGAAAGGTGAGTACATCGAAGCGGCAAATCTCGGCGCACACGGCAACTTGAAAATATAAAAAGAAAAGAGGCCTCGCCGTCGCCGGGTCATAGGCCTTATCTTATTGGCAGTGCCAATTCCCTAGTTGGGCATGGCTTGGTCACCTCCTTCAGACCGACAGCACAGTAAATCATTCTCATATTCTTGTCAAGGCCCTGCTGCTGCCTCACTATAGAGACAAGTCCAGGTAGAAAAGAAAAAGCCGCCCAATGGTACCGGGGCGGCGCGTCGGCCTTGGACTATAAGCCCTCCAAGCGGGCAATCTGACTAATACTCGTCGCGGTCCGGGGGTTCCGAATTCTCACGGATCTCCCGGAAGTACTCATCCAGCCCATCGTCTACTTCGTCGAGCGCGTCGCGCTCTTCGAACGGACGATGATGCACGACACGAGGCGGCTCATCGAACGCTGGAAGTTGCGGCCTGTCGGCCACTTCTCCCTCGATGAGCACGATCTCGGCAAGGTAGCGATGACCGTCGTTCTGGCTGACCAGACCGACGATCTTGAACACTTCCTTGCCGCTCGTGTTGCGCCCGATGGACACTTTGCGCATCTGCGAGCAATCGAGCCGGATAAGCCGGCCGTTGTGCTCGATCTTGGCGGACAGCTGCCCGCCAGAGTAGTTCCAATACCTTACGCCGTACTCGAAGACGTCGCCTTCGAGTTCGCGCTCCCCTCCGAAGAGAGGAGTGATGCCGATGTAGCCGACCTGCTTGGGCGGCTCAAAACGCATCTTGCGGTGAGGTCCAATTGAGCGGACCTCGATCAGACCAGCGCATGGGTCGATGCGCTCGACCTGCACCTGCCAGAGTTCGTCCCGGCAGATGCCGAGCGCTCCGCGCGCACGTACCTGCCAGCCGTCGAAGACGGTTCGGTAGTCCCGATCCCGCTGCGACCACTGGAAGGTGAGGAAGAACTCCTCTCCTGTGCGAACGGTGAGTGGCCACGAGTGACCACCGACCCGTCCATACGATTCCGCGAACACGAGACGCTTGTGAGGCGCCATCGCGGTGGGCCTGACCCACCAGCGCTCGCCGTCCTGCGGCTGAAACAAACTACGCCGCGGGATGTTCACCACCACATCAATGAAGTCGCTCTCGTTGCCGTTGTGATAGAGACGGTAACGCGCGACCCACTGCTTCTGGTGGTGGTACTCGGACTCGATGAGCTCGACCACGATGTACTCCGGCATACCGCCGGGCAGCGGACGAGTTGCGGGCCTGTGCCCGCGATCGACGTGGACGTTCATTGGATTCTCCTTCGTTGGAATGAGACGCGTACACGCACCTCATCCTTCCCGAATTCGAATCGGTTAGAGCTCAAAAGATGAGGTGCTTCAAGAGAAACTTACCTACATCTATTTATTGGCCACTTCATGGCTACCTCCTTTCAAAGACCTGAAAAAGTACTATGAATCAATAATCTTACTATGTCAAATAGAATCCGATTATTGAGGTCACCTCAAATGTAAAAGCCGCCCAATAGTACCGGGGCGGCTACGGTCTCCACAGCTAGTTGTGCCGTCAGATGCATTCGCGGCGGAGGCGCGTTTGCATCTGTGAGTTTAGGTGCTGACGATAACCGTGATCGCCGCGATCATGTTGAAGATCATCGCGATCATAATCCATGCGTGACTCGGGAACGGCCGCATTCCCTTGCGCCTAGCTACGACGTACACCGCAGTGAAGATCGCAACTACGATGACGGCTAGACCAATAGCATCGCCAAGCAACTTAATCTCATCCATGACATCCTCCTAGATTTAGAGTTGCTCTCAGAAGAGTATCGTCATGAGTGCGCCGACAGCACAGACAGGCAGTCTGTCTCTCTTACACACACCGACCAGGCTTGCGACCGGGTATGCCAGAAGAAAGATGAGACCCACCTCTAAGCCGGCTGCAATTGATTGATAGATCATGAGTTACCTCCTCCTTACATAATACAATATATAGATGAATATGTCAAATATCTATCCGCACACCACTCAAACGTGCTAAATTAGCTCAATGGAGCCACTTAGAGAGCCTTCCAAGGCCCCAGAGGCCTTTTTAAAGCCCTACGACCCTGCTGCCACCGAGCCGGTCATTCGCGATGCCTGGGAGAAGAGCGGCTACGCCAACCCCGATGAAATGGTGAAGGCGGGCTTTACGGCAGCTGACGCCGAGACCTTCTCTATCGTCCTTCCCCCACCAAATGTCACGGGTACCCTCCACATGGGTCATGCCGCGATGCTCGCCATCGAAGACATCCTCATCCGCTACCACCGCATGCGCGGCAAGCGCACCCTCTGGGTGCCGGGCACCGACAGCGCCGCAATCGCAACGCAATCAAAAGTCGAAGGTGAGATCTATAAAAAGGAGAAGAAGACTCGCCACGATCTCGGGCGCGAAGAATTGCTCAAGCGCATCGACGCATTCACCGACGAGAGTAAGGCCACCATCATCAACCAGGTCAAAGTAATGGGATCGTCGCTCGACTGGAGCCGCTACGCATACACGATGGATGAGAAGCGATATGCAGCAGTGATGGAAGCATTTGTGCGTATGCACGATGCCGGCCTCATCTACCGCGGCAATCGTATCGTGAATTGGGATCCCAAATTGCAGACCACCGTTTCCGACGAAGAGATCGAATACGTCGAGCAGAAAGATCCCTTCTACTATTTCCAATACGGACCCTTCGTCATCGGCACCGTGCGCCCGGAGACCAAATTCGGCGACAAATATGTGGTCATGCATCCCGATGATGCGCGCTATGCCGAGTACCAGCACGGACAAGAGATTGAGCTCGAGTGGATCAATGGGCCGATCACCGCGACCGTGATCAAGGACGAGGCCGCCAATATGGAGACCGGCTCAGGCGTCATGACGATCACCCCCTCGCACTCCGGCATCGATTTTGAAATCGCCCAGCGCCACAAGCTCGATATCGAGCAAGTGATCGATGAACGCGGCATCCTGCTCCCGATCGCCGGACCATTCTCGGGCCAGCACATCAAGAAGGCGCGCCCGATGATCGTCGAGCATCTGCAGCAGAAGGGTCTCGTCGTAAAGATCGACGAGCAGTACGTGCACAATATTGCGACCAACAGCCGCGGTGGTGGCATCATCGAGCCGCAGATCAAGAAGCAGTGGTTTGTCGCAGTCAACAAGCCAGCAGTGTTCCCAGATGGCAAGACCCGTACACTCAAAGAGTGGATGATCGAAGCGGTGCAGAGCGGCGCAACCTCGATCGCGCCCGAGCGCTTCGAGCGTGTGTACTACAACTGGATCGAGAATCTTCGCGATTGGAACATCTCGCGCCAAATTTGGTTTGGTCATCGCATCCCCGCCTGGTTCAAAGGCGAGGAAATTTACGTCGGTGTCCAGGCACCGCAAGGCGAGGGCTGGGAGCAAGATCCCGATGTACTCGACACGTGGTTCTCCTCCGGCCTCTGGACCTTCTCGACACTCGGCTGGCCCGAAGAGACGCAGGATCTCAAGACCTACCACCCGACCTCCGTGCTCGAGACCGGCTACGACATTATTTTCTTCTGGGTCGCGCGCATGATCCTGATGTCGGGCTTCCTCGTCGGCACGGTGCCGTTTAAAAATGTGTATCTGCACGGGCTCGTGCGCGATGCGCAGGGCCGCAAGATGTCCAAATCCCTCGGCAACATCATCGACCCGCTCACGATGGTTGAGAAATTTGGCGCCGATGCCACGCGCCTCTCGCTCGTGATTGGCTCCGCGCCGGGCACTGATCTCAAGCTCTCCGAAGATCGCGTACGCGGGTATAAGAATTTTGCCAACAAGATCTGGAACATCACGCGCTTTGTGCTCGAAAATACTGACGGCACCGAAGCGGCAGTGAATGACGAAGATCAGAAGCTGATCGTCGAAGTCGATGCCATCGCGCGCGATATGGCCAAGCACATCGAGAGCTTCCGCCTCGATCTCGCGGGTGATGCGATCTATCACTACGTATGGGATCGCTTCGCGGCAGAGATCATCGAAGCATCAAAGCCCATACTCAATGGTGAAGACGCGGCGGCGAAGGCATCACGCGCCTACGCGCTCTATCGTATCCACAACACCTTCCTGCGACTCCTCCATCCCTTCATGCCATTTGTTACCGAAGCGATCTGGCAAAAGCTGCCCACAAAGGATCGCGACCTTCTCATGGTCGCCGAGTGGCCCACTGCCTAGCGCGAGCGAAATTTCTCGAAGAGCGTGGCGGCACCTCCGCCTACAATCATAAATATGAGGACGGGAACGGCCGAGAAGAGCCATTCGAGCCACGTCGCGAGACCAAAAATAGGTGTCACCATACTGAGGAGCCAGAGCACGAGCGCAACAGCGGCGAGGTGCGCCCAGCGCTTGTCGTGCGTCGTGTACGCGGCGTAGGCAAATCCAGCGCTCGCAAAAACAAGATTACAGAGCGCGAGCCACAGCATCGGCACGGGCGTCTTCATGACGCCGCCGACGAGGCCCATGCCAAATCCCGCCACGAGACTGAGCGCGAATACGGTGAGCGCATGTAAGCTCACCCGTTTCCAATTGAGGTGCATCTGAGAATTGTATCCCCGATAGCGGGACAGTAGCGAGCCGTGTGTGCACAAGCGAAGGCTATAATCTGTGGATGTCCGAAATGCTTGGCGTGGTCGCAGCGATCGCAGGCGGTGTCTTGCCTGCGCTCGCGTGGCTCTGGTTTTGGCGGCGCGAGGACTCCCGCCACCCCGAGCCACGCAAACTCATCGCGCTCGCCTTCTTAGCTGGCATGGTGACCGTCGCGGTGGTGATCCCTGTCGAGAAATTCGTTGCTCCGTACCTCGCCACGACCACATTGGTCTTCGTCGCCTGGTCTTCTATCGAGGAGGTGTTCAAGTACATGGCCGCACGCTTCACCGTGCTACGACGCCGCGAAGACGACGAGCCCATCGACCCGGTCATCTACATGGTCACGGTCGCGCTTGGCTTTGCTGCTGCAGAAAACACCCTCTTCCTCCTCTCGCCGCTCGCGGGCGATAGCATCCTCCAGACGGTGATGACCGGCAATCTGCGATTTGTCGGCGCGACGCTCCTCCACGTGCTCTCCTCTGCGGTGATCGGTGTATTCCTCGGGCTCGCCTTCTATAAGCGCCGTGCCATGAAGCGCTGGTTTGTACTGATAGGAGTTATCCTCGCCTGCGTTTTGCACGCGGCATTCAACTTTTTTATACTCAATACAGCGGACGATCAGCTGATGCGCACGTTTTTCTTCGTGTGGCTTGGCGTCGCCGCGCTCATTGCGGTCTTGGAATATCTCAAGCGCCTCCGTCCGCGCTGGTAATCATCGATTTTTTCTTGTGATATAATTTTTCGTACAGCGTATGGCAAAAAAGCCTTCTTTCTTTTCAAAACTCACCGGCGCCGCAGATGATTACGACGATTTCTTCGATGAGCCGAAGGCCACGCGCGTCTCACTCGAAGGATCTGGCACGGAACGCCACGCACACATCGATACCAAAGAGGAAAATTGGACGGCAGAAGAGCCGGGCGGCGAATTAGCAGTCGATGTCTACCAGACACCGGATGCGATTGTCATCAAAGCGCTCGTCGCAGGCGTCCAGCCCAACACAATAGACATCGGTCTCACCCGCGAAATGCTCACGATCTCCGGGATGCGCGAAGATGAGCGCGAAGTCGAAGAAGACAATTATTTCCAGCGCGAGCTGTACTGGGGATCGTTTAGCCGCACCATTCTCCTTCCCGAAGAAATCGACGTGGATATGGCAGAGGCCTCCGAAAAGCACGGCATACTCATGATCCGCCTCCCCAAGGTCAACAAAAAGCGCCAAACCAAGCTGAAAGTCCGCAGCCGATAAAAGACAAACGCCACTCGAGAGAGTGGCGTTCTGCCTAACAGATCAGAGAGGTCGTGCCTCTTACCGGATTTCGCCGAGGCCGGTGCTCAGGATGGGCAGATGATTCTGCCGGCGCCACTGCCACCACGGCGGGGGCGGCAATTCGACCAGGTACTCCTCGGCGAGAGGCGTGTGCGGCAGCTCGTCCGTCAGATACTTGATCCGCCGACGGATCAAGAGCGTAGCGAACACGGTCTCGCCGAAGGCAAGCACCGCCGCCTGAATGAAGAGCCGGCCGACGCCGTACATGAACAGCAGATCGATGCACAGCAAGAAGCCAATCGCGGCACCGATGGTGACGCGTCGAACGTGCTGCTCGTATCCGATCTGCCACTTCAGCTCCTCGTCTTCCTCGTGAGCGTGAAGATTAACGACGTGTTCCATGGGTTTCCCCTGTTGGTTGGTGGGTCGAAGGGTAGCTATTCAACGTTAAATCACGAAGTTATACTATTGTCTACGCTACTCCTCCATTAATTCCATGCGATAGATGTCGAATGAGTTCTCCCCTTCAAACATATCCGAGGGATTTGGCAGATACCGACGGCGGCTCGCGATCTCAGCGGTGGCATCGTTAATCAAGCGATGGAAGACGCGGAATTCATCAGTGAATTTCCCAAAGTCGATCGCGTATTTGCGTACCTGCGCGGCACCATCTTTATTCTTCGATGTCTTACACTCGACGACGATGAAGCGCTTGATGGGCTTGCCATAGAGTTTGCCGATCGTGTAGTAGTTGAAAAGCGCCTGCATCAAGAAGAGTGTCTTGGCACCCTTATCTTTGGAAAACGACGCGACGAATTTGTGGTCGACAATATCGAGCGCTCCTGGATTCCCCCGCGATTTCACCACGAGATCCGATATCGCTTTGATCGGTAGCGCGAGCCCCTCCACCTCTGCGCTCGCGACGACCTCGACGCCCACCACATCATGCTTCGGCGGCCGCGCGAGGTAGAAGCCGACCGCGCGCAGATATTTCTCCTCCATATCCTGGCGCATCTTTTTGCGCGCGAGCTTGGAGCGGGCCTTGTCCATATTGATTTCAAAATCCGGGACGGCGCGCAGATATTCGAGCCCAAGCTGTATGGCACCCTCCTTGGGCACGCCGCCGTAGAAATGCTGCAGCGCGACGTGGCCCGAGCGACCAATCACCGATGAGGGATTTGCCGGATTGTCGTAGATCTTTTCGACATAGCGCTTGTACCAGGCGAGTGGGTTGCGCAGGAATGCCATGAGCGACGAGTGGCTCCAATGCTTTATCGGCAAGACCAGATCTGCGATCGGCTCAATCTTCGTCACTTTTGTACTGCTTTTGCGCCGTTTTTTCACCGCCATGAGACAATCGTAGCATCGATTGACACTCTATGATTTGTATTGTACAGTCGAATTCGTTTTGTCGTCACTCGGAGGAAAGCCGATGTTGAAGCTGTTTTATCCAAGCTACCGCTGGACCCTGTGGGGATCGAGCCTGGTCGTCTTCGTGCTCGCCTGCCTCTTGTGGCGGGTCGGCTGGTCCGACTGGATCAATGGACCGGTCATGGAAGCCGAGAGCACCGGTGACTCGTTCGCGCGCACGTTCGGATCGTTTGGCCAGATACCCTACAGCACGTCGGTTGAACGCGCAGGCGGCGTCACCGGCGGCAGCCTCGTCGCGATGCTGGTCGCATCGCTTCTCGTCTTCTTGCTCTTCAGGTGGCCCAACAATCGATTGCGTTGGGTCGCCGTGATCAAGGGGCTGTTGCTGTCGCTCATCGTCTTCGCGCTGCTTTATCTCTTGTGGCTCGGAGCCACACAGATGATGCTCGGCTGGACAATGAGGGCATCGATCAGCGTCGACAACGTCTTGGTCCGCATGGGTGCGTGGACTGCGTACCCCGACATCAAAAAGATGTCCGAGGTAGGGCCGACGGTCCTCGGCCACATGCTGATCTACTTGGCCACGCTGACGCTGACATTGTTCATCTTTTGGGTCATCGCCCGCTTCTGGGTCGCGATGACCGCCGACCGCGACCGCTAACGAATCAATAGGAAAGGAGGCACCAGATGACAAGACGCGCACCTTCGACAGGAGCCCGGGATCATTGACCCGGGCTTCTACTTTTTTATACGACGCGGTAGCATACGCAGGTGAAGAAATTCGAGATCGAAGGCAAAGTGTGGCGCTACCAGGGCGAGAGCCCCTGGCATTTTGTCTATGTGCCGGAAAAGCTCTCGCGACAAATCAAAGATACGGCACGCGCGAGTAAGAACGGCCTCGTGCGGATCAAGGCGACGATCGGCGACACCACTTGGACGACCGCACTCTTCCCTACCAAAGACGGTCCGTACCTCATCGCTGTCAAAGCACAGGTGCGTGAGCGCGAGGTGATCGACAATGGCGACAAGGTCAAAATCTCCGTCACGCTCCTTTAATTTGCCTGCAGATATAAATGTGCGATCGCACATTTATATCTGCAGGGTGCATGAGGCAAAAGAGAGCATTTTTTGAGGATTGGAATGGGAATAAAGCCTCATGTATAGTGCCCCCAGCGGCTCATCCAGAGCCAATGAGGATCAGAGATGTCTCAAACAGGACCTGAGGTTATCGGGAAAGTGCTCGATGAGCTCGATGCGGCCATCGCCCAGGATCGCCGATCGGAGCTCAAGCCTGAAAACGAGCACGTGGTTGAATTCATCGCCCTCATGTGCGGTGAGGCTCGCAAGCATTACAAGAGCGGCCACTATGTGATTGCGGCAATGCAAACGGGCGCTGCTCGCGGCATCGCCGTGCAGATCAAGCTGTTGTCGAACGATCTGCTCGAGAGCGATCATACCGCTCCTGCTACGGGATAGGAGGACGTTATGCCAAGTATCGAGGCGATGGCACGGGCCATCGCCGAGAGCGATGGCAATGGCCTTGAGGCGGAATTCAAAGAACAGCTCTACCGTCGCCTGGTGCAACTCGGCCACGATGCGCCCCTACGTCTCGAAGGGCGGTACGCGGCCTTCTTGTCACCGCCCAAGGAAGAGGCATCGTAACCTTTCCTCGAAGAGAGGTTCCAACGCTAGCGCGGCCGGAAGACATGATTGTCGCCGGCCGTTTCGTATACATTGACCGCTCCCTACATTTTTGGGATGGTGAGGATCGCAGAGGAGGCACCATGCCGAGAATCCGTTTGATGCGCAAGGCCGACATCCCCACCATCGTAGGCATCGTCGAGCAGAACTACCAGTCCGCTACGGCGAAGCTCGCGAGAAAGGAGCTGGCGGCAATGTTTAAGCCAGCATTGATTCGGCCGACGTACATCGTCGCGACAGACAAAGGCCGCGTCGTCGGTGTCGCAGGCTTCGTCGGATCGTGGAGCGATTTTCACGTCACTGAGATCTTCTGGGTCAATGTCGAGCCGAGCCGCCAGCGGCAAGGCATCGGCAAGAAACTGCTCAGCTGGATCATTCAGCGCTTGTACGCCAACAAAGCCGTGCATCTGCTGGAGCTCACGACAAGCATTCCGAAGTACTATCGCAAGAATTTCGGCTTCGTGACGGTCCGTATCTTCGGTCCAAAGCGCCGGCACAAAATGGTGCTCGATGTGATGAAGTGAACGAGTCTCGTGGCCGGTCCCCCAGGACCGGCCTTTTGCATAAATTGACGTCACCGTGAGAGCGAATAAGATGCGCTGAGGCAACAACGGGAGTAGCTATGACTGCGATGAATTTCGTCAGACTGAAGGGTAAGTTTCGCGCACGCCGGGGCGAGACGCGCCTCCGCATCGAGCTCGATCGTCCGTACGAGACCCATGAATATGCGACGCTCGCCGACGAGCCGCAGGGTCTCGGTATCGTCTCGTCCGCCGGCCGCTACGCCGAGGGCCAAGAGGTCACGATCAAGCGAGTCATGCTGTCTCGCGCTTCCTTGATTGCGCACGAGATCGCCTGATCGGCAGCATCGACCCACACTGATCGCACATTCATCCGTGGCCGGTCGCACCATCTCAGGTGCACCGGCCTTTTGCATATAAAAACGAAAAGGCCTGTCTTCTGCGGACAGGTCCTTTTTTGTCTTGCGACAAGGTCGCCTACTTCTTGTAGACGGGGCTGATCACGATGTCCCCGCGAATTCGCTCGAAGGCTTCGCGCGACATCGTGAACGCATGATCGACGCGGGAGTTGCCCCAGACGTGCATCGCTTCGCGCAGATTTTTCACGACGAACTGCTTGCCGTGATGGTCCGTGACGATTACGACGGCGTCGTCTTCGGCATCGGCGATGCGCTTCTTGAACAGCACGCGCAGCTTCGCCATGACCTCATCGCGAGGCAGGGTACTGCTCGCGACATCCTTATGGAATGTTATTCCGAGCTGCATCAGTGCGGCACCGATCACGGCGTCGGAGCCTGTACGAATCTCATACATCGTCTTCGTCCTCCAAAAGGGCATATGATCTTCTAGATCGTGTCGGTGGTTCAGGCCGCCTGGCGAAAACTGGCGATCTGGATGTTGCCGCGATGCGCCTCGAGCGTGGCGCGCGAGACGGCGATGACGTCCTTGATTCTGAGCTGGTTGCGCCACACATAGAGCGCTTCCGCCATGGAGCGCACTTCGTGGTTCACTTCCTTGTTGTCGACCAACAAGATCACGGCCTCGGGCACCGCGAACGCGCGATTGAGCTTCGCCGTTGCATTGGTGCGGCAGTCGAGCTCACCCTTTGTCGGCAGTGCGCCGAACACTGTGACGCTCTGCTGGGCCAATACGGAGCCAACGAGCGAGTTTGACGGATACAGCACTTTCAGATCCTCCAGCGAACCTAGTCGCTCGAAATACGCTACAACAATTATGAATTATCGTCAAATCGCAGTTTAAGCTCTCCGCCACGACCATTTTGCATCAATTGACGAGCATTTATGGGGATGACATAGTACAGGCCGCGCAACCAAGGAGAATGCGATGGATGACGAAGAACTGGCTCGGTGGCGAGACCTCCGGGCATCATATGGAAAGGTCCTCCACCCGGATAGACTGGCCGCAATGGGGCCCGGCACGCTCGGCAAGATTCCCGCGCGCGGCACGCTTGTCTCCGAACTCGCCGCACTTTCGGATCGGCTCCTGAAGTCGCCCAAAGCGTCGGACGAGTCCGACGCGGTCATGGTCGAGGCGATCGCCTTTGGCCTCTGTGTGGGGATCGGATACGCGGAGCCCGAAGGTATCGTCGACTTTCTCGACAAGATCGGGCTCAGGAATCGATAGCTTTCTGAACATCCATGCAGCAGATCATCGTGGCCGGACTCTATCGCCCAGAGTCCGGCCTTTTGCACGCCTTAATCATTCGCCCATTCGCGCGAATGGGCGAATGATGCTCTCCGCTGGCCTAGGCCTGGCCTTTTGCATGAATTGACGAGCATCTATGGGAATGACATAGTGCAGGCCGCGCAGCCTAGAGGAGAATGCGATGTTTAACGATTTCGTGCCCCAGTCGAAGGATACGCTCAGGGCGCAGCTCGACGCGTGGAATAGTGGCTCAGACCCCGAGGGAATTGTGCCGCTGCCGCCCGCTCTCGCCGGCCAAAAGCTGGCGACATTGATCCGAGCTGAACACCCGCCTGTCCCTGAGGCCGATCATGATGAGATCCGCGCCATCATGCCGGGTCTGATCGTGCTGAGTGAAAAGCTCACCAGCAGCGATGATCTGATGACCCATTGGCATGGCTACGGCCTGATGATGCTGACCACCGGCATCGCGGTCGGCATGCGGCGTGTTCCGCTCGGCGTCTTCAGCAAGATCCAGGGCGACAACGAGACTGTGGCCGAGCGGCAACTGACGGTGCGAGTCCTCGCCATGCTGCTCTGCGATACCTACCCATCGATCAGCGACGAGGAGTTCGCCCAGGTAGAGCCGACGATGGTGCACCTCACCGACGTTGGTGAACGGGAGATGCGAGTCGACGACTATCGCATCTGTATGCGGGGCACCGCGATGCTGATGCTCGCGCTCGGCATCTGCATCGGGCTCCGCAAGATTCCCTTCTCTATCTGGAAGGAATATGTGCCCGCGCACATCGTGGAATGATCTTTGGCAACGGCCGAGCACCAGCGTGTGCTCGGCCGTTTCGAATATCCGGCTATTCGCCCATTCGCGCGAATGGGCGAATGATGCTCCCCGCCTGGCGAAGGCCCGGCCTTTTGCATGAATTGACGAGCATTTATGAAGGAGTAGCATCAGTGGCATGGAATTTATTGCCTACCGAGTGTTCAGTGCAGAATTGAAAAGAATTGAACAACTTTCTCTCATTACACCGTTTGCATTTGGGGCAACGCGAGCAGCTCTTGTTCAGAGTGTGCGCGATAAGAAATTAGACCTCGACCAGGAGATCATGATCGACGGCGAGGCTGGCGAACGCCTTCCCGTCAAGCAGTTTCTTCACCGGCTAGATAGTCAGGCGCCTCGTTACCAGCGCGAACTTCTCTTTACGCGACTTATATCCGCCCTGGAGGTATACCTGATCGACCTGATACGCGAAATGGCAACATCTGTTCCTAATGTATTTGAATCGGACGATCATTTAGACGTGTCTCGACGTGAACTTTTTTCATTCCAAAATATGAGAGAACTCCTTATGTACGTCGTGAACAAAGATTGCCGAGCGCTCAGCAGCGGCGGATTTAACGAAATTACAAAATATTATAAGAATAAATTGGGCATCGATTATCGACCACTTACACCAGGAATTAATGTGCTACAGGAATACCACGATCGACGACATTTGCTGGTGCATAAACTTGGACAGACTGATGAGGCTTACAGGCACAAGTATTCATCGGATGCAAAGAAAATCAGCATCGATTCCGCATATCTTCGCGGCGCAATTGCGAACACTCGAGCTTTTTCCACGGAATTGAACAACCTGATAATGCAAAAGATGCTTGGGGTTCCGCCGAAAAGTACCGACGCCTATCGCGGAATCTGTATTTTGTTTTATCAAGACGAATTGCCGGAATTCTTGAAACCTGATTCTTCCTTTAGACACGGCGGTATTGAGATAGCTTTGTCTACAATAATGCTCCGCCATGAATTAAATAAAAATCGCGTCACCATGGCATTTGAAGGTGAACGCGCACCGATAGAATCCTTTGCTCAAACGCTCGCAAGCGCACACCGTAATGGCATCGTGAGAATCGACTACGTAAATCCGAAGAATCTCTTTCCTAGAGATGTCCAGATATATTGAGAAATTCAACTAGTAGCTGCGGAGTTGCTTGGCGCGTTCGCCCGCCTCGCGTCGACGAGCAACGCGAGTCGAGGCGGGTGGAATCGTCAGTAGGAGCGCAACTGCTTTGCTCGCTCATGGAATCGAATTCTTTCCAGGGCCTTTGCTTCAATTTGGCGGATGCGCTCGCGGGTTACGCCGAATTCTCGGCCGACTTCTTCGAGGGTAAAGCAGATGCCCTCCGGCGTGAGGCCGTTGCGCATTTCGAGAATCTTGCGCTCCTTGGGCGAGAGCTCGTCGAGGATGGTACCCATCTGTTCGTTGAGAATACGGCGGGATGCGTCTTGATCGGGGCTCGCGATAGTGTCGTCGGCGATAAATGAGCCGAGGGTCGATCGCTCGTCATCGTCTTCACCGACAGGTGATTCCAATGAGACAGTGTCCTGATTGATCTTCTGAATAGTGTAAATCTTTTCGACTTCGATACCCATTTCTGCGGCGATCTCTTCTGGGAGCGGATCGCGGCCGAGGTGCTGGGAGAGCTCGCGCACCTTCTGCTTGTATTTCGCGATGGTCTCCACCATGTGCACCGGGATGCGGATGGTGCGCGACTGGTCGGCCAGCGCACGGGTGATGGCCTGGCGGATCCACCAGGTAGCGTAGGTCGAGAATTTAAAGCCTTTGGTCCAGTCGAATTTGTCGACGGCCTTGAAGAGGCCGAGGTTGCCCTCCTGAATGAGGTCGAGGAGGGTGAGATCGGGGCTGCGGTTTACGTACTTCTTCGCAATAGAGACAACGAGGCGGAGGTTGGAGCGGGCGAGAATGCTACGAGCCTCCTCGTCCCCTTCCAAGATGCGCTGTGCGAGCTCACGCTCCTGCTGACCATTGAGAAGCGGATACTGACCGATCTCGCGGAGGTACATCTGCACCGAGTCGTAATTCGAATCAGAGCGGCGATGCTGGAGCTTCTTCTTCTCGAGGACTTCCGTCGCCGAGGTATCTTCGAGCATGCCACCGCCTTCGAGCACGTCGATGCCCGCCGTCGCAAATTTCTCATACATCTGCTCGAGCAGCTCGACATTGTCTTCGATCGTCGGGAATTCGCGGATGATTTCGTCGTACGTGATGTAGCCACGCTCACGACCGAGCGTGATGAGCGCCTCTACTTTGTCGGAGGCCTTGCCCTTGGTTGGGCCCGATTGATTGCGGAGCGGGACCTTCTTCTTGGCCACTACCTTGCGATTGGCGCGCGCGGTAGCAGAGCTGCGCTTCTGGATCTTGGCGCGGCGGACAGGCTTTTTCGCGCGGGAGACGCGCGAAATCTTTTTTGCGGGCTTTTTCTTTTTGGAGGTCTTTGCCATATGAAAAAAATCGTTAAGCGCATAAAAACAGCCCCGTATACGGAAGCTGCCTTCACTGTGTTTTACGCTTTAGCCCTTCTGTTTATTCCATTTCTCGTGAAGAAAGGATGAAACAAATGGGTAGTGGCCCATTCTACCCCTGTTTGTGGAGACGGGCAAGCTGCCCTGTTAACAACTTTGACTCCTCCATAAGCCGCTCTACCTCGGCATCATCCCCGCGTCGCTCGGCCTCCTGGAGCGCTTCGGTGAGGGCTTTCATCTCACGAGCGAGTCGATCCCCTGCCAGGATGGCGAGGAGGGTCGTGGCCTCCTTGGCGACAGACTCTGCGCCCGCATACAAAAGCTCCGCGGAGAAGCGCATCGCCTCATGCTCGGTCTGCGGCAGCGCCGCGAAGGCATCGAATGCCGGCTGCCCGATCGCGATAATCAAATCGGCACGATATTGTTTGAGATTGATCGAAGGCTTCGGCATGCTCTCTTGGGAGATCAGAATCGAATACGCGTGTCGCGCGCGCTCGAGTGATTCGGGCGTCGCCGTCTTCTTCTCTGGAGCGGCCACGCGCGGCGACATATCGCCGGCACGCGGTACTTTGGCAAATGCTTCGGCGACTGCGCCATCAGAGACCTTGAGCCGCTGCGCAATCTCGCGGATGTAGTGCTCGCGCGCGATCGGGCTCTGTACATCAGAGAGAAATGGGAGGACCACCGCCTCTACCGTGCGGCGCAATTGATCCGGGCTCTTGGCATGGTCCTCGAGCACATCGAGGAGGAAGGTAATGATGTCTTTGCTCTCGCGAATCGCCACGCGCCACGCCTCTGTGTCTTCGAGGATGAGATCCGCCGGATCTTTGCCGCTCGGCAATCGTGCGACCTTCACATTGAGCCCACCCTGAAGCGCGGCGCGCGCGGCACGGCCCGCTGCTTTGATGCCCGCCTCATCGGCATCGAGTGCGAGCACGAGATTCTCTGTCATACGCTTCACCAGCGAGGAATGCTCCTGGGTAAAAGCTGTGCCCGAGACGGCGAGGGTGTTGGTCCAGCCCGCTTGGTGGCTCGCGAGGAGATCCATCTGCCCTTCGACGAGGATGGCGAAATTGTGCTTGCGCATCTGCATCTTGGCGCGGTCGAAGCCGTAGAGAATGCGAGATTTGTGGAAGAGCGGCGTCTCCGGGCTATTCAAATACTTGGGAGCATCGGGCGAGGCCTTCTCGCCGAAGATACGGCCCGAGAATCCCACGATGCGGCCCGCACTGTCGCCTATGGGGAACATGATGCGATTCCTAAATTTGTCGATGAGGCCACCGCGCTCCCCCTTTTTTGCCAATCCCGCTTCGACAATCTCGTGATCGGTAAACTTCTTGGATTTGAAATAATCGCTCGCCTCGCTCCAGCTGTCTCCCGTGAGCCCGAGCCGGAATGAGGTAATGGTCCCCTCCTCCATGCCACGATTCTTGAGATACTCACGAGCTTTATCGTCGAGACGGGATTGATAGAAAAGCGTCGCGACTTCCATGAGCTCCAGCAAACGATCGCGAGAATCCTTCTCTCCCGGCCGCTCATACACGAGCGGGACGCCCGCGCGCTCGGCAAGCACTTTGAGCGCGCCCTTGAAATCGAGCCCTTCGATCGCTTCGACAAAGGTAAAAATATCGCCACCGACCCCGCACCCAAAACAGTGATAGGTGCCGCGCTCAGCGGATACATGGAATGACGGCGTCTTCTCGGCATGAAAGGGGCAGCGCGCACGCAGCGAGGTGCCCGCGCGCTCGAGCTTTACATAGCTCCCCACCACGTCCACCACAGAGAGCCGGTCTTTGATTAACTGCACAGTATCGGCCATGGAGCCATTATGCGCTCGTATGCGTTAAAAGGAAAAGGGGACGCGACAGCCGTGCCGTCGCTCCCCTTTTGCTGTGGCCACCTGGCCTAGATCTCAATGCTTGCGTTGGCAAGGTCGCGGAAGGCGTACTCGAAATCATCGACGACGACCTGCGCTCGGCCGGCCATCGACTCACACGCCAGCCTCAACCCCTCCTCGCCACCGAAGAACTCGCGCGGCTTCATGTGCCTGAGCTCGTATCGCGCAACCGCAATCGCGATCTCGCCGCACCGCGCGACGAAGTCGCTGTCGGCTGTGCCGGTGGGTCGCATCGGACTGGTCTCGCGAAGACACCGCACGAGCTCGTCCTGGCTGACGCCGTGCTGCTGCATGAACGACGCGACATCACTATTCCACGCAACCGTCAAAAAGCGGTGCCCGTCGGCGACCAGGCGCTCGATGACCGCCTGTGCAATGCGATCCTGCCGCGTGCCGTGGAATGCCACGTGCGCTGCGACGCCGGCTGTTGCTGTATCCATGTACTCCCTCCTGTAAAAAATGGACGGTTCCTCGTCCAGCTGCCGCGCATACTAGCCGCACGGCTCTCTGCGGTCAACAAACAAAAACCGCCCTTTCGGACGGTTTTTGTTTGTTGCGAGGAGATGTTAGCGCTCTACCGTATCGCGGTCGCGATCGGTCGACGGCATTTCGATCGGTGCATGAGCGGCAAATTCTGCCTCCATGTCCTCGATGATCTTGTGCTTCTTGGAACCCTTGAAGCCAGTACCAGCCGGGATGAGACGACCGATGATGACGTTTTCCTTGAGACCAACCAAGCGGTCGATCGAGCCGGAAACGGCAGCTTCGGCGAGCTTGCGCGGCGTGTTCTGGAAGGAGATGGCCGAGAGGAAGGATGCACGCGTGAGCGAGACTTCCGTGATGCCGAGGAGGAGTGGCTTCCCTTTGGCACCCTCTTTGCCCTCTTCTTTCATCACCTTGTTCAAGCGCTCGAGCTCGAAGTCCGTGAGGATTTCTCCTGCGGAGACAGAGGTGTCGCCAGAATTCGTGATCGAGACACGAGAGAACATTTGCTTGACGATGATTTCCAAGTGCTTGCGCGCCGTACCGACACCCTGGAGCTCGTAGATGCGTGTGATCTCCGAGATGATGTAGTCCTGCGCAACCTCTTTGCCTGCATAGAGGAAGAGCTCGTCGAGGTCGGCCGAGCCGTCTGTGAGGAAGTCGCCCTTCTGGATCGAATCGCCGACTTTGACGAGGATCTGGCGGAGCGGATGAATCGTGTACTCGGTCTCCTTCTTCGCGGCCTTGGCAGTCTTCTGGAGCGAAGCGGTTTCCGGGACGATGTGGATGATCATTTCCTGACCCTCCTTCACGATGTCCGAGACGACGCCCGAGACACGTGCGATGGTGGCAGGAAGCTTCGGCATGCGGCACTCGAAGACTTCTTCGACACGCGGCAGTCCCATCGTGATGTCGCCGCCTGTCTGCGCCACGCCGCCGGTGTGGAAGGTACGCATCGTGAGCTGCGTGCCCGGCTCGCCGATAGCCTGTGCGGCAATAACGCCGACTGCCTCGCCGAGATCGATCTTCTCGCCGGTGGCGAGGTCGACGCCGTAGCACATCTGGCAGACGCCACGTGCGACACGGCAGTTCATCGGAGAACGCGCGAGAATTTCTTTGACCGAGGCATCATCTTCGATTGCCTTGGCATCATCGCGTGTGAGGAGCGAGCCACGCTTGTAGCTGCCCGCATCTTGCGCGAGCACGCGGCCGTGGATGCGATCAGCGAACGAGCCGCCGATGTTTTCCTTGCCCGGGCGTGGGATGAGCACGCCTTCTTTCGTACCGCAGTCTGCTTCGAGGATGACCACGTCGTGGGCAACATCGAAGAGACGGCGCGTGAGGTAACCGGCGCGTGCCGTGTTGAGCGCGGTGTCGGCAAGACCCTTACGAGCACCGTGCGTCGAGATGAAGTATTCGATCGGGGTGAGACCCTGCTTGAGTGCGGAAGTAATCGGGAATTCGATGATTTCGCCGCGCGGGTTGGTGATGAGACCCTTCATGCCCACCATCTGATGGAGCTGCACGACAGAGCCGCGGGCACCGGAAGTGATCATGTCGTGTACCGGACCCTGCTTGTCGAGCGCCTCGACGACATGCTTGCGAAGATCGTTGGAGACCTTGGCCCAAATGTCGATGGTAGCGCGACGGCGCTCCATATCGGTGAGGAGTCCGTTCTCGAAGTTTTCCTGCTCCTTGGCGGCGGCGATGCGGCCTGCCTCGACCATCTCTCCCTTCACTTCAGGAATGACGACGTCGGAGATAGACCATGTGATACCGGCGTACGTCGCGTAGCGGAAGCCGAACTTTTTGATGGCATCGAGAATCTTCGGGATGCCGTCGAGCGAGTAGTGGGTCACGAGATTGTGGACCAAGGCGCCCATGCGCTTGTTGGTGATTTCTTCGTTGATGTACGGGAAGTCATTCGGCAAGACGGAGTTGAAGAGGAGGCGGCCGACGGTGGTCTCGAAGACCTTACCCTCGTACTGCGCATACTTCTTGTTCTCCGACGGGAGCACGCGGACTTTCGCGCGCAAATCGATAGCACCGAAATCGTACGCGGTGATCGCGGCGTTGGTGGTCGGGAATGCCGAGCCTTCGCCCTTGAGACCATCGACAGATTTGGTCATCCAGTAGCAGCCGAGCACGATGTCGAGGAGCTTCGATGCCACAACGACGTCGCCCGAGCCAGGCTTCAAGATGTTTTTGTTGGCAGACATGATCATCTGCGCTTCTTTCTGTGCTGCTTCAGAGAGCGGCACGTGGACGGCCATCGCGTCGCCGTCGAAGTCTGCGTTGTACGCAGGGCAGACGAGCGGGTGGACCTGGATGGCGTTGCCTTCGATCAATACCGGGCGGAATGCCTGGATCGACTGACGGTGAAGCGTCGGTGCGCGGTTGAGAAGCACGTACTTGCCCTCAATCGCCTCTTCGAGAATCGGCCAGACTTCTGGTGCCTCATCTTCGATCAAGCGGCCAGCGCCACGAATGTTGTAGGCGAGCTCGCGAGCGAGGAGTCCCTGAATGACGAACGGACGGAAGAGCTCGAGCACCATGTGCTTCGGCAGACCACATTCATCGAGCGCGAGGTCCGGTCCCACGACGATGACCGAGCGGCCCGAGTAGTCGACACGCTTACCGAGGAGGTTCTGACGGAGGTAGCCGTGCTTGCCCTTCAAGTAATCAGCGAGGGATTTGAGTGCACGACGGCGACCACCCAAGATGCCGAGGACTCCTGCGCCACGGCGCATCGAGTTGTCGAGAAGTGCGTCCACTGCTTCCTGCAAGATGCGCTTTTCGTTGCGGAGGATCACTTCCGGCGCCTTGATGGCGAGGAGGCGCTTGAGACGATTGTTACGGTTGATGACACGGCGGTAGAGGTCGTTGAGATCAGACGATGCATGACGACCGCCTTCGAGGGCGACCATCGGGCGAAGTGCTGGTGGCACAACCGGAAGACGCGTCATAAACATCCACTCCGGGCGGACATTGGCGCGCTTGAGCGCTTCCGCGAGTGCGAGGCGCTTGCGAAGCTTGTCCTTGTCAGCGGCACCGGAATTCTCGTAATCCTCGCGGACCTTTACGATAAAGGTGTCGAGATTGATTGCCTTGAGAATCTGGAAGAGCGCTTCGGCGCCGATCGCAGCACGGAACATCGCGCCGTATTTCACCGCAAAGAGGTGGTACATCGCCTCATCGAGGACGATTCCCTCTTTGATTGATTCGATTTCTTTCTTGGCCTTCGTGCCCTTGTCCTTGAGCTCCGTCTTGGTATCAGGATTCTGTGCTGCCTTGGTCTTGGTCTGCACTTCCTGCTCAAGCTCCTTCAAGAGGCGTGCGCGTTCACCTTCGTTGACCGAGGTGACGATGTAGCCGGCGAAATAGACGACCTTCTCGACTTCTGCTGCGGAGAGTCCGAGCATGAGTGCGATGCGCGATGGAATACCGCGGAGGAACCAGATGTGCGACACCGGCGTCGCGAGGTCGATGTGACCCATGCGTTCGCGGCGTACGATAGCGCGCGTGATTTCGACGCCACACTTCTCGCAGACGATGCCGCGGAAGCGGATGCCACGGTACTTACCGCAGTAGCATTCGTAATCTTTTTCCGGACCGAAGACGCGCTCATCGAAGAGACCGTTCTTCTCGGGGCGCTGGGTGCGGTAGTTGATGGTTTCCGGCTTGGTGATCTCGCCGTACGACCACTCTTCGACGCGCTCAGGTGATGCCAATCGCATTGCGACGGCCTCGAACTCCGCAGGGATCATGTCCTTCTTCTTGTTGATGGGGGTGTTCATAGGTGTGTCGTTATGCGGTTAAAGGGCTGGTTTCTCTTCCATAAATTCGATGTCGATACCGAGACCACGCAAGTGACGTACGAGGACGTTGAAGGTCGCTGGCGTATTGGTCTCTTGAATGCGTTTGCCGGAGACGATGGCATCGAAGGCAGCAGAGCGTCCCAAGATGTCGTCGGATTTGATCGTGAGGATTTCGCGGAGTGAGTAGGCAGCACCGTAGCCGAGGAATGCCCACACTTCCATTTCGCCGACGCGCTGACCACCGTTTTGCGCCTTGCCGCCGAGCGGCTGCTGCGTGGTGAGCGAGTAGGGTCCGATTGAGCGCATGTGAATCTTGTCTTCGACCATGTGGTGAAGCTTCAACATGTACATGACGCCGACGGATACGGGCTGTGCGAATGCTTCGCCGGTGCGGCCATCGAAGAGCACGCGCTTGCCGCCTGCGTCGACACCTGCTGCGGTGAGCTCGTCGCGAATTTCTGCTTCGGTTGCGCCTGCAAACGATGGCACAACAGCCTGATAGCCGAGCATGTCTGCCGCGAGACCCAGGTGCAATTCGAGAATCTGACCGAGGTTCATACGTGATGGCACGCCGAGCGGGGTCAAGATGATGTCTACCGGATTACCGTCTTTGTCGAACGGCATGTCTTCTTCTTTGAGGATGCGTGAGATGACACCCTTGTTACCGTGACGACCGGCGAGCTTGTCGCCCACTGAGATCGTGCGGAGCTGTGCGACTTCGATGTGCACGCGCTTGATCACGCCGGACTCGAGCTGGTCGCCAGTCTCGCGCGAGAATACCTTCACGCCGATGATGCGGCCGCGCTTACCACCTTCCATGCGGAGCGATGTGTCTTTCACATCCTTAGCCTTTTCGCCGAAGATGGCGTGCAAGAGGCGCTCTTCTGGGGTGAGCTGGGTCTCGCCTTTTGGCGTTACCTTACCGACGAGAATGTCGCCCGGGCGGACTTCCGCACCGATGCGCACAACGCCGTCCTCATCGAGGTTGCGGAGTTTGAATTCAGAAACGTTGGGGATGTCGTGGGTCGTGACTTCAGCACCGAGTTTGGTGTCGCGAACGACGCAGACGAATTCCTCCATGTGGATGGATGAGAATTTTGCATCCTTGGCCATGCGCTCGGAGATCACGATAGCGTCTTCGAAATTCGCCCCGAACCACGGGAGGAACGCGACGCGAACGTTTTGACCGATCGCGAGCTGTCCGCCGACCGAGGTCGAAGTATCAGCGAGGACGGTACCCTTCTTGACGCTGTCGCCAGCGGAGACCAGCGGACGCTGGTGGAAGGTCGTGAAGCCGTTGGTGCGAGAGAAATTGACGAGGCGGTATTCCTTGGTCTTGCCGTCGTCGTTTTTGACCTTGATCACCTGCGCATCAGCGTAGGTCACTTCACCTGCCTCTGCGGCTACGATGAGACGGCCAGAGTCCTTGGCAGCAGCGCCTTCGACGCCGGTGGCAACGACTGGTGCTTCGGGGACCACGAGCGGGACGGCCTGCTTCTGCATGTTTGAACCCATGAGTGCACGGTTGGCGTCGTCGTTTTCCACGAACGGAATGAGCGAGGTCGCGACAGAAAATGGCTGGTTGGTAGCAACCTCCATGTATGCCACGTCTTCACGCTTTACGAGTGTCGGCTTGCCGTGATGGCGCACTTCGATGAATTTCTCGACGAGCTTGCCCTCTTCGTCACGGGCGACAGCGGCGTGCGCGATCGCATGCTGCTCTTCTTCGAGCGCATTCAAGTACTCAATATTTTTGGTGATCTTACCCTTCTCGACTTTGGCATACGGCGTCTCGATGATGCCGAATTCATTCGGACGAGCATAGAGCGACATGTGGAGCACGAGGCCGATGTTTTTACCTTCTGGGGTGTGAATCGGGCAGACACGACCGTAGTGCGAGGAGTGCACGTCGCGCACTTCGAGACCGGCTCGCTCCGAGGTGAGACCACCACGGCCGAGCGTCGAGAGGGTGCGAAGGTGCTCGATTTCGTCGAGGGTGTTGTACTGCTGCATGAGCTGCGAGAGCTGGTCGGTCGTGAAGAATTCACGAATCGCCGCCTGGAACGGACGCGGATTCACGAAGGTGACCGGTGCGGTCGTCTCGGCATCTACCATCGCCATACGGTCCTGGATGTTGCGCTTCATACGAGAAAGACCGACGCGCATGCGCTGTTCGAGCAACTCACCCGCGAAGCGGACACGGCGGAAGCCGAGGTGGTCGATGTCGTCTGCCTCACCGTGCGGATCGGCATTCAGCTCACAGATGTGCGTGACGATGCGCACCACGTCTTCGAGCGTAAGTGTCTGCTGCGAGACATCCTTCTCACCGGTCGAGAGACCAAAGCGACGATTGAAGTGGAAGCGGCCGACCTTGGAGAAGTCGTAGCGCTCAGCTGAGAGGATGGCATTGACGTGATCGCGCGCATTCTCGGGTGTGGCGATGTCACCATCGCGCAAACGGCGATAGATCTCGACGAATGCCTCATCGAGTGAGTGTGCAGGGTCGGCAGCGAGGGTCGCAGCCATCGCATCACGGGCAGGACCCGACGCAAATTTGGCCATGATGGCCTTGTCGTCGGTCAGGCCCAAGACGCGGAGCAATGCCGTGACGGGAAAACGGCGCTTGCGGTCGATTTTGACGTATACACCACCATCAGCGTCGGATTCGATTTCGATCCAGACACCGCGTGCGGGAATGATTTTGGCAGCGAAGTAGTTTTTGCCCTTGTACGGGATAGCCTCGAAGAACACGCCGTATGAGCGGGCGAGCTGCGGCACGATGATGCGCTCAACACCATTGATGATGAACGTGCCGTGCGCGGTCATCCACGGGAAATCAGCGAGGAAGATCTCCTGCTCCTTCTCCTCCCCGGTCGTTTTGTTCTTCAATTTGACGACCATCGAGAGTGGCGCCTCATAGGTCTTCATCTGCTGCTTGGCGTAGTGCTCATCCCAGCGCAATTCGCCAAAGGTAAATTTCACGAGCTTGAGCTCGAATTTCTTGCCCGAGTGATCGGAGATGGGAGAAAACTCTTTGAAGACGCGCTCGGCGCCGCCTTCAACGAAATCTGTAAACGATGCGATCTGTGACTCGACGAGCGAAGGAAGTTTGACGAGCGGCTCTCGGTGACGACCGAAGTATTTCTGCGGTCGCACGGCTTTTGTTTTTGCCATTGCTTATGACACGCCTCTCCCCCTTCCCGTCAGGGGCGATGCATGTGATTAGTTATGAACACTCTCTTAAATAAAAAATTCGGCTGGTCTGGGAAACCTTCCGATTTTTGCTCGATAAAGCGGCCGTAACACAATCGAGGAGCAAATGTCAAACGAGTATATCGGATATCCCCAGGACCGTCAAGCTAAGCCCTAAAAAGGTGGTGGAGGCGGGGGTCCCGTGGGACTCCCGCCTCCTTATGGCGTCAGAACTCGCCCTGCTGTCGGAGCCGCGTGAGCCAGGCAAGGTAGTGGGGCCGCACCCAGCGTGAGGCGATGAGCGGCGTCAGGATGCCGAGCAGGAGATCGATCTTGACCTCGCTCGGCCGAGGCCGCCCGAGCATCGATCGGACGTGCACGGCACGGATGCCGCGTGCGAGGTATCGCACGCGTCGATAATGGAAGCGCGTCGAGACGATGAAGAGTTTCTCCACGTGCGCGTCACCATACCGACGGATGTGATCGATCTGTTCGATGGTCTCGAAGCCTTTCTGAATGAACGTCCGCGGGAATTCAGGAGCAAGCTTATCCAGAACCCGGTCGTACGTTTGAGCCTCAGACTCTGCACTCCCCTTTCGCTTGAAGGCCGTCACGATCAGGAATCGCGGATACTCGGACTGGTATCTGCGCGCTAATGCAGCGGCGAGCACGAGGCTTTGATACCAGTCCTGCTCTTCTTCCGTGCCAATTCGTCCTTCGGGGAAGGGACTTTTTACAATGATCGCAATTATCATGGGCCCTCCTTTTCTTTTATGGGCTCCGATGCAATCTCACTTGAAAACGGTTACTGCGTCAAGCGCTGTTGAAAAAGAAGAAGGGCGCCGCACAGCGACGCCGCTCCAGGTTCTAGGGCCACGCCCTAGCTTTCTTCGTCGTACCAGGAAGGCTCCCTGGTTACTCTTTGGTCTGGCAGGGGGGTGCCAGTAAAGAACGCGACATCTGCCCTGCTAAGCACGCTCGGCGCCTGTCCAAAAGCGGCGACGTCGAGCGTTGGGATACTTCCGTTGCCGTTTTTGCGCGGCTTGTCGGATTCCCTGTTACTCATCTTGTCTTGTCTCCCTCTATCTACTCACATGCCGTACGGTATACGTACGACCACGCCACGATACGCCGTCTGGAAGCGGCGTCAAATGTTCATGTATGAGCCCGCGCGCTTCTTCGTTTTCCACGCTTCCATCTCGGCATGATTGACTCGCCATCAAAGCGCCTGTAGAACGAACACAATCCTTACAAGGAGTGTTCCTGATGGAAGAGAAGGAAGCGGTGCTGGCACTCGCCGTAGATGAGGCGATGGTCGCATGGAAAGAGAAGTTTGGTTACCTGCTCGAAGGTCGCGACGATACGCTCCTGGCTTCGACAATGAAGGAGACGATTCGCGGCCTCACAACGATGTGTGCGCAACAATGGACGGAGGTGACAGCACGGCGCAGCAGGCTGCTCGACCTGTGTCAGTTTTCCAAAGATCGGGATCTGCGTCTGCTTGAAGACATCTTCGAGCTGACGCGGACTCTCGACAAGCTGAAGCGCGCGCGTCTGAAAGAGCAGGCGGGACTGTTCCCCAAAGCACACAGCGACGCCCGGAACGCGACAATCGCAATGTACGACGAACTCGCGACGACACATCTCGCGCAGCCATTCGTACTCGTCGGCGTGAGCGGTGACACGGCGATCGCCTTGGTCCGCGCACTCGCACCTCCTCAGTGATCCGACTGAGCTATAGGGGCCTTCGCGTTAGTCGCGCGGAGGCCTTTTCGTTTTTTACTTACCGCGTTTCTCGTTTTTCCACTTGTCCATCTCGGCGTGATTGCCCGAGAGGAGGACGGGTGGGACTTTGTATTTCTTTTTCTTCCATTCGAGAACTTCGGGGCGCGTGTAGACATCGGGGCTCGAGACGCGTGAGGCTTCGAGCGATTCGGCCTTGCCCAAGACGCCGGGGACGAATCGTGCAATCGCATCGATCATGGTCGCCGCAGGCAATTCCCCTCCGGTGAGTACAAACGGGCCGACGGTGACTTTCTTGGCTTTCAAAATCTTGGGGACGCGCGCATCCACGCCCTCGTAGCGGCCGCAGATGAGGAGAATGTCTTTTTTCTTGGCGAGCTTCTGCGCCATCGCCTCATCGAATTGCGCCCCATCGGTGGCAAAGAATATCTTCTCTGCACCTTTCTTCTTGCCGATTGCCTTCTGTGCGGCGAGGAGCATGGGCTCCGGGCGCATGACCATACCAGGGCCACCACCATAGGGGCGACGATCGACACGCACATCCTGTGTGCGTGTGGAGCTCACAAAATTCTTCGGATCGTAGAATGACACCTTCACGAGCTTCTTCTCCTGTGCTTTGCCAATGATCGACGTCGCCAGGTATGGCTCGATCGACTCGGGAAAGAGCGTGATGATATGGAAGTGGATCATAAACTTCGGGTATAGGCACCTCTCGAGCGAAAGGTGCCGAACCAGAAACTACATTTGACCTGATTTGAGATCAGAGATGACGTCGTCGACGGTGGTGTCGCGGACGTACGGCTCAGATGGCGCATCAGACGCACCGCTTCCCTCGCCCATCTCACTGCGGCCACCCTCCGGCTCTTCGATCTTGAGATTGACGCGAGCGTCGTTTTTCATACCGACAACACGCAGGACGGTGCGGATCGCCTTGGCGGTGGCGCCCGAGCGGCCGATGACCTTGCCCATGTCGTCCTTGTGGACGGCGAGCGTGAGGAGCACGCCCATCTCGTCGACGGTGCGCGTGATTTTTACATCGTCCGGATTATCTACCAATGCTTTGACTACGAATTCCAAAAACTGCTGATCGCGTTCCATAACTGTCATTCAATCGTTATCGTAATATCCACACTGTACAAGGATGTGCAGGGCGGGTCAATCATAAAACCAGAGATCCCCTTGCGGGGATCTCTGGTTTTTTGTTTTTGAATTTAGGCCTGCTTCTCAGCGTCTGCCTCTACCTCCATCGCCTCTTCGCGAGCTTCCGGATTCGGGCTCTCGATGGCGTCTTCTACGGCAGTCTCAGGAGTCGCTTCAGTGACAGCGCCGATGACTTCCTCTGCAGGAGCCGCGGCTGCTGCCGGAGCTTCAGCCACCTCTTCCTTGGCAGGCTCGACGAACTTCGGAAGCACGTTGATCTTCTTGCCGCCGATGATGCCGAGCGAAACGAGCATGTTGTGCATGGTGTCAGAGGGCTTGGCGCCGACCGACATCCAGTACTTCACACGCTCCTCGTTGAGCGTGCGCTCCTTGGACTTCGGATTGTAGGTGCCGACTTTCTCGACAAATTTGCCTGCCTTGGGACCGCGAGCATGCTCCGTGACCACGATGCGGTACGCGGGACTATTGATGCGGCCAATGCGCTGTAAACGAATCTTTAACATGTGTGCGGTACTTTAGCAGGATTCCTTAGAAAATCAAACCCTTAGCCCCGATCGTCATTTGAGATACATGCCCAGGTAATGCACGCCGCCTCATCCAGACTCAACTGCCAGGTACCATCTGTGCAGCTGCTCGCTGGGGGCTGGTCCCCGGGTTGCGTACAAATATAGCCATACGGACTCACGCTCGGGACAATGATTCCCCCACCACCTCCACTGCCGCCTGCGGATGGGAGCACGGACGGAGTGCTCGACGTAGCAGTCGCGGTCGAGGTCGTCGCGGTGGCGGTAGCTACGGATGTAACGACAGACGATGCGGTAGGTACGGGCAATGCAACACATTTCAGAGCCGCGCGCGTCTTGGGCCCCGTCGTGCCGGCACCCTCTGCCTTTGCAGTGAGAACGATCTTTTTAGAGATCTGCCAGGCGACCAATTTTTGTTTCGTCATCGCACCGAAATAGCCGGTCTGCTCGACGCCAAGCACCTGCTGCAGCTTCTTTACATCATCACCGCGCGAGCCGACGGTGAGCGCGCGGGTAATGGTGACGCAGGATGTGGGTGCCAGGGCAGCAGGCTGCACCGGCGTCGAAGTCGCTCCTCCAAATGCAGAGAGTACGGCGGCGGCGAGAAAGGAGAGTCCTGTTTTCATTGATTAAACACGCTCGACAACGACTGCCGTGCCGTACGCGAGAACCTCGGTCGCGACGCTGCCCATTTCATTGGCATCGTAACGGACCCCGATGACAGCATTACCACCCATCTCGGCGGCTTGTTCTGCCATGCGGTCGTATGCATCTTTGCGGGTCTTCTCGGCGAGCGAGGTGAAAAGTGAGATGTCGCCGCCGACGAGCGTCTGCAGGCCACCGCCGATAGATCCAAATATTGAGCGCGAGCGCACCACCACGCCGCGCACCATGCCGATATTCTTAACAATCTTGTAGCCCGGCAATTCAAATGCCGTGGTCATCATCGAGGGTTCAATGTGCTGCATACGAGCATTGTATCAAATCACTACTTCGCCACACGGGTCGCTTCTTCGAGCTTCACGGAGAGGAGCTTGGAGACGCCGTCCTGACCCATGGTCACGCCATAGAGCTCCCCTGCGGCGGCCATGGTGGCGCGGTTGTGAGTGATCACAATCAGCTGCGATTTCTGCCCAAGCTCCATGATCATATCGGCGTAGCGCTTGGAATTGGCCTCATCGAGCGCCGCATCGGTCTCGTCGAGAATGAGAAACGGCGGGGGATTCACCTGGCTCATGGAGAAGATAAGGGCGATCGAGGTGAGTGCGCGCTCGCCGCCGGAGAGGACTTCGAGCCCATGCACTTTTTTGCGCGGCAGGTGCACCGATACCGTGAGGCCCGCATAGAGCTCCTCCTCTTCGGGCACTGCCTCGTCGAGATCCTCATCGTCAAGCTCTTCTTTTTTGGAGCGCTTCGGCTCTTCGATCTTGAGCGAGGCCTCGCCACCGTTAAAGAGCTTCTGGAAGAAGCCAGTGAGCGCGACGTTGATGTGTTTGAGACCCTCTTTGAAACGCTCGTCGATGGTCTTCTCCAATTCCGCGATGATGTCTTTGAGCGAAATCGCCGAGCGCTCGAGGTCCGCCAGCTCCTTCGTGAGGAATTCGTCGCGCTCCTTGGTCTGATTAAATTCGCGCACGACCTCGTCGCCGTTGCCGAGGCCCGACTCCTCGATTTTGATCTTCAATCGCTCGATCGCACGGTGACGCTTCTCTTGTTCGTGTCGATCCTCCGCCGTGGCATTCACCGGCAATTCGGTCTTATCCCAATCACGGATACTCATGCCGACGAGCGCGACACCTTCGCGGATTTCGTCTTCAAAACGCTGCTTGAGTGCCGCGATATTCGCGCGTGCAGCATTGGCGGCATTGAGCTGCGATTGCACCTCGCGGATCTGGCCCTCGAGCTCCACGATGTCGCGCTCCGCGGCGAAGCCGGCTTCACGTGCTTCGGAAATTTCTTTGCGGAGTCGAGAGATTTCTGCCGCGAGCGTCTCCTCTTCGGCACGCTTCACCTCGAGTGCTCGAGCAAGCTCGTCGACGAGCGTCCGCGCTTCTTGATTGGTGACCGGCGCCGAGCCCGAGAGGCCATCTACGAAGGATTTGATGCGCTCGCGCAGGTGCTGGATAGCGCCGCGTATTTCCACGAGATCAGTTTTCTTCTCGGTATCAGAGAGCCCGGTCTCGATCTCGCGCGCAAAGGTGCGCACGTGCGGCACCGCGACGATCTGCTCGACAGTGACGTTGTTGGAGGCGGCGGCACCTTCGGCACGACCAAGCTCGCGCGAGATTTTCTCACCTTCGCGGCGTGCCTCCGCGAGCGAGCGCTCCGCGTCGTTGAGCGTGATCTGCATCTCGGTGATGCGGCTACGCTCTCCACCCTGGCTCTTCCCGCGGGCATCTGCCAATTTGCTGTGGAGCTGCACGAGAGAAGCGTCGTGCAGGCGTGCCTCGCTCAAGAGGCGCGAATCCTCTTCCACGATCCAGGCATTCTCGCGGACGAGATACTCGCGCAATTTCAGTGCAAGCTCGTCTTTCATCTCACGCGCCTTCTCGATTTTCTCCACCTGCGTGCGAAGGAAGTTGAGGTGTGGAGCGAGCTCGCGGCGGAGGGACTTGGTCTTGTCGATATTGTTGGCAGTCTCCTCGAGCTTGCGCTCACTCTCGACCTTCTTGTGTTGATAGAGCTTGAGGCCAAGCGCGTCTTCTACCATTTCGCGGCGCTCCTTGGGCGATGCATTGAGAATGCGGTCGGCCTCACCTTGCGAGATGATCTGGTAGCCCGAGCCGCCGATGTTGGCACCCGCGAGGAGGCGAATCACATCCTTGAGACGCACCTGCGAGCCATTGAGCAGATACTCGTTTTGGCCGTCGCGATATACGACGCGCTCGATTGTGACCTCACTGAAATCCACATCGAGCAATCGTTTGGAATTATCAAAGGTGACCTTCACGCTCGCGCGACTCATGCGACCAAGGCCGGGGCTGCCTCCCCAAATGAGATCCTCGCCTTTTTTAGAGCGCATGCTCTTCATCGACTGTTCGCCGAGCACGAAGCGAAACGCCTCTGCCACATTGGACTTGCCGGAGCCGTTGGGGCCGACGATGGAGGAGATCTGCGAGCCAAATACGAGCTCGCTCTTTTTGCCAAAAGATTTAAAGCCATTCAGCTCGATGGATTTGAGGCTCAGCGACATTGCACCGTATTGTAACAAAAAAGCATGAAGTCCCGAGCACCAAAATGGCTCGGGACTCATTGTGACTCAGTCCTCCATGCGCGTTCATGCAATGAGGATGTAGGGCTTGTCTTGCCCGACGAGACCGACCTCGTCCGGATCTACGTCTTGGAGACCCGCTTGCTGCAGAAGCAACTGCTTGTCCTGCGCGATCTTCTTTCGCGCGTCAACGACGGAGAGGAAGGTGAGAAAGGCCATCCCGCCGATGAGGACGAGAATCTTCTGAATCTCGTTTTCGACTTCTGGCGTCGGCCACCAGTGAAAGTAACGATTGGCGATAACGGCCACGGTCAGCAGCACGGCGCCGACTGCGGCCCAGCGCCGATACCCCTTGAGGAGCGACGCTTTCCGCCACACGTATTTCGTATTGCCGAGTCCGCGCCACTCAGCGAGGATTTCCGGCTTAACCATGAGAAGCTCAGTCGAATTACTTTCCGCCATGGCGGTCTTACCCCCCTAGTTGCTAAAAATATTATAACATCTTTGTCATGAAAAGCAAATACTAAGTCCCGGACCCACTAGTGGTCCGGGACTCGTATGTTGAAAGATCTGCCAGCTACTTCTGCTTCTCGAGCTTCAGCCGCAGACGCGTGACCGACTCCTGCAAGTCGAGCGGCGTCTGCAACATCGTCAACGGCAGACCGAGCGGCCTGTTGCCGGCAAGCTCCACATAGTTGAACTTCGTGTCGGTGAGTTGATACCACGTGCTTGCGCTCATGCTCTTGCGGCAAAAACGCTCACCGCAGAGAATCTGCGAGAAGAGAACTGGCTTCTTGTGCGCAAGGAGTCGATACACGATCCCGTCATCATCATCGCCAAAACGAAAGTCTTTCGCGAACTCGAGTGCCGCGACGGCAATCTCGCGATTGAGCTGACCGCTCGCGTCGGCGATGAAGATCGCCGGCGCATGATCCGAGAGCAGTCGCTCGAGCAACGCTTCGAGCGTTTCCGCTTGCGTCGCACTCTTGCCGGCTGCCAGATGTACGCTCATGCCGCAGCCTTCATGCTGAAGATCCATTGGATCAGCATGAAGATGAGGAGCAGCAGGCAGAAGCCGAGCAGCATGTGGACGACCACCGCTGACGCGGCACGTTCGTCGGTGACGGCGAGCCCGCGAGCATAGAGCACATTCGCACTCACGCTCGCGCAGAAGACCGTCGAGATCTTGAAGCGCGGCAACTCGCGGGCGAGCGCGAACCAGCTCAAGACCACGGTCGCGCTCACCGAGATCACGAAGATCGTGAAGAGGCTGTCGTGCGACATCTGAGCCAACTCCGGCGACAGTGTCTTGTACGTCAATCCAAACAGCAGCCAGCTGCACAGAGGCAGCGCAAACGGATGGACAATTTTCATCTCTGTTTCCTTTTCTGCAGAACCAGCATGGTCCCTGCGAGCCACTCTGCCATCACAAGAATGGCGGTGCAAGTATAAAAAGTCTGCATCCCGGCCCGCCATGCTGGCGAATCGGGATGCGGCGACCGATTTACGGTCGGTCGGGATCTCTGTAGCGGGTCACGGACTCCTCTACGACATGGTCCCGATAGATCGTGTGACTCGGCACCATGGTCGGCCGAGGAGAGACGTACCCCTCCGGCGAATCCGGGATCGAGATGCGCGGCTGTTGCCGCGGCTCATAGAGCCGGTACCGCCCGTCGGCGACGAGCTGGCGCAGGCAGACTGCCTTCTCCTCCGGCCCGGACTTGTCGGCGCAGAAGAGGTTGTACGCGGTCTCCACCGTGATCTCGGTGACCGGGACGGAGACCGTCTGCGCGAACACAGGCGTTGCAACTGCACACGAGAGGGCCGCGAGCAGCGCGGCAGAAGACACTTTCGACATGGGAGTCCCCGTTGTTGCGAATCGCGTGAGTGCGATTGCTAGTTATATTATGTATTGAAACTGATGTATTGTCAACAAACTACCAACCCCTGGCGGCAAGCGCTTTTTGCGCAGCGTCTTGTTCGGCTTCTTGCTTTGATCTCCCCTCACCCATCGCGATTTTCTCGCTCCCGATAAATGCGCCGATTACAAATGTCTTGTCGTGATCGGGGCCGGACTGTCCTACGAGCTGGTAGGTCGGCGTAAGACCGTTTTTCTCCTGCGCGATTTCCTGCAATCGGCTCTTCGCATCCTGCCAGAGGCGTTTCTCGACAACCTCATCGGTCTTATAGAAAATATTGGTGTCGATGAAATCCTTGGCGCGCTCGTAGCCCGCATCGAGATAGATCGCGCCAATGAGCGCCTCGAAGGCATTCGCGAGAATGATCTGACGCGCGCGGCCCGTGTCGCGCGCCTCACCGCGCGAGAGGAGCAGATACTCGTTCATCCCCAGCTTCCCTGCCGCATCAGAAATCGATTGTGTATTCACGAGCGCTGCACGAAATGCCGTCAGCTCACCCTCGGGCTTGGTGGGATATTTGGCAAAGAGGAATTCCGTGACGACCAGCTCGAGTACGGCATCACCGAGAAATTCGAGACGCTCATTGTGTTCGCGACCAGCGACGCGATTCTCATTGAGGTGCGAGCGGTGCGTGAAGGCTTGCTCTAAAAGCGCCGCATTGCGGAATTGATAGCCGATTTTTGTTTCAAACGACGTGAAATCAGACATGGCGGGATGGTACCGCATTGCAGCGGCGGAAGCGAGTTAGGCGCGATCTTTCTGCGCGAGGATGTTGATAGCACGCGTGATGACGGGCAATATATCGTCGTAAAAGTTGAGATCGCCGACAGACGCGAGCGGAAACCACTGCGCATCGTCGAGCCCACCTTCTTTCTTGAGCTTCAGATCAGCGAATGCCGCACGTGCCAGGAAGTAGCGCGCGTGGCGCTTTTTCTTGCCGCCTGCTGCTTTGGCATCGTTGGCGACGTATTCATTCTCACCGAGCTGGTCTTCCACCTCGACGGCCAATCCGATTTCTTCCAGTGCTTTGCGCTTGACCCC
Organism: uncultured Candidatus Saccharibacteria bacterium; assembly: GCA_964545165.1. Classification (GTDB taxonomy): domain Bacteria; phylum Patescibacteriota; class Minisyncoccia; order Phycocordibacterales; family UBA2100; genus UBA10103. Next base: position 40,604 of record CAZJEQ010000006.1, read on the forward strand.
ATCCTCGTGCGATTCACCCTGCTGAAGCTTACCTTTGGTGAGCGTCCAGTGGCCGAAGATATCGTGCACGAGCGCGAGATACACTTCGCCGCCCTCTCGTGCATAGACGACGCCGCCGATCAATTCCTCGACCGGCATCTTGCCGCCCTTCCCGGCCTCTTGTTTGCGCTCACCCCCCTCATTCTTACCGGGCTCACCCAGCTCGACATACACCGCACCCAACACACCGTTGACGAAGCGGCCGGAGGAGGCGCTCCCGAATGATTTGGCGAGCTCGATTGCTTCGTTGATCGCGACTTTGGCAGGGACCTGCGCGCGATCGCTATAGAGGAGCTCGGTCAGGCCGAGGCGGAGAATGTTGCGATCGATTGCTGCAATCTTATCCAGCGGCCACTCAGGTGCGGCGCGCACAATGACCTCATCGATTTCTGTCTGCTTCGCAAGCGCGGTCGTGATGAGCGTTTTCATAAAGCCCGCATCACTCTCGCGTGCACCGAATTCTTTGGCGTAGTCCGTGAGACGTCCGACACAATCTTCCATGCTCATTGAGCCACCACCAGAGTCGCGCTCAAAGAGCACTTGGAGAACGACTGAACGTGCAAGATGTCGGTTCGCCATAAAGGAGCAATTCACGTCATTGTATATGTGATCGCGTGAGCGCCAAGTGAAATCAAAGAAGCCTGGGGATTTCTCCCCAGGCTTCTTTTTTTGTTTTTGTTATGAGGTGGCGGTCTCTTTCTCAACTGCTTGCCCAGATGCGCGCAAATCTTTCTCTTTGCGGGTGGTGCGGCGCTGATCGCGCTTGGTGCGAGCAACGATGTCGATGATGACCTTGCCGTTGTACTTGCCGCAGCCAGTGCAGGCACGGTGCGGAGCACGGAGGGTGCCACATTCGCACGTCGCTGCACGCTTAGCGGCGAGCGCATGATGAGAACGGCGACGGCCGGTCTTGGAGCGGTTGACACGCATTCGTACTACCATAGTGTCGCGATTATACTGATTATGAGCCAATAAGCAACCGGGAGCAGAATGTGGCCCGGTGTAGCCCCGAAAGCCCCTTCTCGCCGATTGCCTTGAGGTGCTTTGCCGTCCCGTAGCCCTTATGGCCAGCAAAGCCGTATTCCGGGTACTGCTCAGCGATACTGACCATGTAGCGATCGCGCTCCACCTTGGCCGCGATTGAGGCCATCGAAATCACCGGCTCAGAATCGTCACCACGGATAATGGTCGATTGATTTAGAAAATGTTTTGGCGCGTGAAGCGAGCCATCGAGTCGAATTTCGCACTCGTCGGCCTTCGCGTGCAACTGCTCGAGACAGTTCGCGAGTGACGCGCGAATAGCCGGCACGATCCCCTGCGTGTCAATCATCGTATTGTCTGAAAATGACACCGCAAAATTGAGCGTGCCCGCCTCGCGCAGCGCGATGAGTCGCTCGTAGCATCGCTCGCGTGCTGCTTCGGTCATCTTCTTGGAGTCACGCGCATCGGGGACACATGAGAAATCAAAATCCATTGGCACCATCATCGCGCCAACTGAGACGGGCCCCGCGAGCGGCCCACGCCCCGCTTCGTCGATGCCGATGAGGTATTTCACTCATTAATACTATCAAATAAGGAAGACCCGCACGGAGCACTTCCTTGCGGGCCATCAACGGCGAAGCCCGCGGCGCCCGGTCGATCGGCACTTGGACTTCTTCTTTTTCAATCGCTTCTTCTCCTGTTCTCCTTGCTGTCGCGTGGCAGCAAGTTGGGCGTAGTAGCGGGCACGACCGATGCCTACTGGTGGCACCGGATCTCGCGGATTGCGTACTGCTCGAAACATCGTCTACTCCTTCCCTGTGAAGCCGGACGCCACTATAGTCCAAACACGAATACAGTAAAGAAAATATGGAAAGGGGTATAATCGCTCCATGTCGGCGCGTGATTTCGTACATCTCCATACGCATAGTCACTATTCCCTCCTTGAAGCACTTCCCAAAGCAGAAGATCTGGTCGCCGCTGCGGTTGCTGACGGGCAAACGGCGCTCGCACTCACCGACAACGGCAACATGTACGGTGCCATCGATTTCTACAAAGAGGCGACGGCCAAGAAACTGAAGCCCATTATCGGCGTCGACTTTTTCGTCGCGCCGCGCACACGCCATGACAAAGAGAACAAGACCGATGACAACGCCGGCCGCCTCGTTCTCCTTGCGACAAACAAAGCGGGATACATGAATCTCATCTCCCTCGTGAGCACCTCATATATAGAGGGGTTCCACCTGCGTCCACGTATCGATCGCGAGCTGATCGAAAAGCACCGCGAAGGCCTCCTCGCCATTTTGCCAGCACACGGTGGTGAGCACGCCTATCACCTGCGCCACGGCGCCGTCGATGCCGCTTCACAGTCGCTCGAGTGGCACAAAAAGATATTCGGTGACGATTGCTACGTCGAAATCACGCGGCATGCGGAAATCCCCGAGCACAACAAGCGCATGACGCAGATCGTGGCATTCGCGCAGCAACACGGCGTCCCCTGCGTAGCCGCACAAGAGATCTACTATATGAAAGAGGAGGATGCGCTCGCGGCCGATCTCGTAAACAAAATCCGCACCGGCGGTACGCTCGATCGATCAGTCGAGGAGTACGAGCCTCGCAACTTTGCCTTTGCGAGTAAGTCGCGCATGAACGAACTCTTTAGTGATCTTCCTGAAGCGCTCGACAACACCATCGCGATCGCCGAGAAATGCAACCTCGAGCTCACACTCGGCAAAGCGATTTTCCCTGTCTTCCCGATCCCGCCGGGCTCAACGCCGGACGAGGAGCTCCGCACCCTCGCGCTCGCGGGCATCGCGGAGCGTGAACTGCTCCCGACCGTCGAATTACAGGAGCGCATTGATTACGAACTCGGCATCATCAAACAAAAAGGGTACGCCTCGTACTTCCTCATCGTCGCCGATCTCCTCGGCTATGCACGCAAGGTGGGTATCTTTACCAACACAAGAGGCTCGGCCGCCGGCTCGCTCGTCTCCTACCTCTGTGGCATCACGACGGTCGATCCCGTCGCGTTCAACATGCCCTTCGAGCGATTCTTGAACCCCGAGCGCCCCTCAGCACCGGATATCGATATGGATATCGCCGATAATCGTCGCGATGAGCTGATCGAGTATGCGCGAGAGAAATACGGCGACGATCACGTCGTCCAAATCGGTACCTTCGGCACCATGATGGCGCGCGCTGCCGTGCGCGATGTCTCGCGCGCACTCGGACACGCGTACGGCACCGGAGACACCATCGCGAAACTCATTCCCTTCGGCAAGCAGGGCTTCCCCGTCACGATCAAAGGCGCGCTTGAGGAGACCCCGGATCTCAAAGCCCTCTACGACGAAAACCCCGATGCACATGAGATCCTCGACCTCGCACAAAAGCTCGAGGGCAACGCGCGCCACGTAGGCGTCCATGCTGCGGGCGTCATCCTCGCCCCCGAGCCCGTCATTAATTACGCACCCATCCAACCAGATCCGAAAGGCGGCAAGACCATCACGCAGTACGACATGTACTCCATCGCCGATGAGTACGGCGGCGTGGGCCTCTTGAAATTCGACTTCCTGGGGCTCACCAACCTCTCGGTGCTCGCGGATTCGGTGAAGCGCGTCAAAGAGCGCCTCGGCATCGACGTTGATCTCAACAAAGTCCCGCTCGATGACACAAAGGTCTACGAGATGCTCACGCGCGGCGAAACCCTCGGCGTCTTTCAGATGTCGGGATCCGGCATGACCGCCTACCTCAAAGACCTGAAGCCCACGGTCATTCACGACCTCAACGCCATGGTCGCCTTGTATCGCCCGGGCCCGATGGCGTTCATTCCCGAGTACATTCTGAACAAACAAAATCCGGCACGCGTGCGCTACCTCGATCCGCGCATGGAAGCAATTTTGAAGCCCACCTACGGCGTCCTCATTTATCAGGACGACGTGATGATGATGGCCGTGCAACTCGCGGGATACAGCTGGGGCGAAGCGGATAAATTCCGCAAAGCGATGGGCAAGAAGATCCAGGCAGAAATGGCCGCACAAAAAGAAAAATTCGTCTCGGGCGTCATCGAGCGCGGCATGAAAAAAGAGTCCGCACAAAAGCTCTGGGAGACCATCGAGACCTTCGCCGCGTACGGCTTCAACAAAGCGCATGCTGCCTCGTACGGCATGCTCGCGTATAAGACCGCGTACATGAAGGCCAACTACCCGGTCGATTATATGGCGGCGGTCCTTACGGCAGATTCCGGCGACGTCGAGAAAATCGCGGAGGTCGTCTCGGAATGCAAACGCATGCAGATCGAGGTCTTGCCACCGTCGGTCAACGAAAGCCAGGCCGACTTCACGGTCGTCGACGACAAGACGATTCGCTTTGGTCTGACCTCGATCAAAAATTTTGGTGAAAGCGTCGGGGAGTCGATTATGCAGGCGCAGCCCTTTACCGACATTTCGGATTTCGTTGCACGGGTGCCGGACAAAAACCTCAATAAGAAATCGCTCGAATCACTCATCCAGTCGGGCGCGCTCGATGCCTTTGGTGAGCGCGGGTCGCTCCTCGCGAATATCGACAAGCTCCTCGAGGCCCACCGCGAATTTACCAAAGCGCCCGTCGGGCAGTCGTCGCTCTTTGGCGCGGTCGCCTCTGCACCGGTGGCGCTCAAGCTCACGCCAGCAGCGCCGGCCACGATGGACGAGCGACTCATATGGGAGAAAGAGTTGCTCGGTCTCTATATCTCGGGCCACCCACTCGACAAGCACAAGGCAAAGCTCTCCAATCAAAAGACCACGATTAAACACGCTAAAGAACATCTCAAGGGTGTCGAGACGGTGATCGCGGGGTACATCGAAACCATCCAATACATCTTGACCAAGAAGGGCGAGAAAATGGCCTTCCTCAAACTCTCGGATTTTTCGGGCGATGTGGAGGTCGTGATCTTCCCGCGCACCCTCAAGGAGAATGAATCGCTCGTCGTAGCCGGCAGCTGCATCATGTGCAAAGGTAAAATCTCGGATCGCAATGGCACGCCATCGTTTGTGGTCGAAAAAATGAAAGCGCTCTAGTGTTTGTATTGAGCCAAGTAATTGCTATCATCAGCCGATATGGAACAGGCACCACATGAGAATGATCACAAGAAGCTCGGTAAAGAGCTGGACCTCTTTACCTTCTCCGAAGCCGTCGGCAAAGGCCTCCCGCTGTGGACCTCGAAGGGCTCGACCATACGCCGCGAGCTCGAGCGCTTCATCGTCGACGAAGAGATCAAGCGCGGCTACCTCCACGTGTACACGCCGGATATTGCGAAATTGGATTTGTATAAAAAATCTGGTCACTATCCGCACTACAAGGATTCGATGTACGCACCGATCGTGATCGACGACGAGGAATTCATGCTGCGCCCGATGACGTGCCCGCACCATTTCGAACTGTACCTCTCAAAACCACATAGCTACCGCGAGCTTCCGATGCGCATCGCAGAATTGGCGAAGCTCTACCGCTACGAACAATCGGGCGAATTGATGGGGCTCCAGCGCGTACGCAGCTTCTGCCTCGCCGACGCGCACATCATCTGTGCATCAGAGCAGCAAGCGGCCGACGAAGTCGCCAAGGCACTCGATCTCATCGTCTTCGTCGCTGGCATTTTCGGTCTCAAGCCCGGCAATGATTTCCATTTCCGCCTCTCACTCGGCGATCGCACCAACACCGAGAAATACTACAAAAACGACGCCGCATGGGAGATGGGCGAAGCCCTTTTGCGCGAAGTCCTCGAAAAACGCGGTGAGAAATTCGCCGAAGCCAAGGACGAGGCTGCGTTTTATGGACCGAAAATCGACGTGCAGATGAAAAACGTCAACGGTAAGGAAGACACTGCCTTTACGGTGCAGTACGACTTTTGCATGCCGGATCGCTTCGACCTCACGTACATGGCGGACGATGGCACCAAGAAGCGTGCCTTCGTTGTGCATCGCTCATCGATCGGCGCGATCGAGCGCATCGTGGCATTCCTGATCGAAAAATACGGCGGCGCATTCCCCCTCTGGCTTGCACCGACACACATCAAGATTCTTCCGATATCCGAGAAACACGTCGCGTATGCCGATACCGTCTTTGCCGCGCTCAAAGAAGCCAACATTCGCGTCGAAATGGACACCAACGATTCCCTCGGCAAACGCGTGCGCAATGCCAAGATGGAAAAGGTTCCCTACTTCATCGTCATCGGCGACGCAGAAGTAGACGCGCAGAATGTCACGGTCGAATCACGCAGTGGCGGTAAAGAAACGCTGACCATGCCAGAGCTCCTCGCAAAACTCCAAGACGAGATCCGCACGAAGGCGCAGTAACGAATCTCTACGAAAACAGCCCCGCTTTCGCGGGGCTGTTTCGTTTCACTTTTTGGAAGCCTGTGCGGCTGGCGGACTTGCGCGCGTATTAGGCGCGGGAGATCACGATGCGAGGCGTGCCATCACTACCTCGCGTGATAAACATCGTATCTTTCATTTCGTGTGCTGGTGCAGCAACCGGAGCCTCATGCGTGGTGACCGGCGTCTCCTCGTGAGCAACTTCGGAAGCAGCGACATGTGCCTGCGTGCCGTTCATGGCGCGAGCGAGCGCGAGGATGCCACCATTGTGGTAGAGCGCGAAGTACGCAGCACCGATCGCAACTGCAGCGAGGCCAAAGAAATACATCGCGTTGCCGAAGGGACCGAAGTCGAAGCCCGTGTACGGAATCTGCGAGAGCGAGACGTATGGCGCAGAGCCAGAAACGTTGACCGTGACCGAGCAGATGTTGGATCCACCCTGACCGTAGATCGTGAGCGTGTACGTACGAGTGGTGTCGGGGCGCACCGCGAGCGTGCCGCGAGCAGAGACGAGTCCGATGCCATCCGAGAGGAATGCACTCGTGCCATTCGATGTCCACGAGAGGTACGATGCCTGACCATTCTGGATGACGGTCGGCGAGGCGGTGATGGTGCAGTAGACGCTCTGGTTGTAGGTCGTCGGGTACGTCGGCTGGTAGATCGGCTGGGTGTAATTCGGGTAGTTGTAGATCGGAGTGACCTGTGGGAACTGGTACTGGATGATCGGCTGCGGCGTGACCGGGTAGAGATGCGTCACCGATGCCGGATTATTCGTGGTGTTGAAGCTGCCAGAGATCGAATTGTCGACGTAGCTGGAGTTGAAGCTGCCGTTGATTGAATTATCAACGAAGCTGTTGTCTACGTACGAGCTGTTGCAGCTCCCGCCCGTGCAGTAATTGGAGTTGACCGTGGTGTTGTTCGGCTGCACCGGATAGATCGGGCTCGGCTGTGGCTGCGGATAGTTCGGCGTCGGGTAGTACGTTGGCGTCTGATAGTTCGGATAGCTGTAATTCGGGTAGCTCTGATACTGCTGCTGCGCGTAGTACGGGCGCTGCTGCTGCGCGAGCGCGGCAGCGGCAAGGGTGCTGCCGTAGCCCGTGCTGTATCCGAACGACGAACCCTGCGTCGCGTAGCTCGGGGTGTTGTAGCCTGCTGCTGCCAACGCCTGCTGCTGGTAGCTCGTGGCCGTCTGCGTCTGCGTCGTGGTCGTCGTGTAGCAATCGCATGCCTGGTTGTAGACCGTCTGCGTCTGACCCGGTGTGGTCTGCGTCTGGCCAGGCGTGGTCTGCGTCGTCACGGTGTTCGGGTAGAACGTAGAGGTTGTCTGCGTATTTGGGTAGAACGTCGAGGTCGTCTCAGTATTTGGGTAGAACGTCCCGGTCTGCGTCGTGTTTGGGTAGAACGCGCCCGTGTACGGGCTGTCACCGTAGAAGCTACCGCCCCACGTGGAGTCATCGTAGAAGGAGCCGCCGTACGACGAGTCGTCGTAGAAACCGCCGCCCCATGAGGAGTCGTCATAGAATGATCCGCCGTAGGAGGCGTCATCGTAGAAACCGCCGCCCCACGAGGAGTCGTCATAGAATGATCCGCCGTAAGAAGCATCATCATAGAAGGCACCGCCCCATGAGGAGTCGTCATAGAAAGAACCTCCGTACGACGAGTCGTCGTAGAAGGAGCCACCGTAAGAAGCATCATCGTAGAAGGAGCCGCCGTACGATGCATCGTCATAGAATGATCCGCCGTAGGAGGCGTCATCGTAGAAGGAGCCGCCGTACGACGAGTCGTCGTAGAAACCGCCGCCCCACGAATCGTCAAAGCCCATATCGGCACGCGCGATAGACACGCTAGAGAGCGAGGCACCGAGAGCAAACACGAGTGCTGCGATTGCGAGCGCGATATTGAACTTACCTGAGATGATGTTCTTCATAATTACACGTAATTTTATAATTTTGTAAAGCGTTGGGATTATACAAACGTCTTCCGGATTGTCAACTAGATTGTGAAGAAGTGGGGGTGCGGGCAATTCCGAAGAATCGCCCGCACCGTCCACATTGTCGTGTCCCCTCCTTAGAGGTACTTGCCGAGCTCCACCGGCTGGTCGAACTTGCCGTTGAACTCACCGTAGGCACACTTGCCGCCCTCGCTGTTGGAGCAGGAGCGCAGCTCGAACGGGCCGATCGTCGGCGGGACGAGGATCACGAAGTACTCGTGGCTCGTCGTCACCTTGGTGATCTTGGAGACGACGCCGATGTTGCCTTCGCGACACTGCGCCGTACCCGAGACGATCTGCTTGTTCGCGTCGACGCGATCGAGGCCCTGACCGCCGGGAAGCATGACGCGAACGGGCGCGCCGACGGTGTTTGCGCCGGTCTTCGGCCGCTGCACCGTCACTTGCTTGTAGGCCGGGTCAGCAACCGTCGGGGTCGCATTCGCCTGACAGCCCGGATCACCCTGGGTGCGCGCCATCGCGATGAGCGGCGGCGCCTTGGGGGTGGGCTGTGCCGTAGGCGGCGTAGCCGGTGCCGGCGGAGTTGCTGGGGCAGCCTGCTGCGGCGGAACAACGGTCGGCGGTGCCGACTGCTGCTGCGGAGCTGCGGGCTGCGGCGGAGTCACCGTCTGAGCGACCGTGGTCGACGCGATACCGACAGCAACCATGAACGCCAGAGTCGAGATGATGGTACGCATGATGCGCATTCCTTCTATAGTGTGGGGTTTAACAATGTGGGAACCGTGAAGAACTCATCAGATCGCGATGCACGAGGCATCTCAATCCTTACTGTCTATTATATCAGATATATTTCACTTGTCAAGTATGAAAAGAAAGAGAGGGTGGGAGGGTATTGCGCACCCCTCCCCCCTCTTACTTGCTGCCATGCGCTCGGCACGGACAGTTACTGCTTCGGCGTCTCGCCATGATTGGCGGTACAGCCGAGTACGCCGTTGATGATCACCTGTCGCGTACGCGGATCCAAGCAGATCGGCTGCGGCTGCGACCACTTGAACTCGATCGAGGCGACCGAGTCCGCACGACGCGGAATCACCTCTGCCGGCATAAAGCTCGGACGACCGCGCCCCATGTCCACCGTAGGCGGCGCGACGCGCGAGGGCACAACGCCCGGGAGCGTGACCGTCTCCACGGCAGCCTGAGCCGGAGCGCTCGCGACGACCTTGCGGGCCGGCGCGGCATTCCGCACGACCGTGGTCGCCACAGGCGCCTCCTGCACTGCCAGGATCGTGATCTGCTGCGGCGGGCAGCGCGGATCCGCGGACGGGCAGTAGGGGCCGTTGTTGACTGTCTGCTGCGGAATGGCACAGGCAGCGGTGAGCGACACCATGGCCATCGCAGCGAACAACTTGAGCTTGCTCATCAGAACTCTCCTCACGAAATGTGCTGGGCACCGCACGTCATCAGTGACGTGGGTGAACTCTCCTGGTTGCGAGAGTCCGATGCCATCCGAATTCATTCGGGTAGCTTCGGAATATCACAAGCATCGAAACTTCTGATGAAGAAGCTTCGGGACGAGCAGCAGAATACATCTGCCGCTCGTCCCGCGCAAAGATCTACGGTCTGCCAGGTCGTGTCACCCAGCACCCATCAGCGGTCCAACGGATGGACTCGCCCTTTGACGGATCCGCCTGACAGCGTGAATCCGCCGTGGTTGTACGCGTGTCGATGCTGCCGTCCTTGTTCTTCGACGTCTCGACACGAAGCACGAGTGGCGCCTGTTGCGCTTGCACCGGTGCCGGCGGGACACTTGCGTATCCTGGAGCCGGCGTGACCCCCTGGAAGGATGGTCGCTGTTGCTGCGTATCGGGTACCGCTATCACACAGTTCCCGAACTTTACGCAGTCGTAGCGATACGCTTGTAGGGCGTAATTCGCGGCAAGGGCAAGCACGCCAACGCCGATCGCGAAGACGAACACCTTGCCGGCGAAGCCGATGCCGCCGCCATGACCACTATCTCCTGACATCTCATCTCCTCTCTTTCTGGAATGACGATCAGTGTTGCTTGGTGAGCCAGTGAGCATGCCAGAGCAACAGCGCATCAATGATGCCTGCGCCCAAGGCGTTGATCCAGATCAGCCAGGTCCAGCGATTTGGCGTCGCGAATCCGGCGAGCAAGCAGACTCCGACTATCGCGACGATGACAATGGTCGCGAGCGACGAGAGCAGCTCGATGCCGCTGAGCACGGAGTGCTTGTAGCTCTCCGCAAGGATCACGACCGACGCCACCTGAATGAGGGTGAAGAAGGTCGTGGTCACGCCCCACAGATCTTGGATTTCGTTGTACTTGTTCGGATTGAACGATTCGCCGAACAAGCAGAGCACGAAAACGGCGATAGCGTAGCCAACCGCAACCGCAACCGCGAGCAGGTCAAGGAGACCGTGCTTGCGCGCATGAGGTGCAGCGGGCGCTGTGGGTGCCGTGCCGGCAGGTGCCGGAGCGGTCGTTGTCGGAGTAGCCATTACTTTTCTCTCCCGTGTTGAATCAAGGAACGCCCAAAATAGGGCACAATTTGGGTCTAAATATCATATATGAAATTGCCGATTTGTCAAGTACCCCTCCTTGACAAAACAGCTTAATTGATGCAATTTATCGATAGCCGCGTATGACGGGATTCATACAGTCATCAATGGGGAGTCCCATGGCGCACGGAGCAATTCCCGAACTTGTCGTTCCTCTCGCAAATGGCCAGAAGGCACCGCGTACGAAGCATCGCGGAATGAAAGCGGTGCTGTACTACACTCCGCTGTTCACCTTCGCGCTCATCTACTACCTGGTCCTGAAGTTCGTGATCAACGACCTGCAGGTGGCAGTCCCTTTTACCTACGGGGACTTCAAGGTGACGTGGGCACAGACGATCTACGTACTGTCCTTCCTGTTCTTCGCGCTGGAGCTCTTGAAGGTGTCAAGAAAGCAGCAGGATAACACCACCGAGGTCAACTGGATGATGGGCGCAGCGATTGTGCTCTTCATCATACCGCTCGCTCTCACCGCCGGTGCGTGGATAGCAGCCCAGCGATCCGGCGTCCCCGATCCGGACGTGGAGGCGATCGCACACTTCCTGTTCAATACGGACTTCGTCTTCCTCACTGCTCAGGTGTCGCTGCTCTTGCCGATCGCGTACAGAATCAACACGGCGACCTCACAAATGGCGGTTGTGTAGCGCACGGCAGCACATCGCAACAGCGATATATGTTCTTCGGCGGCGGGCACCTGTGCTCGCCGCCGATTCGTTTTTATAAAAAAGAAAGCGCGGGTCTCATCGAATCGTGATGAGCCCGCACTCTTGTGGCACCGAGGTGCCTGATCTACTCACTGCACTCGACTTCAACCTCGTTGCCGCTCGCATCGCAGCGCGTGCAGCCACGCCGCGTCGTCGTTGTGGTCGTCGTCGTCACGAACGTCGTGCTGGTCGCGACGACTGCCGGCTGCGCCTGGTAGCCCGGCTGTGCGTAACCGTAGCCACCTCCCCTGTTCGGATTGATGCTCCCGGAAACATTCAAGTAGCCAGCAGTCCCACGAGGACCGCCAGCAACGCCACCGCTCGCCGCGCAAGCACCGAGCGACAGCGCACAGAGCGCGATCATCGAATACCGGACAACTTTCATGGCAATCTCCCTTTGGTTGGTTTGCCTTAGAACGCTGAGCCAGACGTCGTGTCTGGACAGTAATATTATTATACAAAGAACCGCCTGTTGTGTCAAACAGGCGGTTCTCGTTGCTTCCCTTCTATTTATTACGCGGCTTGGAGGTACGCACCGAGTAGCCCGTCGTGATGGATTCGCCCGTCGTGATCGAGGAGCCTGTCGTCACGCTCTGGCCGACCGTGGTGGAGTAGCCCGTGGCGACGCTCGTGCCGGTTGTGATCGAGCTGCCGATGGTCGCGGATGCGCCGGTGTCGATGGAATTCCCCGTAGCGACGCTGTAGCTGGTCGCCAGCGAGTAACCGACCGGAATCGAGAGAGCATTCTGGATGGACATACCGGTCGTGATGCTTTCTCCAACCGTGAAGGAATTACCGACCGTCATCGAGTCCCCTGTCATGACGGAGTAGCCGACGGGGACGGAATCACCGACGGTGAGCGAATTGCCCGTATCGAGCGAGCCGCCAATGGTCGCGGAGATACCGGTCTCAATAGAGTGACCAGCAGTCAGTGATCCCCCGGTCGTGAGTGAGCCGCCGACGGTGAGCGATCCACCGATGAGTGCTGAGAGACCCGTGGTCATCGAGAAGCCACTCGTGGCCGAGACGCCTGTCTGCATCGAGCCGCCCGTGGTCGCGGAATTTCCGGTCGTCATCGAATTGCCTGTCGGAATACCGAAGCCTGTTGTCATTGAATTGCCGGTGGGGATCGATGCGCCTGTCGAGATGCAGCAGCCCGTCGAGCCGCTCGTGCTCGTGCGTGGCGAGCCACTCGTCGGAATGCTCTGCGCCAGCGGGCGCGAGACACCGATGTCGTGTACCGAATAGAGGAGGCCCGTCAGTGGCTCAGCGAAGACGCCGGCCGGGACCGCGAGCGCGATGACGAGTGCGAGTGATGAGATTTTTTTCATAGGCATGGCAATTAGATGATTCCGATAAATTCTGCGTCAAGTACGAAGCGAGCGCTTTTGCCGGTGAGGGTGTCGCAGGTCACGAGTGTGAGACGGGTCGACGATTTCGAGAGCGAGATAGTCACATCATCATTCACATCCACCTTGCTGATCGAGACCACGCGATAGAGATAGCGGGTGCCATCGGCGTCCGTGAGTGTAATCGCTTCCCCTGCCGTAAGCTCAGGAATTTTATTGAAGGCCTTGTACATCTGATTGTGGACGACGGGCAGATGTGAGGAGTGCGCGAAGATGATCACGTTGCCGGCCTCGCCGAGCTGCGCCGATGGCGCGTAGTGTGCCGGACCGTCCTTGAGTAGAGCATCGAGCGCGTCGACATCGGTGGTCGACGGATTTTGCACCGCAAGATCGAGATCAATCGCGCCAATCGAAATGCGCGCTGGTGCTTTGGCTTCTGGTGAGGAGATGTGCGCGGACTGCGACGCACGAATGCCGCCATCGCCTTCGAGCGTGAAGCTCATATCGCCGAGCTGGCTGTAATCGGTAAGCGCGATCGGCGCATCGCCTGCAGCGGCATGGGGTGCGGAGCGGGTCGGTCCGCCAGCTGGCGGAGTGCCATCGACGAAGTACGGCACGAAGCCGACTGAAGAGGCGGCCGAGAGGAAGAGTCCAAACAAGACGAGCGAAAGCAGCGCAAAAGCGGCTTTCGAGGGACGCGGTACGTGTCCATGAAGCTCCTTCATATCGGAAAAATAATACTTCATAAATGGCTACTTGTCAAGTGCCCTTCCCGCACCCCGTAGCGTTGTCTATATAGAAACACGCCCCGAGGTGCGCTATAGTTGGCACACGTATGGCCGATCCACATGCCGCCCCCCATACCCCACCCGTGCACGCTGCCCCTGCGAAGCGCTCTGCCAATGTGCTGGTCTCCAACATCCTGGCACTCGCCGGCTTCGCGATTCTCATCATCATCGTCATCTGGGGCCTCTTCCACCTCGCGACGCTCTCCACCGGCTGGTTCTCAGGATTTTTTAATTCTGCCAATAGCAAAGACACGATTCAGGTCACAGCGCCCGAAAGCGCGATCTCAAACCGCGCTGCCAAGATATCGTGGCAGCACCAGGGTGGCGACGGACGGTACGCCTTTCTCTACGAGTGCACCGAGGGACTCCAATTTGGTATTCCGCTGTTGAAAGAGGGAGAAACGACGCCAACACTCGCGCGCGTACCCTGCGGCACCGCATTTACGCTCGGTAATGCGACCAGCTCACTCCTCGTCGTGCCGGTCCTCGAAGGATCATCCCCCATCGCCGCCAATATCAACATTGTCTTCGTCCCCGCTGCTGCTGGTGCGCAGGCCTCGGGGAGCGCGCGCATGACAGTCGTCGCGAGCGGCGCACCGACACAGCCGGAACCAGAACATGTCGGTACGACGGAGACGCCCGTGACGCCGCGACCAACAGCCGGCCCGGCAGATCTCATCGTCACAGTTACCGGTGCATCGACTGATGCGGGAGGATTCAGTGTCGTCACCTTTGATATCGCAAACACCGGCACTTCGGCGAGCGGTGGATATACCTTCAATGCCAACCTGCCGACCTCGCAGCCGTATACCTTCTACTCTGATCCGCAGGCCTCACTCGCACCGGGCGAGCACATCGTGAACACGCTGCGCTTCACACAGACCGTGCGCGGTGTCTTTACCGTCGTCGTCGATCCGCAGGACACGGTCAAGGAATCCAGCGAAACCAACAACGTCACCTCGTACGAGATCATTCGATAACGTCTCTCAAACAAACGGCCCGCCTTTCGGCGGGCCGTTTGTTTTTGTTTGTTAAATATCGAGTGTCGCTTCTTTCGCGTGACTCTGGATGAACGATTTACGTGCCGGCACGTCGGTACCCATGAGCATATCGAAGACCATGTCGGCCTCGACGCCATCGTCGATCGTGACCTGCTTCAAAATACGGCGAGCAGGATCCATCGTAGTCTCCCACAATTCTTCTGAGTTCATCTCGCCCAAACCCTTGTAGCGCTGCACGGAGATTTTCGCCGCTTTCTTGGCGACCACTGCCGGCTCTTCTTCAGCACCCTCCTCTACTTCCTCAGTCGCCTCTTCCGGCTCAATCTCGACATCCTTGCCAGCGTATTTGACGCGATCTTCATCACTGTATGCATAGTAGACGTCGCGGCCCTTTTTTATCTTGAAAAGCGGTGGCTGCGCGATGTAGAGGAAGCCGCCGTCGATGACCGGGCGGAAGTGACGATACATGAGTGTGAGGAGCAGCGTGCGGATGTGCGCCCCGTCCACGTCGGCATCCGTCGCGATGATGATCTTGTGGTAGCGCAGCTTCGAGAGGTCGAAGATGTCGCCGATCGCGGTGCCGAGTGCCACGACGAGATTCGTGATCTGCTCGGAGGCGAGCATCTTGTCGAGGCGTGCGCGTTCGATGTTGAGGATCTTGCCACGCAGCGGCAGGATCGCCTGAATGCGACGGTCGCGACCCATCTTGGCGGTGCCACCTGCCGAATCTCCCTCGACGATGAAGAGTTCTGCTTCTTCGGCACGTTTGGTCTGACAATCGGCGAGCTTGCCCGGCAACGTCATACCGTCGAGCGCACCTTTGCGGAGGATGGAATCCTTGGCGGCTTTCGCGGCTTTGCGCGCCTTCATCGCGAGCGTGATCTTGCCGAAGATGGCGCGTGCTTCTTCTGGATGCTCCTCGAGGAACGCCCCGAATGCTTCGCCGAAAATCTGCTCCGTCGCGCCACGCGCCTCTACCGAGCCGAGCTTACCCTTGGTCTGACCTTCAAATTGAATCTCTGCGAGTTTGACCGACACGACCGCCGTGAGACCTTCGAGCACGTCTTCCCCGGTGAAATTGTCGGAATCCTTCCCGCCGCCATTTTTGGCATTGAGCGTACGCGTGAGCGCCGTCTTAAATCCCGTGATGTGTGTACCGCCCTCGGGGTTGTAGATGTTGTTGGCAAATGCCGAGATGCGGCTCGTCATGTCGTCGACATACTGCAGTGCGACCTCTACCTGCACGCCGTCCTGCTCTTTTTCGACATAGAAAATATTTTTGTGGACTGGCTCAAGGTGATGATTCTGGAACCCAACAAGACTGCGCAGACCACCTTCGAAATAGAATGAGAACGATGGCGCATCGAGCCCAAGCTCACGCAGATACACCACGCTCTCGTGATCGACGGTGCCTGCATTGCGCAGATCAAGGAGTGCGATGCGAAGACCTTTGACCAAGTACGCCTGCTGACGCATGTGCGCGACGATGCGATCCCAGTTGTATTCTATTTCTGCGAAGATTTCCGGGTCGGCCTGGAAGACGGTGATGGTGCCGTGGAGCTTGGAGCTGCCGATCTTCTTGACCTTGGCAACTGCCTTGCCACCCTTTCGGTATTCCTGCACATACTGACCACCGTCGCGATGGACTTCGACGCGCGCGTAGGTGGAGAGCGCGTTGACCACAGATGCACCGACGCCGTGGAGACCGCCGGACACTTTGTATCCTTCGCCGCCGAATTTGCCTCCCGCATGGAGCGTGGTCATGATCGTCTCGAGCGCGGATACTTTTGTCTTGGGGTGAATGTCGACCGGAATACCGCGGCCGTTGTCGACCACGCGTACCATGTTGTCGGGCAAGAGCGCGACCTCAATATCATTACTAAAGCCGCCCATCGCTTCATCGCGCGAGTTGTCGAAAATTTCCCAGATCAAGTGATGCAAACCATCGGGACCAGTGGTACCGATGTACATGCCCGGGCGGCGACGCACGGCTTCGAGACCCTCGAGGACCGTAATGTCAGAGGCTCCGTAGGAGCCCTTTTTTGCGACTGTTTCTTCCTTGGTTTTAGCCATGTTTTAGTCGGATTATTGTACCAAAAATGAAGGCATTTGCCCAGCCTTTTTGCACCTGTATAGTGGCTGTCGGCGTGGCTTAAAAAGCGCCACATGCAGGGAGAACGCTCATGGAACTCGAGCTCTGGCAGCGCGCGCACCCACTTACGCGCTCACTGATCGCTATCGTCGGCATACTCGTCGCCCTGGCCTACGCTGAGCGCCACGGGAATGAAAAGATGCGTCTGCGCGATGAATTTCGGATTGCAGACATCTACGACGACAATCGGATCGTGCTGCAGCGTATCGTCAACGGCGTAAAGTCCGAACACGTCATCAGCGCCTATCAGCTCGGGCTGCAACCGCACGAGGTGAGTCATCTGGATTGGAGCGTGCCGCTCCAATGCGGTGCCGAGTGGCGCCGCGGATTTATCTCACAGCAGCTCGGTCACCGCCACCTCTACGAGCATCGGTGGACATGCGACCGATCTCTGAGCATCTTCCTGAAACCCGGCGTACGCCGGGTTTCTCGTTAGCGGATTTCGTACCCTTCTGTTTTGAGCGCCGCGTAGATACTCTCCATGCGCTCATTGGCATCGAGATCAGTCAGGGTTTTATCGAACGACTGGAAAATCAGTCGAAACGCATACGACACACGGCCGTCCTTTTCGAATCGATCGAACCGATCGATGCGCACCAGTAATTCCCCGGCGCTCGCCATGATCACTTCGCGAATCTTCGCCTCGTCAACATCGCCCGCTGCCCAGAAAGCGACGTCGCGCACGATAAACGGGTATTTTGAAAACGGCTGATAGCGATCTGCCTGCGATGGTGCGAGGTCATCGTATACAGCCTTCGGTGCGAGCGCACCTACCATCTCGCGTACCGGGACTTCGATCACCTCTTCCGGTACTTCTGACAGCGGCTTCGCGCCAAGCGCCCCTGCCGCATCATTCAGGTACTGCGATGCGCTCTGGTGCTTCTTAACCTTCTCGACGGCGATGCCAAGCATCTCTACTTCTCCTCCATCGCGCCACACGGTGCCGATTTCGAAGAGCTTGATCTGCGTCTCGCCGAGCAGATCTTTGTTGCGGACGTTGCGCTCGAGCGCCTCACGCAGACCCGTCATCAACTCCGCGCGCAGATACGGCTTCACACCGTCGGCTTTGTTGGCGACGACACGCTCACCATTTTCGGCAAAGACGCTCGTGAACACTTCGGAGAATCCTGCGTTGAGAAGCGATTCGCGTACCGCTTCGCGTGCAGCGAATGCCTGGTTGACCATCGGCGTACTTGCGAGCGCCGGGAGCTCTACCGCCGGGACCTGGTCGTAGCCGATCACGCGGCCGACCTCTTCGATCAGATCTTCGGGAATCTCCAGATCGAGGCGCTCACTCGGCACATGTACGGTAAAGGTCTCGCCCGTTTGTATATGTGCGAGATCCAATCGCGTCAGTACATCGGAAACGTCCCGCTCTTTCAAGGTCACGCCGAGCACGGCGTTTATACGCGAAAGCGTCACGGAGTCTTCTTTCTGCTCTGGTTTTACTGGATATTCATCGACGAATCCTGCGAGCTCACCCCCCGCGAGTTGCTGAATTAATTCCACGACCGCTTTCATCCCGTATCCTGCATATTCGGGCGAAAGCTTTTGCTCGTAGCGCGCGGAGGCATCGGTGCGCAATTTGAGCGCCTGCGCGGTCTTACGCGTCGAGATACCCTCGAAATTGGCGGACTCGATAATGATGTCGTGCGTGGCCTCACTCACGCCGGCGGGCTTACCACCTTTCACGCCAGCGATACCAATGGGCGTGTCCGTCACCGCATCGACGATAAGCAGCATGGCATCGGTAAGCTCGTATTCTTTGTTATCGAGCGCCATGATCGTCTCGCCGCTTCGCGCTTTGCGCACGGCAATAGCGTACTTCCCGTCAGTCTCCTGCAGCTGACTTGCATCAAATGCGTGGAGCGGCTGGCCGATCCCAAACATCACATAATTCGTCGCGTCGACAATGTTGTTGATTGAGCGCTGACCAATAGCCTCGAGACTCTTCTGGAGCCACTCCGGCGACGAGCCGACCTTCACACCGGTGATGTACGCGGCGACGTAGCGATTACAGAGCGTGGGCTCTTGTATCGATATATCGATAGAGTCGGTTTTTGGCTCGAGCGTGACGGGCTGGCGCAGCGGATCGCTCTTGAGCGGCTGCTTCAAAATCGCCGAGAGCTCTTTGGCCATGCCGCGATGCGAGAGACAGTCGTGCCCGCGATTGGCAGTGACTTTCACATCAAGGACGTCATTTTCTACGCTCTCAATTTCAAATGCGTGGAAGGTCAGCGCATCGGCGAGTACCGCACTCTCCGGAAGTGGATCGGTGAAATACGTCTGGAGCCATGCGCGAGAAATTTTCATATCTAGAATTGATTGATGAAGCGCAGGTCCGCGGAGTGCATGAGACGAATGTCGTCGATTGCCCAACGAAGCATGGCGAGACGCTCAAGGCCCATACCAAAGGCAAAGCCGGTGTATGTATCCGGATCAACCCCCGCATTACGCAGTACATTTGGATGCACCATGCCCGCACCCATCATCTCGATCCAACGGTCGCGCAATTTCTCCGGCACATGCTCACCTACCAAGCGCATATCGACTTCGACACCCGGCTCAACGAAGGGAAAGAAGCTCGGGCGAAAACGCACCTCGACCGATGCGCCTTTGAAGAGCTCTTTGAAAAAACGATCGAGTGTGCCTTTGAGATGACCGAGCGTGACGCCTTCACCCACCGCGAGTCCTTCGATCTGGAAAAATTCTGCCTCGTGTGTCATGTCGGTCGCTTCGTTGCGGAAGACCTTGCCCGGTACGATGACGCGATACGGCGGCTGCACCCCCGCTTTCATCTGCGCCTCCATGTACCGCAGCTGCACGGGTGAGGTGTGGGTGCGCAAGACCATCCCCGCTTCGTCTTTGATAAAGAAGGTGTCCTGCATATCGCGGGCAGGATGATCTTTCGGCACATTGAGCGCGTCGAAGTTGTACCACTCAGTTTCCAGCAGCGGCCCTTCAGCAAAGGCGAATCCCATATCAAAAAAGATTTTGTTGGCCTCGCGAATGATGCTGGAAATCGGGTGCATCGAGCCCTTCTTCATCTGACCTTCAGTGTCGAACATGGAACATAGTATATACGCAGACGCGCATGCTCGAAACGTGCCGATGAGCGTCGGCATGTCGAAATAAACTATCAATTTCGCCATTTTCTGGTATAATCTTGCATCTATGGTGTTCGGCTCGGGGGTCGTTTTTATACTGCTTTTTCTCTCGCTGTACTTCGAGATCTTTTTGCTGATCGCCTTTTTGCAGCGCCGCTTCACGACGCTCCCGACGGATCGCGATATGGGCGAGCGCGTCTTGCCGAAAGTCGCCATCGTCGTCCCCTGCTACAACGAAGCGAAGACGCTCTCGGCGTCGCTCACCTCGCTGCTCGCGCTCCACTACCCCAAGGAATTGCTCGAGATTATCGTGGTCGATGACGGCTCGCGCGACGAGACGCTCACGGTGGCGAGAAGCTTCGCGCATGATTCGCGCATCACTATTCTCACCAAAGAAAACGGCGGCAAGCACACGGCAATGAATCTCGGCCTCGAGCACACCGATGCAGAATTCGTCGGCTGCCTCGATGCTGATTCGATCGTGGCACCCGAGGCGCTCATGCATATCGTGCCGGTGTTTAACAACCCACGAGTTGCAGCAGTGACGCCGGGCATCCACGTGAAGCGCCCAAAAACGGTGCTGCAGCACATGCAAAACGTCGAGTATCGCCTCTCGCTCTTCAATCGCTTTATCCTTGCCTCGCTCGGCTCGGCATTTATCACCCCCGGACCATTCTCGATCTTCCGCGCGAGCGTCGTGCGGGAGCTTGGCACCTGGCGCTACGCACATTCGACAGAAGACATGGAGATGGCACTCCGTATCCAGGAAGCCGGCTACCTCATCGCCAACGCACCGGGCGCGATCGTACACACGGCGACGCCCGAGCACTTCCCCGCGCTCTTTCGCCAGCGCGTACGCTGGACCTACGGCTGGCTGCGCAATGCCGTCGACTACCGCCACATGTTTGGCAATCACAAGTACGGCAACCTCGGCCTCATCATCCTCCCCTTCGCGATTCTCTCGATTTTTACGGGACTCTATTTCTTCATACGCGTCATGTACTACCTCGCGCTCGCGATCTACGAGGCATACATCAAATATCAGTATGTGGGATTCCACTTTGCACCGAACGTGCCTGATCCGTTCTTCTTCAACACCAGCGCCGTGTGGTTCTTGGTGTGGACCTCTGTCGCGCTTATCCTCGCGCTCATCTGCCTCGGCTCGTTTATCGGCACGGGCAAGCGCTATCCGCCGGTCTCGACACCGCTCTTCGTCATTTTCTACAGCTTCCTCGTGCCGCTGTGGCTCGGTGCGGCAGTATTTCGCGCAGTCTTTAAGACCGGTGTGCGCTGGAGATAACCACACTTTTAAGGTACGCTAGCCCAACATATGGACCCTATTTCCAGTACTCGCACCGCCCGCTGGGGCAGCTATCTCGTAGCTTTTTTGATTACGGCGCTCATCTTCGCGACCGCCCTCTACGCATCGAATTATTTCAATGACCGTCGCCTCGCGGAGATCGCCGCGACCCAAGACAATATCTCCATCGACATCCTCTCGACGCAGACACAGTTTGATCTGCTCAAGGAGCACTCGTGTGCAGACATCGCAGAGAATTCCGTGCTCTCCAATGAATTGCAGCCGCTCGGCTCGCGCCTCTCGTATCTGGAGCAGCAGCCAAACGTAAATCAGGATGAGCTCGCGCGTCTCAAACGCTACTACTCACTCCTCGAAATCAAGGACTACATCTTGATGCAGGAGGTCTCGGACAAGTGCCGCCTGAATCCGGTCTTCGTTCTCTACTTCTATTCGAACCAGGGCGATTGCGAAGCCTGCGAGCGACAAGGCTACGCACTCACTGGCCTCGCGCAGAAATACCCACTGGTACGCATCTACTCCTTCGATTACAATCTCGGCCTCTCGGCGCTCCGCACACTCACGGAAATCAACAACGTGCAGGGCGATTCGCTCCCGGCACTCGTGATCAAAAACAAGGTCTACTACGGACTTCACACGGTGGAAGATATCGAGAAGATTCTCCCCGAGCTCGCCAAGATGGCGACGACTACCGCACAGCGCTAAGAAAAAGGACCTCTGTGAGGTCCTTTTTCTTTCGTGAGCC
>CAZJEQ010000007.1:0-60342 GCA_964545165.1 uncultured Candidatus Saccharibacteria bacterium
GTGCCAGTGAGCTTCAGTGCGGCTGCTGGTGGTAACATTGCCAACCTCTCGAGCTGCCGTCTGGTGAATTCGAACGGCGTTGCTGTCTCGAACACGACCGGCGCGCTCGCCTCGAATCCGGTGACCTTCGTCTTCTCACCGGCGATTTATGGTAACGCAATCGTTGCACTTCGCTGCGACGTAGCTGCAAACACTCCGTCGGGCGCGACCTTCTCGGCAGTTGCCGGTGGGATCACGTACGGCGTCGGTACCGGCACAGGCACGGGTACCGGAACGGGAACCGGCACGGGCACACCAGGTGCTCCGAACACGGGCGCAGGTGATGCCTTGGCATCGCTCTTGGTCCTCGCACTTGCAGCAGGTGTTGCAGTGACGAGCGCGCTCTTCCTCCGTCGTTCGCTCCGCTAGTCGAAGCGAACGCACGCAACAAAAAGATCCCCATCCGGGGATCTTTTTGTTAGCGGCAGATTTGCGAGAGGAGTTCGCGAATATCTTTCAGTCCCACGGGCTTCGTGAGGTGTGCGGTAAATCCTGCCTCAGCTGCACGGCGCTTATCGTCTTCGAGGCCGTAGCCGGTGAGTGCGACGATCGGGGTCGTCATGCCGCGTTCGCGCAGTGCGCGCACAAGCTGGTAGCCGTCCATCTCGGGCATGGCAATGTCGAGCAGGAGTACATCAAAATTGCGGAGGTCTTCCTGCAGCGCCGAAGCAGCGCTGTACACGCAGCGCGCATCCATGCCAATTCGATTGAGAAGTCTCGTGAGCGAATCGGCGGCCGGAGCATTGTCGTCCACGATGAGGATCTTGAAACCATCGCGCCACTCAAAGAGGGAAGGAGTCGTCGTCATCGGGTACGGGTGCGTACTCATTAATTGCGGATTATACGCGGCGACCTATGAACGAATCATGAATTCGCGCACTTATATGACCCACCAGAAGAAGACCAGCGCGAGGAGGATGCGGTAGATCCCGAAGGGTACAAACGTGTACCGCTTTACAAACGCGAGCAAGAACTTGATCGCGAGGATTGCGACGATAAAGGAGACGACAAACCCGAGCGCGAGCAATCCGACATTGTTGCCGGAGAAAATCGCATCGTAATTCCTGAGGAGATCGAGCCCGGTCGCCGCGGCCATGGTCGGGACCGCGAGGAGAAAGGTGAATTCGACGATGAGCGTGCGACGCATACCGAGCAACATGCCGCCCACAATCGTCGCAGCAGATCGCGAGACGCCCGGCACGATGGCGAGTGATTGCGCAAGGCCGATGAGCGCTGCTTGTTTGTAGGTAATTGAATCGATTGAATCCTGTGTACCCTCGGTGTGGAGCAATTCAAAGGCGATGAGTGCGATGCCGCCGATGAGGAGTGCCCACACTACGACGATTTCATTGCCCGAGAGATGGGTCTTGATAAATGAGTAAAGCGCGAGACCAATCACACCGGTCGGGATAAAGGCGACCATGAGCTTCTTGAGGGTTTTGAGCTCGAAGAAGCGCTTCGCGTACAGGCTGAAGACCGCGAGAATCGCGCCCAGCTGGATCACAATCTCGAAGCTCTTGAGAAATTCAGTGTTGGGGATGTGGAGGAGGTGTGCGAGCAGGATCTGGTGCCCCGTCGAGGAGATCGGGAGGAATTCCGTTGCCCCTTCGATAATGCCGAGCGCTATCGCCTGCAGTGCATCCATGGGCACAAGTATAACTCTTGAAATCATCAGCTGAGGATTTCAAGAGTTATGCCCGGACACGCCTCCGCAGAGGCATGTCCGGGCATAACAAACCGTATCCACAGTCATCACGTATCTATTGAGGAAACAGGCGGTACCATACGGCTATGAACCGTCGCGCTGTAGTGAGTTTTCTCGTACTCGCGGCGCTCGTCGGCGCAAGCGCATCGCTCGACGATCAGCGCCTTGCCTCGCTCGGCGAGCGCCTCATTGCTCTGCAGAGTGACATCAATGCTCACTCGACGTACCAGTCGCTCGCGCGTGTGCAGGCGGCTGGTGCAAAGCTCGCGTTTCTTGATCTCGGGGATGATGGTGGCTGGGGGATACCGACAGATTTTGATGGAGGATATGGCAGTGGGTATGACTACAGCTACATGCCAGCAACGACGTGGGATTCGGATGTCTCAGCGCCTTTCGATTACTACAATTATCCGCAGTGGGACTCAGACGTATCAGCTCCTTTCGACTATTCAAGTTATCCGATCGACTCCTGGGACTCGGATGTGTCAGCCCCGTTTGATTACTCAGCGTACCCCTATGCGCAAGAAGTGACGTGGGATTCGGATGTATCAGCTCCCTTCGATTACTTGAGCTTTCCTGACTCCGCACCGCAGACGTTCGATGGTGGGTATGGAAGCCAGATCGAATGGACGCCCGCGATACTGAGTGCACCATTTCCAAATGTGAGCTCGAGCGGAGACCCGGATAATTGGGGAGTTGTCACCCAGCCAAATGGGCAACCGTACCCGACGATTGATCTCTCGGGCGGCGCGCAAACGCCAGGGACCGGCACGGCGACGGGTCGCACGGGTGTGCCAAGTAATTCGGTAGTCGGCCAGGCGCCAGACAGCGCGGTGCGCTATTTCCCAGCAGGGGATCAGAATGTGCTCACAACCATCCAGCAGAATCAGTTTTCAATCTACAACAATTCACTGAGTATCTCGGAGACGCAAAATTACGCACTCGGTATCGGTGGCAGCACTTCATACGCGCCAACCTGGTATGAAAAAGCATTTCCGGGCTGGGGCACGGCGGTCATTCCGCTTCTCCCGCCGCAGTATCAGCCAGGCTATGGCAATACCTGCTACGGTGGCACCAATGGGTTGACTGGCGCGCTTTCAGTAAATTCCAACGGCACCTTCGGCGTGTCCGTCGGCGTTGGCGCGCAGAACTATCCGTGCAATGGAGGATATGGGGCGTATCCACTCACATACCCCGATGTGCCGGTCTACGGCAATGGATACAACGGCACACGCATTCAGCCGACCTGCTCGATCACGCTTGCTGATGCGACCATTGCCTACGGCGCTGCGGCCCAATTGAAGTGGACTTCCTACAACGCATCGAGTGCCTCGCTCAACGGCGTCGGCACCGTGGCCCTCTCGGGAACACGTACATTCCAGAATCAGACCGTTTCTCGTACCTATGGGCTCACGGTCACGGGGCCGGGCGGTACCGGGGCATGCTACGTCACGCTCTCTGTGGGGCCGCAAATTCCTGCGCCGACGTGTCAGATCGTGGCAGAACCGAGTGCCGTGGCAAAGGGTGGACGCACCAAGCTCACCTGGACCACACAGAACGCCACTGATGCAGCACTCTCGGGTCTCGGCGTCGTCGCACTGCAAGGGAGTCACGATGCATTTCCTTCGAAAGACACCACCTTTACGCTCGCACTCAAGGGCGCGGGTAATCGCGAGGGCTCCTGCACTACGCAGGTCTTCGTCCGCTAGCTTCATCTTTTCTACCGCGCTCCTTCGGTAGGATGCGCGTATGAAATACCGGCTCGCAGGAACTTTCGTAGCGCTCTTGATCGTGGTGCCGATGGCGCTGCATGCGCAATCGCTGACAGGTGACCCGTACGCGGGAAGCTACGGCTCCTCGTATCAAACAACGTCCATGGGCGGCGCGTATGGCTATCAAAATCAGGGCTATACGCTCCCGCAAAACAATTACCAGCTCTATTGGTGCAACGGCTACTATTCATACAGCCCGTGCCCGCCCCAATACTATGTGCCGACGTACTATTACTACCCGACGACGTACTACTACCAGCCCTACGTGTACTATCCGTACCGGGATTGGGGTGGCTATGGATACAATTTCAACTTCTCCTACGACTGGTATTGAGAAAGAGGTCAAAAAAGTCCGTCCCCAGGGCGTCCGGTAGATAGATAGCGCGGTTATCCCCAGGGGTATATAATCCGGGGGTCGAATCTTAATTACACGGATAGCCTTTAAAACTCATTTATATGGTACGAACAGCCAATCCGGCACTCCTCAAGCCGATGCAGCTCTCTGAAGAGCTCGAAGCGGTCACAGGCAAGGGCCCGATGTCTCGCGGCGAAGTGGTCAAGAAGCTCTGGGAATACATCAAGAAGCATGACCTCCAGAATCCTGCCAACAAGCGCAATATTTTGGCTGACGACAAGCTCAAGCTTGTCTTCGGTGGCAAGGGCGAGGTGACGATGTTTGAGATGACGAAGCTCGTCTCGGCACACCTCAAGTAAGTCATTTTCGGTTCGATAGAAAAGCGTCTCTTCGGAGGCGCTTTTCTTCATTAAGCGTTCATCGCACATACGGCACAGTGAGGGGATGCACGACACACTTTTGACCCCGCCGCGCCCCTGGTATTACCCGCAGGTCTTTTTGGATCAGGTAGTCCAGGGAGTCCTTGCCCTTATTGAATTCGTGCTCGCCCTGCGCTTCATCCTCATGCTCCTCGGGGCAAGTGCGAATGCGCCCTTCGTCGCATGGTTTTACCACCTCACCGATGCGATCATCGCGCCGTTTCAAGGTGCCTTCCCGACCTACGCCATCGGGGGATTCATTATCGACTTCTCAAGCCTTTTCGCGATGATCGGCTACGGTATCATCGCGTGGCTCTTCCTTCGTCTCGTGGGATTTTTCTCCTACCTTCGCTAGAGATTCACCGGAGTTTAATGGAGGTTTCGATACGCTGTCATCATTAGTGGCTAACAGCACCACCTATGACACTCGAAGATTATATCCGTGAGCAGGATGCCAAGCAGGCACGAGCGCAGCGCGATCAGACGACACAGGCTCAGGCAGGGGAGCAGGCTTCATCGCAGGACTCCCGACAGCAAGAGAGCGCATAAGCCGCTCTGTTGAGACACAGGCGCCTCGAGAGAGGCGCCTGTTGTGATGACTATAAAAAGACTCAGGCACCCCCGGGCTGATGGGGATGCCTGTTCAAGCGGCCGCGGCGTACCGCAGTGATCGCTCAAGATCTGTGGGATCGACGATCGGACCCCAGTCGCAATAGATATCCACTTTGTCATCGGCGTACCAGAACCCGGTGCGCAGATGGAGCGGAACTTCTTCGGGCTTCCATAAGAGGAGCCCGTGATACGTCGCGACGCGACTTTGCATCCCGATGTAGACGCGCGATTCACGCAGGATGCGAGGATCATCGATGGACCGATTGTGCTCGGCCTTCGCCTTGAGGTTGAAACGTGTGCGATCCGCGACATAGACCGTCGGCTCTTCAAGCAGTGTTCGTTGCATCGCCTCGTCAGGTTGTTCGCAGTACATTTCGTCGCCCAGCAGACTTTGCGTCTGATCGGGGCCGAGAATCGTTTCGCGGAATTGCTCGCGTGAGCCGGGGTCGATATGCGCCATGCTCCGATACAGGTGCATCGTCTCCGAAAAAGCGAACACTTCTTCCGTGATCAGATCGTCCGTTTGGTTGCGATAGCGCCGCAGCCTCTCCGTGAGCTGCAATGGTCCTGCGTGTGTGTGGGTCTTTGCGCTTCGAGCGAGTCGCTGGAGGCGCTCCGTCTCGCGGTTGAACCAGACAGCGCAGTTATACTCCGCGATCTCTCCGCAGATCTCGGGGCTTCCTTTTGGTCCTTCGGTGTCGAAGTACTTGATATCGACCGGATTACGCTCGATGTCCTTTGACCGCTCAAGCAGGAATCGAAAATCTCGTTCGATGGTCCGTGGGTTCAACGGGCGTCCCGGAATGCCGATACCGGTGGTGAGAAGTGCCTCCATTTCCGTCATGTCCATGGGTCATACTCCTCGTGGGTTACGCGTCACTTCCTCCAACCTACCCGCTTCCGAGCTTTTTGCAACTTTACGAGAGTCCTGGAATCACGCGACGGAGATCGGCGAGACCCGTGGGCTTGACGAGATAGTGATCAAATCCCGCATCCATACCGAGTTTTTTTGCTTCGTCAGTCGAATAGCCCGTGAGTGCGATGAGCAGTCCCGTGAAGCCCTGGGTGCGCAGGCGTCGCGCGACGGTATAGCCATCAATGTCCGGCAGGCCCACATCGAGGAGAACCACATCGGGCTGGATGGTGAGTGCGTGCTCAATGGCGTCGGTGCCGTTGTACGCGTAGACGACGGTGCATCCGCGCAATTCGAGGAGTCGTCCCATGCTGCCCGCGGCCGCGTCGTTGTCATCGACGATGAGGATACAAGGGCCGTCAGTGGCCCGCGGTGCCATCATCGACGCGATACCGGCGCGGATGCCTTTCACGGGGACAGCGCTCGAGAGGATGGGTAAACGCACGGTGAAGGTACTGCCTTTGCCGTGGCCATGGCTTGCAGCGGAAATCGTGCCATCGTGCATTTCGACAAAGCTGCGCACGAGCGCGAGGCCGATACCGAGGCCTTTCATCGTGCGCTCGCCTTGTTCGACTTGTTGGAAGGGGAGGAAGATCGTTTCGATCTCGTGCGCGCTCAAGCCAATGCCGTTGTCAGAGACGGAGATGTCCACGAAGCCTGCGGTAGGGCGAATCTCTACGGTGATCGTGTCGCCTGAGTGCGAGTATTTTGATGCATTGGTGAGCAGGTTGGAAAAGATTTGCTCCAGTCGCACGGCATCTCCTGCAACCTGGATCGCGACCTCGGGCTTTTTCAGGGCGAACCGCTGGTGATGCTCCTTGCGGTAGTGCTCCGTCGAGAGCGCTGCGTGCTCGAGCACCGCCTCGATGTTGACCGGCTCTCGTTTGAGCGCGACTTTGCCTTCGGAAATGCGGGAGATATCGAGCAAGTCGTCGAGCAATCGCCGTACAACGTCCATGCGGTCGGACATCATGGTGAGTGCCTCGGCGTCCTCTGCATCACGAGCCCCTTTGAGCTTGAGCAAATCGATCGCTGAGACGACCGGGGCGAGCGGGTTGCGCAGCTCGTGCGCGAGAATCGCGATGAAGTCGTTCTTAGCACGGGATTCTGAACTAATGCGCGCGAGCGCATTTTCGAGCGTTTCCATCTGTGAGTGCATGATGTTGGTGTTGACGCGTCGATCTTCCTCCACCGAAGTGATGGTGAGGAAGATCGCGGCGATCACGATGAGAAACATCTCCATCCCAAGCAATTGTTGCGGAAGCGTCGTCGGATTACCGTACATGATCGTACTAACGATGCCGAACATCGCGATGATAAAGATCGCCAGCGTGACGAATCGTGGGCGCAGGCGCAGTGCGATCCAGAAGAGCGGTATGAGGAGGAAATAAATCAGCGAGACACCAGCGAGATTCGGAATACGATAGATGAACAGCGCGACCGAGATTCCGATCAAGACGCCGAATATGGCGAGGAGCTCAAAGGTGCCTGCGAGGGATCGGCTAAATCGTGGTTTTGTAAACCAGCGCAGGAGCAATGGTGTGAGAATAATGAGGCAGAATGCTGAGGCGATGTAGTAGCGCCCCCAGTCTGCTGCTGAGAAGGGAAGATCGCGCAGCGCGTTCACGATCAAGACGGCGGTCGGGAGCAGTGTCGATATGATGATGGTGGTGCCGGCGAGGCTCAACATGTCGCGGTAGCGACGGAAGATCGGGTCGAGGCGCGCGCGTCGCAGGAGATACGCACCGAGCGAGGCTTGTATGCTCACAGAAATCGGGATCGCTATCACCAGGAGCGGTGCCGCTCCCGTCATCAGTGCGCTCGTGAGTGCCGCGGCATAGACCACTGGCCAGAGGCGGACGCCACCGAAGAAGAGTGCGACCAGCGCTATCGCAATCGCCGGTCGGAGCCCCGTCGAAGCGGGGAGGTACTGCATGGTTGCGAGCGATACGGCGACGTATGAGAGGAACAGAATGGCGGCAATGCGCCACTGCCGACGGGTGTAGAAGGAGAGAAGACGCTGGAGTGCACGCATAGGGTGATGATAGGCGAATAGTAAATCGAGTGCTGTTATTTGTATAGAAAGGTGGGGCCGCCGAAGCGGCCCCCAGGTAGTTGAATGATCAGGTGAGCGTCTTGTCCCATACGCGGCACATCTCGTCTGCGAGCGCTGCAGTGCGTGCCATGATGATGGGATCTCGATGGGCGTCCATGTTGACCCGAGAAAAGCGAATGGGCTTTCCGCTGAGTCGACGCATGTAGCCGCTGACTTCGTGCATGCCCAGCACGCCGGGTGCGAAATCCCACACTTTGCCGCGCGCACTGTTGAGGGAGCCGTCGGATTGCTTGATGGCGACACGCACACCGGCATGTACCGTCGGGCAATTCGGTCCTTTCCCAAAGTGCTTTTGGAACGTGGCGATCTTGCTCGCATGAATCGCTTTGAGCTTCTCGTCGCTTGAGACGACGAGATCGACGACGCGGTGCCTGCGCGATGGTGGGTAATCGCGCAAGAGTTTCCATTCGTTGTCGCCGTTGCGGATGCGAATGCCGTGCCCTTTGATCATGGCGATGCATCGATCGTACATCGGCTGCACGATGACCGAGGCGATTGGGATGCCGTCATCGATCCAGGTCGTCACCGAAACGCTAAAGGTGACGCCTTTGAGTTTGCGACCGTCCTTGGCGTTCTCTGATCCATCGAGCCCGTCGATCACGCGACAGGGACCCGAGAAATCGAAGGTATGTGTTTCGTCCTTCTCTTCATCGACGACATAGGTGCCCGGGAGCACCTTGTCGGTGAGCTCAGCTGCTTTTTCTCCGGCCTCCTTATCGAGATTACTGACCCAGGTGTTATCCAGCGGCTTCGTGCTCCACGTAGCAGCAAGAAGCTTTGGCTTGATCGCGCGTCCGTATGCGTGCAGCGCTGTCGCTGCAGGCAAGAGTGTGTCAAACGTCACGCGGCTGACGCCGCGAGTAGATTTTGTCATCCTGCCCCCGTATCCGTCGGCGAATCAGTGCCGACTCCGCACCTAGTATCATCTTTCATTAATGAAGAAACAATGAGTTTTCTTCATAAAGCAAAAAACCCAGGAATCTCGGGCTTTTTTTGCGCATAGTCACGAATGTTGTCATGCCCGCAGATGCACTGATGTCTCTATAAAACAGTGTCGCCCGAACGGGTCAGGCGACCTGTTGGGCGACGTGCGTCCTTGTTCAGGACGGGGGAATGATCCCGAGGCGGCGGAGCAGCCACTCCGGCATCGGACGCAGGAGCAGGAGGTCTGCCTTGGGGTCCATGTGCTGCATGCCGAGGCTGAAGCCGGTAATGAGCCCGAACATCAGCGCGCAGTACGAGAGCCCGCTCTCAGCGCAGACAAATGCGGCTGCGACGACGACGAGTCGCCCGAAACGAATGAGTTGCTTGATCCGGTGTTGTTCTCCGGCAGAAAATTGACGCATCTCAGTTCTCCTCTTGTAGGGATGCTCACCTAACAATACATATATTACGACTTCTTGTCAAGTTTTAGGGGAGTGCGAGAGTACAACGCTATTTGTTGCTTGCTGGCTGGAGCATGCTGATGCGATTGCCTTCGGAATCAATGATCGTCGAGTAGAGGCCGATGCCCGGGATGTCATCCGGCGTACCATCGCTTTTGTGACCACCCAAGACCTGGCCGCCAGCTTCTTTGACCTTCTGTGCGGCGATCGTGAGGTCGTCGACAGAGATCACGAGCGAGGGCATCTGCTCGGGCTTCGAGCGCTTAAAGAGGCCGCCGTTGATCGCGCCCGGCTTCGTAATCATGTTGTTGGCATCCGTCTCGGTCGTATGGACAACGATATAATTGCCCATTTCTTCGCCGAGCTTTTGGGCGCTCCAGCCGAAGACCTTGGCATAAAAATCCGCCACGCGATCGCGATCTTCGTATGGCATTTCAAAGTGAACTACAGGATTCATAGATGTGCGCCTACTTAATATGGAGCGAGTATAGCATCAGCATTATCAAGAATGCATGAATGATTTAAATAGGAACACCTCGCGAGAGACGAGGGTCCCCAGCGAGGCGAGTGTCGCGATCAGAAGTGTCCATCTGTGTAGCCGAGGATTCCGCACGAGCTTTTCACCTCGTATACACGTGCCCACCCACTGATGGGATGTTTTGAAGTCTCGAAGCGGAGCGAGAATTTGCCGACCTCGAGGTCTGAGAGACCAAGTGTCTGGTTGCACAGCTTCAGCAGCTCATCTTCGCTCGTAAACTCCGAGATTCGTCCATCGGGCGTCCGGTATCGCATGATCCACGGCGTCCTTTCTGCGCGTTTCCCTCAATCAATGGAACCACGCAGCGCTGCTGTATCAAACGTCTCACGGGGGATAAGAAAAGGCGGCCAGACGGCCGCCTTTTCTTCGCTGAGTGGGCGCTACTGATTCTTGTACTTCTGTACGAGTGCAGCGATCGTGCCGTCTGCTTTGTACGCAGCGATACGTTCATTGATCTGCGGGAGATACTTCGCGTACGGCGATTTCTTGGAGACTGTGATGTAGAAGTTGGGCTCATCGACGTAGGTCGGGAGTGCCGTATATGCGCCTGGCATATTCTGCTTCTTCATATAGTCCTCTCCTGCGAAGAGTGAGTAGACGAAGTAATCAGCCGTTCCTGCAGAGAGCATGTCGAATGCCTCTTTGTTGGTGGCGACGCGCGTCATCTCGAGCTTGGCAGCGCTGAAATCGTCGAAGCGCTGACCATAGCTGTCTCCCACCATGGCGACGCCGTGCTTGCCGATGAGATCTTCGTTGTTGCCGAAGGGGAAGGTCGATCCCGTTTTCACGAAGACCGCGATCGGGTCCGTCGTGTATGCATCGGAGTAATCCATATAGGTGAGACGCTCGTCTGTCTTGTATGCCGCGACGAGCACATCGAGATCACCGGACTTTGCTTTGGCCTGCACCTCGTCCCACGTGCCGCTTGCAGGGAAGGAGACTTTGAGGCCAAGGTCGGCAAAGATCTTCGCGACGAGCTCGGGGCCGGCACCCACAATCTGTCCGTCCTGTTGGTACATGATCGGCGTCCACTCGGGGTGGCCGCTCGCGAGTGCGGCAGTGTGCGTGCCCGTGAGCAGCCACCAGCCACCAATAACTACGGCGAGGACCACGAGGGCCGACACCATTTTCATCATTCCACTCATATGCTGTTCGTTATGAAAATAAAAATAATAAGGGCACCGATCGTCGTATGAGCCTTGTGGCGCAGACGGCTTGGCAGGAGTATACCAGCCGCTTCATTAAGCGCGAGAGCGTACGTACCAGTAGATGATTACGCTCAGAATTGCAGCAAAGAAGCACCAGACCGAGAAGGCCTCGGCGGCGAAGAAAAAGAACGAGATACCAAATGAAATAAAAAGTGCGACACCAAAGAAATTGATAATGCGATTACTGGAGAGGATGCAGCTGCCGCAGGTGGCTACAAGATAGAGGAAGAAGCTTGCAAACGGGTACTCAAGTGGGACTGGATAGGCGATACCGTGATCGAAAAGTCGCGCGTAGATAGGTGTTGTGCTCACAAAATAGAGGAGGTACAAGCCGATAGCGCTCCCCGCGTAGATGCACAGGCGCAGCAGTGTTTTGCGGACCGGGTCCTTCTCGATGCGATAGATCGCATAGGGGGCGAAGATTGGCCAGAAGATGTGCGAGAAAAAGACATACGCGTATGCGGCAGCGGTGTTGATCGCTACCGAACCCATGGTGAGCCATACCACGCCTTCGATCGCTTGCTGCACCGCAAAGATAATGGGAAAACTCGCGAACAAGCGATCTTCGCGTCGTTTGTTTTTCGCCAGTGTCGCCACGCCCGCTGCTGCGAGGACGCCACTGGCGGTGAAGCTTGCTGTCGCAGAGAAGCACATACAAATGTGCTTCATATCGTAGCACTCGAAGGCGCATGAGTGAGGCGTGGGTGTGCATGTCGCGGTTGGCATCGTGGATTCTTGGCCACTTGCAGGATACTGATTGTAAATACAAAAAAAGAAAAGATCCTGGATATTCTTGGGCTTTTTCTTTTTGGGTGCTTCACCGAAAAGACATAGGCCCCGTCGGTTGACGGGGCCTATTCGATAGCCGGAGCTTACGCGTGCACGATGGCATTCGTGTGTCGCGGGCGACGCAGATTGTAGTGCCAGTCCAGCAAACACTGGTGCATGATGGTGCGCACAACCCGCAGTGTCGTGAAGTTGTGTGCGACGAATTCGTCGGCGACGAAGGTGTGCGCCCCAGTCGTGATGAGGTTGTACACGGGCGCACGACCCGCTGCCTCGATCGTCTGCAGCGTCGCCGTCTTGCCAGAGACCAGCATGAGCTCGTGCCCTGGAAGCAGGTCGCGAATCCGCTGCCAACCGTGCGGAGTCAGCATGGTGTGCTGACGCGTGACCTTGAGGCGACGGCCGCATACGAAGTGCAGAGAAGCGATCGCCGCGGGCTCGTGCCGTACGACGCGCTTTACACGCTCGGCGACTAGCTTGCCCGTGCGAGCGGACAGCACCTCGTCTCCCTCCATAATGGTGGCGATGCAGCGGGGGCCGCTCGGCGTGTGGATGCGCGAACCGGCGGGGAAGCAGCCGCCTTCGTAGGGACCGACATACTTCTTGCCGCATTGATGGCAGGTATCGCGACGCATGCCGTTGTGAGTGCTGCACCAGCCACATTCCCAGCAGCGTGTATCCTCCCGAGGATTGTACTGGTGGCCATTGGAGCACGGAGATCCCCAGTCCCCGCTTTCGCCGCAGGTGCAGTCCCACATGAGACTGTCGTAGTTTGACGTCATGTTGCCCTCCTGGGTTACGCGTTTGTACTCAACATCTTTTACAACGAATATGCTACGAAGTCAATATTCTATAAGGTATGCAATCGTGACGAACAAGTTGCCACTTCCATGACATGGTGTGCCATACTAGATGTGTTAATCGCTCAGTTATTCATATGAGAGAAAATCCATTTCGCGGTAATCCAGAAGGAAAGTTGCAGGCCGCACAGGCGCTTGATGCAAAGCCGTTTGAAATTATGACCAATCAGGTGGATGAGAAACGAGTACTTGCCTTGATGACAGACAAGGAGTTGATGAAATCGCTGCTCGCCGCTTCGTGGCCGACAGACGAAGAGACCTGCGACAAGATCGGAGTCGAACAGGGTCTTGGTGCGGAGTTTGTTGCTGCGGTCTCGAAATATCAGCGCGGAATTCTCGCCGAGCAGAAAGATATCAGGAATGTGCACTAGGCTTCGCCGTCCGCATCGAGAGCGATATGGTGGTGCCTTCTCCTGAGCTGTGCGTACGCAGCTCGGCGCCTAATTGCTTTGCGAGCGATGCAACGATGCTCGTGCCGAGGCCAGTGCTGGTGTCTTTTTTCTCGTAGCCAATGCCGTTATCTTCCACGCGCAAACTGCACTCGTCATCCGTGCATTCGTAGGTGACGATGATGCACCCTTCGCCTTTTGGGAATGCGTATTTGAGCGCATTGATGACAAGC
Organism: uncultured Candidatus Saccharibacteria bacterium; assembly: GCA_964545165.1. Taxonomy (GTDB): domain Bacteria; phylum Patescibacteriota; class Minisyncoccia; order Phycocordibacterales; family UBA2100; genus UBA10103. Next base: position 13,331 of record CAZJEQ010000007.1, read on the forward strand.
TCAGTGGTTACCAGTCCAAAACTTATCGCTTCGTCACAGGTGGCTGTCCCCGGGCCGGCCACGACTTTAATTTCTATCGGCTTGCGGCCACCGACCATGGATTTCGCCAAGCTGTCGCAGAGTGCAATCAGATAGGGACCTACCTCGATGCGGTCTTCGATCATCCCTGCAGGATCGAGGTGTTGCTGAACCGTGGCTATGGACATGATCCTGCTATGTGCGTCCTCGAGATGGAGCCGTGCATCTTTAGATGCGACAGTCTCAGCTTTCAGAAGAAGAATACTCGCGATCATCTGCAGGCTATTGGCGATGCGGTGACGCATTTCATTAAGCAGAATATTTTTCTGATCAGCCACCTTTTCGAGTTCGCTCTCAGTGTGACGCTGCTTGGTGACGTCAAAAATCGAAAGCAGCAGTTTTCGCCCGCCGCTCTCGTAGTTTATTTCGCGTGCATTGACCAGCATGGTGCGTCGCCCGAGTCGTTCGAAATCGTGCACCACCTCGTAATCTTTGATTGCCACTCGATCGGTGATCACCTCTTCGAGAAGCTTCTTGAGCGCGGGAATGCGCCATTCGCCGTTGCCGAGATCGTAAAAGAGGCGGTCGCGCGTTTCCTTATGATCCACCGCAAATTTTTCGTAGAAGGAGCGACTTGCGGTAATCACGCGCAATGCTTCGTCGAGTACTATAAGTGGCTCGTGAATGGTGTCTATAATCGCTCGCGTGAGTATATGACCATCCTTTGGGTCACCTAAGGGGTCTCGAACCCCTTGGTGGTTGTTCACAATTCAATAGTATACCTATCTGTCGTGAAAGCGAGGTGAACAGCGCACGACACATGAAGACATGATCAAATTATGAGAACCCTCCCAAAGGGGAGGGTTCTTGCTACGAAGAAGCTTTTGTCTCCGCTTCTTTCTTCGCTTTCGCTTCGCTCTCTATTTTTGCCTGCTCGTCGCGAGCCTTTTTGTCAGCCATTTCTTTGTCGGTGTTCATAAGAGTGTTTCGATTGGCTCATAAGTAAGCACGATAATCGACCGACCTCGATATGTTCAACATACATGCACGTGCAGGTGTTTTAGGTGAAGCAGTCGGGTGAGGCACTGTCGCGCTCTCATGAATTTCCTCATGATCTCTTCATCTACGGAAGTGCACAATCATCTTAATGAACAAAACAACAGTCGTTGTAGGAGGTATTATCATTATCGTTCTTATCGGAGCTGTCGTGTTTATGCTTAACGGCGGCACAAGCTCATTACTCAATAACAACGCCACGTCTACACCAGGTACATCGACGGGCACCGCAACGGGCACTATCCTGCCGGACGGTGAGGTGCGCGAGACAGCAAAACCTGTTCCGACGACCAATGCCACGGTTGCACCGACCGACACGACAGTTGTCGTGACCGGTACGGTCAATCCCAACGGTGCGATTACCACGTATTGGTATGAATACGGTACGACGCAGAGCATGGGTCAGAAGACTGCAGGTCAGACGGTCGGCTCGGGCTACACCGCGCTGAAGACACCAGGTTATATCAGTGGTCTTACCAAGGGCACGACGTATTACTACAATCTCGTCGCTGAAAATGCGCTCGGACGCGTCTCGGGAACGGTGAACTCGTTTACCACCACGACCAATAGTCCGACACCGATTGTCGGCAATGTGCCGACGGCGCGCACACTCTCTGTCTCGGGAATCTCGCGCACATCAGCGAGCCTCACGGGTGAGGTGAATCCCAACAAGGCAGCGACACAGTATTGGTTTGAGTATGGCACCACCAACAATCTCGGCAACATCACCTCGCTCGTCGCGGTCGGTGATGGGAGCCTCGCGGTGAATGCCGCCAGCACACTCTCGAATCTGCTCGCTGGTACGACGTATCACTACCGCATCAATGCTCAAAATCAATTCGGCACGGTCAACGGTGCGATCCTGACCTTCAAGACGAGCGCTCCTGCTGCAAACGCGCCGACCACGCCAACTGCTTCGACACGTAGCGTGACGAATGTTAAGGCGACGACCGCGACGCTTCGCGGCACGATTGATCCGAACAGTGCAGAGACCAAGTACTGGTTTGAGTACAGCACTGACTCGTTGCTCGGATCGGTGCTCCTCAAGACCACCGAACAGAAGTCCGCTGGTGCCGGCACGAATGCCACAGATGTAGAGGCAGACGTGACCGGGCTTGCATCCAACACTACGTACTATGCTCGTGCTGTCGCACAAAACAGCCAGGGTACGGTGCGCGGAGAAAAGGTCACCTTCAAGACCAAGTAATTTCCTTCGAGGTCGAAAACAAAGGAGCGCCGCCGGGCGCTCCTTTGCATATTCCGCTGATACTGCGTTGCATCATGTGCGATTTGATAGACTGACCTGTATGGCAGAAAAGATTGATACCTCAACCGTCGTACACGCCGTGCCGGCAGATGTGAAAAAGGCGCTGCTCGCCAATCCCAAAGCGCTCGCGACCTGGAATGCGACGACGCCGCTCGCACGTAGCGAATGGGTCTGCTGGATTATTTCTGGCAAGAAAGCAGAGACGCGTGGGATCCGCATCGAGAAGGGGATTTCAAAGCTCAAGAGCGGTATGCGCCGCCCGTGTTGTTGGGCAGGGTGTCCGCATCGCTGAGCTCTAATTGAGTGTCCAGAGCAGGAAATTCAAATATCCTGCAAAGCTGACCCAAGCGATGTAAGGGGCGAGGAGCCATGCAGCGGGGCGCGAGATGCGGGCGAATGCTACGATTGTCGCGACGATGGCGAGCCAGAGCACACCAATCTCAATCAAGGCGGCACCAGGGTTGTGGAGGCCAAAGAAGATGATAGACCACAGCGTGTTGAGTACGAGCTGAACCGCAAAGATGCCGAGCGCTATCCGCACATCCCTGCGTCGCCAGCCTTTTTGCCACACGAGAAATGCGGCAATACCCATGAGTGCAAACAGCGTTGTCCACACGGGGCCGAATACCCATGCGGGAGGATTGATCGCGGGCTTCGCGAGCGTCGCATACCATGTGCCGATCGCTGGCGCCGTAAAGACGGAGCCGACAATACCCGCGAGCTCTGAGAGTGAGATTGCAACCGCTGCGCCGAGAATAGTACGTGTACGCATGTTCAGTATTGTATCGTATGTTGCCTAGACCTCATGCTCTTCAGCTGCTTGCGCCTCTGCCTTCGTGCGATGAATCGTGCCGTCTTTGTGATTGGGCGGCGCATAGAGTGTGTAGATCTTGAGCGGTTTGTCCGCAGATGTGTTGATGATGTTGTGCAGCGTCCCTGCGGGTATGACGACCGCGAAACCATCGCTGATTACTGACTCGACGCCATCGAGCACAGCTTTTCCTTCGCCAGATTCTATGCGGATGAATTGATCGAGTTGGTGCACTTCTGCGCCGATATCTTCAAGCGGCAGGAGACTCATGACTACCAGCTGCAATCGCTCATCGGTGTACAGCACATGGCGGAAAAACGCATTATCGAGCGATGCCTTTTCTATGTTTGCGACGTATCCATTCATATTGTGGTGCGCGTGCGACGCGCTGCTTGAGCTTTTTTAATATTTTTCTGTTGGGCGCGCTTCATTGCCGGCGTGGGCTTCTCGCGCTCAGGTACATTGCGAGCCGGGTGCGCTCGGAAAACGTCGCCCTTGATGTGCACAATCGGTCCTCGGATTTGCTTCAGTGCTGTCTTCGCCTTTTGCTCGTCGATCACCAGGTGGCCACCGGCCGTGTGAGCATCGTCCTTGCTTATGAGCCAGCTGACGGTTGCCCAGCTGCCACTCGCTCGCTGGCCGGCGAGGCGCTCGAGACCGCCTTTGCGACCGACGTCCTGCATGCGAAATATTTTAAAATCGCTTTTCGGACGGACTTCGATTCGATAGAACTTTCCTTTGCCCGTCGTACCGGGCGCTTTCCGTTTCGCCATACTCATATTCGCTACGTGAATAAATCGAACAGATCCTTCGTATATGTACTATACGCCTGTTTTGATTGTTTCCCGTGAAGATGTGAACACACATGTTCTCGCATAGGTGGTGATATAGTTGTGTCTATGGAAAAAGACATGCTCGCGCTTCGCGCAGCCGCCCTCGCATTCTTGAAAAGTCATACAGCCGGAGTACTTGCGACCGTCTCGAAAGAACATCAGCCGCACGCCTCGGCGGTGTACTTCGTAGCAGATGAGGCTTTCAATATCTATTTTTTGACCAAAGTAGATAGTCGGAAAACGGCAGCAATTCATGCACATCCGCAGGTCGCATTTACCGTCGGGCGGCTCGACATACCGCAGACGCTCCAGATCGAGGGTGTGGCCAGCGAGGTACAAAATGACGCTGAGAAGTCAGCGCATGTCCCCGAATTGATGAAAACGCTGATGGATAACAATCCGTACTATGAGCCACTCGCAAAAATGGATTCTGCAGTGGTCCTGATGTGGCTCGAACCGAAGTGGATACGATGGGGTGACTTTTCGGCACCAGGCGCAAGCAATGAAGCGGTGTTTACCGAGATACCACTCCAGTAGCTACGGTCTGTTGTGGCGCATCGTGTCGATCGCCCAGGTGTACTCGATCACGAGGAAAGGGATCCAGTGCCACTCACTGACATAGGCGAGATATGCACCGCCCACCAGTACCGCGATGGTATTGATGATAAAGAATGCAATATCAAAAGCTTCCTCATGCCGCGAAACCGCTTCGTTATTTGTAACGTAGAGGAAGAATCTTTTTAGTGTGCTCATGGAGTCAGTATACTCCGGGACCAGAAGACTCAGTCTCGCACCAGCACCTGCGTACCCAGCTCGGCCCATTGATAGAGTTTTCGTGCCTGATCGGGTGGAAGGTTTACACATCCATGTGACCATGGCTCACCGAATTTGTCGTGCCAATACGCGCCGTGAATGACCGCACCTTGGTAGGTGAAATATAAATTCCACGGTACTCCCGGCAGATCATAGTATTGATCACTGATCCCTGGCAGCGGGCCTTGCATATAGCGGCTCGGGGTCTTTTTGTATACGGCAAAGAGACCGCGGGGTGTTGGTGTGAGCTCGAGTCCCGTGGAAATGGGCTCCTCCATAAACAAGGCATCATTCTCGTAGGCGTACAGCATTTGTTCTGAACGGTCGACAATAATGCGTTTTGTACTGGATGGAGTCGCACCCACTTCGAGCTCATGGTCTCCATCGTCGGTAAAGAGATGCACCACCTCAGCCGAGACGTAGAGGTCTCCAGATACGCGCTCCGGGTAGCGCAGCCCTTCGTCAAAGGAAATCTTGTACCACTCGTGACCCTCGCTCACGACCGTATCCGCTACCTTGAGCACGACTCCGATACGAAGCTTGCCGATTGCTGGATACGCACGACCTGGTCCTGATCGCATGTTGACGCATCCTCCCTCGTAATAGGGTCCGCATCCCTCAGTGACTTCTATATATTGATAAAGCGTCGGCCGTGGTGAAGGCTCTTCTTGGGATTCTCCAGCAGCCGCAGGCTGAGTAGGCGCGAATGCTGACGGGCGCAGCCATGCCGGGCCCCACATCACCAGCGCGTATAAGAGGGCAATGGTCGTAAGTGCGCCAACACAAAGCCAGGTATGTTCTTTGAGCCATCGCTGCATGAATCAACTCTAGCAGAGGAGTGAGTATTTCTACTATCCACAACAACGATAAATATATATTGACAGACGATAAATTCCCACCTAGGATAAGCAGATAGAAATTAATCCTTATTTATGAAGCGAAGCTCCACTGCATTCCTCCAGGCCGTCATCATGCTCATCGGCATCGTGGCACTGGCCATTTTGATTCGCTTTCCGATGCTCGAAGGGAGAGCGGCGAATCTCGACCTCTTTCATATCTACGCAGACCCATTCATCATCTACGGGTATCTCGCATCGATCACATTCTTCGTAGCGCTGTATCAGGCATTCAAGCTGCTCGGATACATCGGAAGCAATCAAGTATTCTCGCTCGCCTCGGTGAAAGCGTTGCGCACCATCAAATACTGCGCGCTCACGCTCGGCACTGCGATCGTGCTCGCAGGCGCGTACATCCGCACCTTCCATGCGACCGATGATGATCCGGCGGGCTTTCTCGCGATGTGCATCATCGCCACATTTATTTGTATTGTCGGTGCGACCGCTGCGGCTGTCTTTGAGAAAACACTCCAGAGCGCCGTCGATATGAAGTCTGAGAACGATCTCACCGTCTAGCTATGGCAATCACTATCAACATCGATGTCATGCTCGCCAAGCGCAAGATGAGCGTCACGGAGCTTGCCGAGAAAGTCGGCATCACCATGGCCAATATATCTATCCTGAAAAATGAGAAGGCCCGAGCGATACGCTTTTCGACGCTCGAGGCAATCTGCAAAGCACTGGAGTGTCAGCCAGGAGATATCTTGGAGTATAAGAAGTAGTCGATAGGACCCTGGTCGTATTTCGATCGATGCCTTTTTCGCTGTGATACCATCAGAGTCATGGAGCGAGAAAAATTCCCGCAGAGCCCCAAGGGCCCAGACCATACAGATGCAGGAGGTCGCTTGACCCCCGAAGCACTAGAAAAGCTCGACCACGATCTCAATGAGATAAGACGTCGCGCACAAGCGGGATCGCTTCGAATGGAGCCCCTCATGGGCCTTTTAGGGCAGGTGATCGATCGTGATTCCACCAACATCGATATTCTCAAACAAGCAACCGCTACGGATCTCGAAGCTGTCGACACATTTATCGCTGGCGAAAAATTCAAGCTCAACGCGATGATAGGCGATTATCCGATATCGTGGTTTGGCAATAAATTCCTGCAGCATTTTGGCTCCGTCGTGGAGGAGCAGGTGCCCGCGCATACGATGAATTCGTGGGATCTTTTGCAGGTCCGCCGCGACTCTGCGATCGTCTCCGTCTTGGGCGGTGAGGAGAAAGCTGAATCACACCTCGCGCATCTCTATCGGATTATGGAGCTCGGCGATAAGGGCCCGGCTCTCACGAATGGATGGGGCAATATTGGTTTTGCGCGCTCTCCGATCGACAACAAACTCTACACGGTGCGCTGGCATGTACTTGGTGGCGGCCTGTATATCGGGTCCAGATCAGATTCGGTACCAGGCGAATGGGGAGACGGCCCCCGGGTCCATGGCGGGTGATGCGTCGCCAAAAAATGCCCAGTGGTATACTTGCTTGCGTGGAAATACGTGGATTATCTTGCGGCCGAGGCTTCGGGCATTTCGCAAGCCACCCCCACCTTTAAATCGAAGCTCATTACCAGCTAAGAAATTTTCGTCATGAATCTACAAGAGGCACATGACAAGCACGTGCACAACGAGTGGTACGACCCGAAGGACGGTCTCAAGTACGGCCTCGCCACGATGAAGTGGTACGGCTGGGGATCGCCCGTGGGACTGGGCTTGTTTTTCCTGTCGCTCGCAGGAGTCGTCTACCTCCTGCATCTCGCAGGATTGGTAGGGTAGTCGAAAAAGGCCCGAGGAATTTCCTCGGGCCTTTTTCTTTTGGACTCACCGGGAGGAGGGGGTCTACGGCCAAGCGGGCTAGCAGATGGCCTCGCTCTTATGGACGATGCGTGAGCACGCTACGAGTTGGAAGTCTGAAGGAGAGAAAGCGTATCCTTTGCCGGCCTCACAACGATGAATCGTTTTTTCCAAGCTTTTAAGAAGTCGGCGGTTGAGATTTCTTTCTCTCCCTCTTTCGCGGCGGGGTCATTGTAGTAGATGATGTCATCCTCGACGCCGGTGATGACAACGAGGTGCGGGATAGTACTCTTGGGATCGAATTTGTAGTGGACAGATGCTATCACGGGACCTCCGGTGAGAGACTCTTTGAATTGAGCAAAAGCGGAAACGGTGCTTAATTTTCCCAGATCGTAACTGTCTCCGTCGAATCCGTATTTTTCCGACAATCCTATAAGCCCTGCATATGTCCAGCCCGCTTTTTGTAGGTAAGCGCCCGCTGCAATACCTTGCGTGAGTAGTGTATTTACAGAGACCACGCCCGGGCTGTAGAAATTAATAATCATCGCAAGACTTGTTACGCCACACCCGACCTTTTGCCACTTTGCGGAGCTGATGTCGCGAAACTGAGAGAAGAAAGGTACAGCGGGGATGTTTATGTGGTCAGCTGTTGTTTGCTGGAATGCGGGGGCTTGGATGCTGTGTACAAGTGAGTAAATGGGGCTGTTGAGCACGGTGGGTGGGAGTGAAGTTGCGATGAGCATTTCTTGATACTTCCAGAATGCGCAATATGCGCAAGAGTAAAATTCATAATCGGGTTCTCCCTATTTAAAAAGTCAACGATAATCACTGTTGCACCACGACGCGTATACCAACCACTGCCCAATCGTAGAGCTCTTTCGCTTTTTGAGGCGGTAGATTTACACAGCCGTGCGACCAGGGTTCTCCAAAATGATCATGCCAATATGCGCCGTGGATGACAGCACCACTTTGAGTGAAATAGAGGTTCCAGGGGACTCCGGGCAAATCGTAGTATTGATCAGTGCCTCCTGGTAGAGGCCCTTGCATGTATCGTGCCGGCGTCATTTTGTACACCGTAAATGTCCCGCGGCTAGTGGGGGTAAGCTCGAGTCCGGTCGAAATCCGCTCTTTCATAAAGAGTTTTGTCCCATCGTACGCATAGAGCGTTTGCTCAGAGACGTCTACGACGATGTATTTTGTAGATGTTGCAGTGCCTTTTGTGAGCAGATGGTTGCCATCATCGTAAAAAGTGCGAACGAATTCCTTCGCGACATACAAATCATCTCCGAGCCGCTCCGTGTATCTCACTTCGTTATCAAATTTTATCTTGAGCCATACCTGCTCTCCGATCGTCACCTCCTCGCCGACACGTAGCACCACACCGGTGCGCAGACGCGCGACGACAGGATATGTGGTACCCGGACCGGATCGCATGTTCACGCATACACCCGAGTTGTAGTACGGACCACACCCGTCCATTACTTCCAAGTATTCAAAAAGCGGCGGTTGAACGACGCCGGTCAGTGATGTGGTGGTTGCGGTCTGTCCGCCACCTGGGATGACACCAGCAACCGGGAAATCTCCCTTGATATACCAGCCGAGCAATATCGCACAGAGAATAGCAACGGCTGCCATTGCGATGATCGCTGGCCTCCGTGCAGCGTGCATGAGTGAGATATTCACTGTCTCATCTTAATGAAACATGCATGTTGAATCCATTAAGACTGGGCGTACGGTGCTGATCGTGGCGCGCTCTCCGTGGTGGACGACGTTAGAGCCTATTTTATGATCAATGCGGAGTACGTATATATCCCAGACCTTACTGCTGAGAGCCGTACCACGACTGAAGCCAACCACGCATAGTCGTTATTTCTCGTGTCTGTGCATCAATGATGTCCTGCGCCATCTTTTTTATTTCCGTATGTTTTGCCTGCAGAAGTGCCTGCTCCGCCATCGCGACAGCCCCTTCGTGATGCGTGATCATTTCTGTGATGAACGATTTATCAAATTCATCGCCCGTTTTACCCTCCAGCGCGGCGGTCATGTCGGCCATCGCATCCGACATGGTGGAGCCGTCAGACATTTCGTGACCGACGGTAGGCGTCTTCTTGTCAGTGACTACATACCCACCACCGAAGCCGATAATAAGTGCAACGACTGCCGCGATGACTGTTGTATTCATGGAAAACAGTATAGCAAAGAGGTTAGGTGCCTCCAGCAGTAGGTTGATGGCAGCATCGATCCCACGGATCACTTTGTTCGTGCTCCCCGGGTAGGACTGCGAACTCCTGGGAAACCCACGGTTTTCCCATTCCTTCCTCCACGGGAAAACAAGATGTTTTCCCGACCCCTTTCTCGTTCGAGTCCTACCCGTGGTCGCACTCGTTACGCTCGTGCTCCCCGGGTAGGACTCGAACCTACAACCAACTCGTTAACAGCGAGCTGCGCTACCATTGCGCTACCGGGGAATATGGGGAAGAGTATAGCCAATTTCTACGAAAAATCGAGATGCCCGTAGGGTTGGGGTTTCCCTTACTTCTTCTCCACGACGATCGTGCAATTGGTCATGAGCGCCGCGATCGCCCCGACAGCAGCAAGCATGGGGGCGAGCACGGCCCCAATCGCTCCGAAGGTGAGCGGGATTTCGAGCACCGTTTCCTGGCTTTCGTTCTTGATGATAATGCGACGGATGTTGCCTTCGCGAATCAGCTCTTTTACTTTCGCGAGCAATTGTTCGCCATCGATTTTGAATTCTTCTGTAGACATAGGTTCGTATCAGCTCGTAATGATTATGCGCTGCGCTTTTCCTGGAATGAGAAGGTGTAGGTGGCGAGCACGATGAGGATCACGGCCCAGACGAGCATGCCGAGGATATCCCATTTGATATCACCAAAGGTTGCACCCTTGGTCATGACTTCGCGGAGCGCGGTGGAGAAGTAGGTGAGTGGGAGGAATTGTGCGATCGCCTGCAGCCACGTCGGCATGCTGGAGAGTGCAAAGAAGGTGCCGCCCAAGAACATCATCGGGAAGACCGTGAGGTTGCCGAGGACGGGGACGGCGTCGGTCGTCTTCGCGAGGCCAGAGATGGTGAAGCCGAGACCCAAGAACATGATGGCGCCAAGAATGATGCACAGCGACATGAGCGCAAAGGATCCCACGATCTGCACCTTGAAGAGCACGATGCCGAGTCCGATGAAGATGGCCGTCTGAATGAGGGACACGAGGAGGCGATGGATCACATTGGAGGTGACGAAGTGAATTGGTCGCATTGGGGTCGCGAGGAGGCGCTTCAAGATGCCCTTCTCCTTATATTGAGTAAAGACGAAGGCGACAGAGAAGACCGCCATCTGCATCACGGAGAGTGCGACGAGTCCCGGAAGGAGGAATTCGATGTAGCGCAGATTGTGCGTGTTTACCGATTTCTCCTGCAGGCTAAAGATCGGCTGCGCACCGAGCTGCGAGAGTGTCATGGTCTGCGAGTACTGGCGGAGGATCGCGACGACGGTCTGTGCTTCGCCGATCTTGCTCGCGTTTTCGTGGATCACGATGTCTTGGCGCTCAGCAGCTGCCTGGGGACCAGTGGGGATGAGGAAATCTGGCACTTCGAGCACGACGGCGCGATCGCCCGCGTTGAGCGCTGCCATCTCGCTTTCGAGCGTGCCCTCAGTGATCTTCAGGCTCGGGAAGTCCTTTACCTGCTGGATGAATTGCTGTGTCTGCGCCGACGGTGTATTCGTCACGAGTCCCACATCGATCACCGGCGGCTTGTCGAAGCCGATGTACCCGAAGATGAGCATGATGAAGAGCGGGAAGAAAAGTGAAAAGAAAAGTGCCTGTTTATTGCGAATAAACATTTTGAGTTCGGCGAGGGTGAGAATGTAGATGGGATACATACGGAATTATTTATTCGCGGATCGCGTGTCCGGTGCGATGCAAGAAGACATCCTCCAGATTTGCGTCCTGGTGAATAATCGGCTTTGAGAAGCCGGTCGCGAGCAATTCACCGATCAGCGCGCGCGGCGTATCGAGTGCAATAATCTTGCCGCCATCCATGATCGCGATGCGATCGCATAAGACCTCCGCCTCATCCATGTAGTGCGTGGTGATCACGATGGTCGTGCCCTTTGCCTTGATGCTCTGGACGAGATCCCAGAGATTGCGACGCGCCTGTGGATCAAGGCCCGTGGTCGGCTCATCGAGGAAGAGTACCTTGGGATCGTTGACGAGCCCGACGGCGATTGAGAAGCGTTGCTTCTGACCACCGGAGAGTTCTTTCACTTGATTCTTGGCCTTATCGGTCAGCTGGACCTCCTCGAGCAGCTTCATGCCATCAACTTTGCGGCCGTAGAGCGCGCCGTACATTTCAATGAGCTCCACGAGGTTGAGCCCATCAAAAAAGCTCGATGCCTGGAGCTGGACGCCGATGATGAGCTTGACCGCATGCGTGTCTTTCGTGACGCTCAGGCCATCAACGAGGATCTCGCCCGAAGTCGGCTCCTTGAGGCCTTCGATGATTTCTAGGGTCGTCGTTTTGCCCGCACCGTTGGGTCCGAGAATGCCGAAGATCTCGCCCTGTTCCACCTCAAAGGAGATGCCATCGACAGCGGTAAATGTGCCGTACTCTTTGCGAAGGTTCTTGACCTCGATGATTGCTGTCATATAAGTCGCTAGTATACAGCGCTTTCGTGGGAGGCGCATGAAGTCGTCTTCATCACGGCATCGCATGTGTTGATATACTTATTGCATGGAGATTACGAAGCTCGGTCACTGCTGCCTGCTCATCAAAATCGATGGACTCACCGTCCTCACCGATCCGGGATCGTTTTCGACCATGCAGGATACGGTGACGGGAGTGGATGTGATCTTGATTACCCATGAGCATGGAGATCATTTGCATGTCGATTCACTCAAGCGCGTGCTCGCCAACAATCCAGATGCGCAGGTCATGACGAATACTGCCGTAGGAAAGCTGCTTGCTGCAGAGAATGTCGCATGCCACGTGCTAGAAGGCGTCGCATCCATGGACCATCGAGGCGTCACGTTTGAAGCGTGCGACGGCAAGCATGAGGAAATTTTTGAAGAGATCGGCCAGGTGCAAAACACGGGGTATCTGATCGCTGGGAAATTCTTTTACCCGGGGGATTCGTTTACCGGGCCAGGAAAACCAGTGGATGTCTTGGCGCTCCCGGTTGCGGGACCCTGGTGCCGTATGCCGGATGTCATTCGCTACGCGCTCGCCGTGAAGCCGCGTGTCGCGTTCCCCGTGCATGACGCACTCCTCAAAGCCGACAAGCTCGGCTCTGCGCATGGGGTGCCGAGTAAAGTGTTGCCCGAGCGGGGAGTGGAATTTGTAGCATTACTAGAAGGTGAGCGTTATACATTTTAATTATGGAAATAAGAATTCGCACGACTGATTACAAAATGCCGCCGGCAGTTCGCGCATACCTCGACGAGCGACTCGTGGCACTAGAGAAACTTTTGGGCAGCGGAGCAGAGACCGCGCGCTGCGAGGTGGAGCTGGGGCGCGCGAGCGGCAAAAAGCACAGCGATCATCAGTGGGCCGTCGAAATACAGATTAAGCGGCCAGGCGAAAAAGTGCTTGTCGCTCGCAATAATGAAGCCACGATCAACGCCGCTATAGACAATGCGCAGGCGGAAATCCGTGCGCAGCTGCGCAAGGTCAAGACCGTATTGAAGAGTAAGACCCGCCAGGACGCTGCAAAAGCAAAGCGAATGCTTAGGAGCTGATGGGTGTGGCGCCGGAGCGCAGGAATTCGTCGTAGGACATATCGTTCTTGCCCTCGGGCTTTACACGCATGATCTGGAGCTTGGTGTTGATGATCTCGGCATCAAGAATCTGCACGCGCAGTTTTTTGCCGGCTCGCTCGAAGTACGTGTAGGTCCCGGGCCAGCCTTCGTAGGCGCGGATCTTGAGGAGATTCTGATACGCATCATCTTTGAGATTCAAGAGGCCGTCTTCTTTTACAAATACTTGGCAGTACGTAGCAACGTCGTGATTCTGCTCCTGCGCGTCGATTTCTCCCGCGACCCAGAGCGGGAGCGTCTGCGCGAGTAGCTTGCCGCCTTCGCGGGCCAAGAGGTGATCGAGATCTTTGCCATGCGCTGGCCACTCATCGATCGCGACTTTCTTTTGTGCGATCAGCGGGCCCTGATCCATCTTTTCATTGAGCAACATAATCGAGACGCCCGGTTCGCGCTCGTTGTTGAGAATGGCAGAGCGGATCGGCGACGGGCCACGCAGGCGCGGTAAGAGGCTCGGGTGCATGTTGACCGTGCCACGGCGCGGAATATCGAGAAACGCTTTCGGCAAGATTTTGCCAAAGGATGCGACCACGAAGACATCCCACGTTTCTTGCTTGAGCTCGTCGATAAATTCCGGCGTGATCTCTGCTGAGGCGAATGACTTCGCGGGTACGAGCCCGGCCTCGGCGAGCGCCGCGAGGACGTCGTCAGCGAGAGGGTAGGTACCAAAGAAAGCGAAGTGCATATTAGTCAGTCTTCTCGGTATCTTCTTCGTAGACCTCCGTTGCTTTATCGGTATAGAGGATGCCATCGAGATGATCCATTTCGTGTTGAAAGATGTGGGCGAGGAAGCCTGCCGCACCACGCGTGAATGCTTCGCCGTGTTCGTCGTAGGCACGGACGGTAACCTTCTCAGCGCGGGGGACCATGCCCCAATACCCGCGGATGGAGAGGCATCCTTCGTGTTTGTCTTTCTTACCGCGTGAGGTTTTGACCACCTCGGGATTGATGTACACCTGATCGGGGAGCGCGGGGTGCTCTTCTTTTACGTCCGGCTCATCGGGAGCATTGCGGCTATCTCTCGCGAGTGCGCGGCCTGATACAACGAAGAGTCGCACCGGCTCACCCACCTGTGGAGCGGCAAGCGCGACCCCAAAGGCTTCGGTGCTGAGCAGCGCCTTCATGTCGCTGATCAATTGCTGTACTGGCCTGCCAGGTATCTCCTCGAGCGGGATCGCGCGAGAAATCTCCCGCAGTGCGGGATTTTCGGCTTCCGGTATGATCGTGCGCTTCATAGCGAAACTATACGTGCAGGAGAGCGAAAAATGAAGAGATGATAAACTGCATGCCATGAAGCACATCAGCATGCACATCAAGCGGAAGGCTGCTGTCACTCGCGAGACGGAGCGGGGCGAGCTGATGCAGTACTTCTGCGAGCGACTCAATCCAGAGCGTGTCCGCGACGGATTCGCACCGCTCTCGATGGGGCGCATGGGTAAGCTTTTGCAGGAAATCCCGACCAAAGACATCTACTATTTGAAGAAGGTGTGCGACGATTCCTCAAATTTTGCCAAGAAATTCTGGTGGGAACTCAATCCCAAGAAGCATACGCCCGAAGCAAAGGCACGAGCAGCTGAGAAATTTAAAAAAGATAGCAAGAAGCAGCGCTAGGTTATACAATTGTCGCTCATGGCCTTTTCATTTGCCCCAAAGCTTGGCATTGATCTCGGTACGACCACTGTGCTCGTCTTCGTGCCCGGCAGAGGCATCGTCCTCAACGAGCCATCGGTCGTCGCGGTTTCACTGCGCGACAACAAAATCCTCGCGATTGGCGAGAGTGCAAAAGAAATGGTGGGCCGCACACCCGATGAGATCACTGCCTACCGTCCGATGAAAGACGGTGTGATCGCCGATTACCGGGTGACCGAAGCGATGCTTCGCTACTACATCAAGAAGGCGCTTGGCAAATGGAATCTCTTCCGCCCTGAGGTGATGATCTCGGTTCCCGCAGGAGTGACCTCGACCGAGCGTCGTGCGGTCGTCGAAGCCGCCACGAAGGCTGGTGCGCGTGAAGCGTACGTGGTCAAGGAGCCGATTCTCGCTGCGATCGGTGCGGGCATTCCGATTCAGGAGGCGCGCGGGCACATGATCGTGGATATCGGTGGTGGCACCACCGACGTCGCCGTGATTTCGCTCGGCGGCATCGTCGCGTCCACCTCGGTGAAGTGCGCGGGCAATCGCATCGATCGCGCCATCATCGATTACATCAAGAAGAATTCCAATCTCTCCATCGGCGACAAAATGGCAGAAGAGATCAAGATTCATGTCGGCTCTGCGGTGCCGGTGGAGGACGAGCTCACCATGATGGTGAAAGGGCGCGATCATCTCACGGGCCTACCGCGCTCCGTCGAGCTCGGTACCAACGAAGTCGTCCGTGCTATTGGCAAAGAATTGCGCACCATGGTTGCTGCGATCAAGGATGTCTTGCAGGAGACACCACCAGAATTGGCGGCGGATATCATCGACAATGGCATCACGCTCACCGGCGGCACTTCGCAGCTGCGTAATCTCGCGGAGCTTATCTATAGAAGGACGGGCGTGAAAGCACGAGTGGCAAAAGATGCACAGTACTGTGTGGTCAAAGGCACCGGTGAGGCGCTCAAGCATCTCGACACGTATAAAAAGGCAATCATCTCCAAACGTTGATTTTTATCAGCAGAAATGTTCAAGTGCCCGGAGCCTGGAAGGAGGGCAATCGATGTTGCAGGAAAACGTTATCTCTAGACTCGAGGGGATCCTCTATCTGACGAAGGAAGGGGAGGGCTTCACCGTCGACGAGATCAAGAAGTGGTGGCCATCATGGGAGCCGCTACCAGAGTCATCAGACCTCTCGTACTACCTGGGCAAGCGCTCTGTTTCAGGAATGGGACACAGCCCGACCGTCGTCGTATCTGAACGGGACGGCGTGAAGCGTTACGCGTTCACTAATCACCGTCGCGACCAGGTCGGACGGCGACTGAGTCACGAAACCGCTTGCTTCTGACTCATATCAAGCCCGACGGTTCGCCTGACGAATCGTCGGGTGAATCATTTATTTCTGCAATTTTGAAATATCTTGCACGAGCTTGTGGAGCTCGGTCTGGATGTCGGCGAGCGTTTTTTCACGCTTCGCATCAGCCACCTCATCCTCGGTCATCTCCTCGACGTCCTCGGCGATTTCTTCCACGTCCTCCTGCATTTCATCGATATCTTCTTGAATCTCATCGATGTCCTTCTCAACCTCGACGATGGTATCGGTGTTGTAGTTGATCGACATCTGAATAAAGAGTGAGAGATAGATCGCCTCGAGCGAGACGATAGTGGTGAGGACGAGGAGCATGCGCTCAAAAGCGACCCAGCCAAGCACCACGAGCACAAAGCTCGCGAGGAAAAGGATCGTATGCACGACGATTGATGCCGGCGAGCCCACCCAGCGCGTGAGGGCAAGGGCGGTCTTCTGCATGCCTTTGGGTTCGTTCATAGTGTAGGAGTATATCGTATTTAGTGTGTGCTATTTAGTCTGGCGGAGTCGTTCGCGCCTGACACCCCACGTCGCACTCCTGCAGGAGTGCGTCCGGGTGTAACTCTTGAGATTCTCCGCTGAGAATCTCAAGGTTATACTCCTCGTATGCAGCTCGTCGGCAATGTTCAGCTGGTGCGTGGTACGGCAGCGGCCATCCCGCAGGTGCTCGCGTTGCTCGCGGCACACGGCATTGCCACCGAAGGTAACCCCGATGTCGATATCCGCTCCTATCCGCAATTCGCTGTCGATGATGCGCGTCTCCTCGTCGAGCGCACGCAGACGCGATCCGTCTCGGGCACGCGGCGCGTCTTTATTGTCGTTACCGCAAATCTGACCTACGAGGCACAAAACACCTTGCTCAAAACGCTCGAAGAGCCGGCAGGGGATGCGCTCTTCTTCTTTATTGTGCCGTCGCCCGAGGCGCTCTTGCCGACGGTGCGCTCCCGCGCACAGATACTGATGCTCGATACGGTGAGCGCGCCTGAGAAGGTCGACGCGGCAGCATTTCTGAAAGCCGTCCCCCAGAAGCGTCTCGATATGTTGAAGCCATTGCTCGATAAGGACGACGATGATGTGCGAGATATCTCTGGCATCATCACATTCCTTTCATCACTTGAGCGCATGCTTGGATCTGCTGCACCACGTCCGCGCGAGGGACTCGCGGCGGTGTACCGTGCGAGAAAGTACGCAGGCGACAAAGGATCGCTGCTCAAGCCCTTGCTGGAGCAGGTCGCGCTCTTAGTGCCGCGTGCGTAAGTAAAGAAGCGGGATATAATGAATCCATATGGCAGATTACGATTTCAAGGCATTTGATCAGAAATTAGCAGACAGCAAAGAGTGGCTGGCGAAGGAATATCGCGGATTGCGCACGGGTCGTGCAGCACCTGCGATCCTCGACAGCGTCATGGTATCGGCCTACGGCTCGATGATGCCGCTCAAGCAGGTGGGCAATGTCGGTGTAGAAGATGCGCGCACCCTGCGCGTCTCCGCATACGACGCTGGACTCATCAAGGATATCGAGCGTGCGATCTCAGCTGCCAACCTCGGGCTCGGCACCTCGTCCGACGGTGGCAGTGTCCGTGTGAGCTTCCCGGAGCTGACCTCCGAGCGTCGCGAACAGATGGTGAAATTCGCCAAGGGCAAGCTCGAAGAGGCGCGCACCTCGGTGCGCCTCGCCCGTGACGAATCATGGAAGGTGATTCAGGAGCGCGAACGCGAGGGGACGCTCACCGAAGACGACAAATTCCAACTCAAAGAAGAATTGCAGAAAAAGGTAGACAAGGTCAACGACGATCTCGAAGCCGCGTTCAAGAACAAGGAGCAGGAAATGAGTAGCTAGGCTCGTACGTATGCTCACCACGATACTCGTTATTCTGATTCTCGTGTTTCTTATTGTGGTGCACGAGCTCGGGCATTTTGTTGCGGCAAAGATTTTTGGTGTACGCGTAGAAGAATTCGGCGTGGGGTATCCGCCGCGCGCGCTTCGCTTCGGCAAAATAGGAGATACCGAATACACGCTCAATTGGCTGCCCTTCGGAGGCTTCGTGCGGTTGCTCGGCGAGGATGACAACAAGGTACACGGCAGCGGCAGCTTCGCGGATGCGCCGCGCTGGAAGCAGGCGATCATCCTGATCGCCGGCGTCGCGATGAATGCGCTCATGGCATGGGTGCTCTTCGTCGGCGCGTACGCGGTCGGCGTCTTGCATCCCGTCGATGCCTACGTGCCGGGCGCTCGCCTCATCGTGACCGATGTCGTCCCGGGATCTCCCGCAGATGCCGCCGGACTCAAGCTTGGCGATAGTGTGCTCTCGCTGCGCGACACGCAGGGTGCCGCGCTGGACAAGCCGACGCCTGCGAGCGTCATGGAGTTCGTGAGCACCCGCGCAGGCGAAGAGCTCACAATCGACTATGTGCATCTCGGTGCGACCTCTTCGGCAATTTTGCGACCTGCACATGCCGTGGTGCCGGGCGAGGCAGGGCGTCCCGCCGTCGGCGTCGGTCTCGCGCTCGTGACGACCGAGTCGGTGCCGCTTACGCAGGCAGCTGTCGAGGCGTACCACCAGACCAAAGGTGTATTTATCGTATCGCTGCAAGGCCTCTGGGATATTCTCCGTGGCTTCGCGCACGGCGGACCCAATCTGCAAAACGTGACCGGTCCTATCGGGCTCGTTTCGTACGTTGCGGAAGCCTCGCACACGGGATTTGGCTATGTCCTCTCGCTTGCCGCATTCATCTCGGTCAATCTGGCGGTGATCAATCTCATCCCGATTCCGGCGCTCGATGGGGGGCGACTCGTGATCGTGTGTGTGGAAATGGTTATGCGCCGCAATGCTCCGAAACTTTTCGTGCAGCTCCTCAATACGATCGGTGTCGCACTCATTATCATGCTGATGGTCGCCGTGACCTGGCAGGATATCGCACGGCTCCTGGCGTAAAAAGAAAAGGCCTGGCAGCGCGAACGCCGCCAGGTCCTCTCGTCCTCCCTAAACCCGGGCGTGCCTCGTGTGGCGTCGTTCCGTGTTCACAGACGTGGTTCCTCTTGTTTGACTCGCTCCTTGCCGGATGAGTCCTGAGGTTGCCAGCAAAGCGCAGCGCTCCGCCGGATTATCCAGCACGGTACCACGGAAGAGCGCATCGTCAATCACACCCTTCATGTGGTGCCCATGTGCACTGTAGTTTTTTGCAAAGCAGTGCGCACCCGTTACAATGCTCTGACTATGCGCCAAACGCAGCTCTTCACCAAGACTCGCAAAACTGCTCCCAAGGATGAAGTAGCAAAAAATGCGCAACTCCTGATTCGTGCCGGATACATTCACAAAGAGATGGCCGGTGTGTACGCGTATCTTCCACTCGGCATTCGCGTCCTCGAAAAGATCAAGCAGATCGTTCGCGAAGAGATGAATGCCATTGCCGGACAGGAGCTCATCATGACCGCGCTTCAAAAGAAAGAATTGTGGGAGCGAACCAATCGCTGGGACGATGCGGTCGTTGATGTGTGGTTTAAATCAGCGCTGAAGGCGGGCGGTGAAGTCGGCTTCGGATGGAGTCACGAAGAGCCGATCGGTGAGATGATGAAAAATTTCATCACGAGCTACCGCGACCTTCCGATTTCGGTGTACCAATTCCAGACGAAGCTGCGCAACGAACTCCGCGCCAAGAGCGGCATCATGCGCGGACGCGAATTTGTCATGAAAGACATGTACTCGTTCGCCGCGGACGAAGCATCGCATCTCGCATACTACGAATCGACCAAGCCCGCGTACATGCAGGTCTTTAAACGCCTTGGCATTGGCGACGACACCTACGTGACCTTCGCGGCAGGCGGCGCGTTTACCAAATTCAGCCACGAATTCCAGACCGTGTGCGAGGCAGGGGAGGACGTCACCTATATCGATCGTGCCAAAGGCATCGCCATCAACGAGGAGGTCTTGAGCGACGAGACGCTGGAGAACCTCGGCGTGCGTCGCGAAGATCTGGAAAAAGTGAATACCGCAGAAGTGGGCAACATCTTCAACTTCGGTCAGCAGAAGGCCACGGATCTCGGTCTCGTCGCGAAAGATAGAGAGGGCAAAGATTTCCCCGTGTGGATGGGCTCGTATGGTATTGGCATCACGCGCCTCATGGGTGTGCTCGTGGAGAAGTTTGCCGACGACAAGGGCATTGTATGGCCGAAATCGGTGGCGCCCTTCCAGGTACATCTCGTCTCGATTACGGGCACCAATCCCGACATTCAGGCAGAGGCCGACAAGCTCTACGATCTGCTCCGAGAGCACGATATCGAAGTGCTCTACGATGATCGCGATGTGCGTGCGGGCGAGAAATTCGCCGATGCAGAATTGATCGGCATACCGACGCGACTCGTCGTCTCTGAGAAGACCATTGCAGAAGGTGGCGTAGAGGTCTCGGATCGTGCAAGCGGCACGAGCACGTTTGTCTCCGATAGCGGCATTATCGAATATCTACAGAAGTAATGCTGTATGTGGAAGACGATCACACGCATAAAAGAGAGGGTTTTGTCATGGTTTTCAAATGACATCGGCATCGATCTTGGTACCGCGAATACGCTCGTGTATGTAAAAGGTCGCGGCATTGTGATTTCTGAGCCATCGATCGTGGCAATGAATACCAAGACGGGGCAGGTGGTCGCCGTCGGGCAGGTCGCCAAAGACATGCTCGGTAGAACACCGCCGCACATCAAGGCAGTGCAGCCCGTTGTCGATGGCGTGATTTCTGATTTCGAAGTGACTTCAGAACTTCTCTCGTATCTCATCGGCAAAGCGCAGGCAGGACATACCAAATTGCTCGGTCCACGCGTGGCGGTGGGTGTGCCCTCGGGCATTACCTCGGTGGAGGTGCGCGCCGTCCGCGATGCTGCTCGCGCCGCGGGTGCGCGCGAGGTGCATATTATCGAAGAGCCACTTGCTGCAGCGATTGGTATCGAGCTACCTATTTGGGAGCCCTCGGGCAGCATGATTATTGATATCGGTGGCGGCACCACTGATATCGGTATCGTCTCGCTCGGCGGTCTCGTGAATTCACGCAATGTTCGCATCGCAGGGGACAAGCTCAATGCCGATATCGTGAGTCACATGCGCAACGAATTCAAAATCTTGATTGGCGAGAAGACGGCCGAAGAGATCAAGATTGCCGTCGCCAATGTTTCCCACGGTCGCGAGCGTATTGATGTCATCGTGCGCGGGCGTGATCTCATCTCGGGCTTGCCGCGCGAGCTGGTGATCACTGACCAGGATGTGCGTAATGCTATTGACCACTCCATAGAAGAACTCGTTGACTCTATTAAAGAGGTGCTCGAGACGACGCCACCGGAAATCATTTCAGACATCATGGAGAGCGGGGTGTATCTCGCCGGTGGCGGTGCGCAAATTCGCGGCCTCCCCGAGCATCTCGCGCGCGCGATCGGCATCCCGGTGATTGTCGCGCAAGATCCGCTCACCGCCGTCGTGCGTGGCACTTCGACGGTCTTGCATGATCTCGATCGCTATCGTGAGACGCTTTTGAAGAGCGACGACGAACTGGTCCCGACAGAGTAGTGTATATTTGCTGAATGATTTCGTCGGAATTCTCGCATCGTTCACTCCATGGCGCCAAACAAGGCCGCCGCCGACTCCTCGCGATCACGGCACTCATCCTGGTGCTCATCGTGCTCGACGCCCTCACGGGTGGCTCGGTGCGTGGTCTTGTGCGGAGTTTTACTGCGGGCGCGTGGGAGAAGACCGAGCGCGTGCGCAATGCGATTACCGATAGTGGCTACTTCTCGACGCATCGTGCATTGGCCGGGGAAAATGCCGCGCTTCGTGATCAGATTGCGCAGTACCGCGAGAAGGCGGCCGCCTACGAGGTCCTGCTGCAAGAAAATTCGCAACTGCGCGATGCGCTCTCGCTCGCCGGCAATCATGTGGGGATGACGGCACCGATTGTTTCGTCTTTTAAGAGTTCGCCGTACGGATCGTTTCTTATCGGCGCAGGCGAGAATGATCCCATCGCGGCGGGAGATTTAGTTGTGACGCAGGGCGGCTTTGTCG
Source organism: uncultured Candidatus Saccharibacteria bacterium (assembly GCA_964545165.1). Lineage (GTDB taxonomy): Bacteria > Patescibacteriota > Minisyncoccia > Phycocordibacterales > UBA2100 > UBA10103. The sequence goes on from CAZJEQ010000007.1 coordinate 35,680, forward strand.
TTGGCAGTGTGAGCGAGGTGCTCGCGAACACCGCATCGGTCAAGGGTGTCTTTTCGGCAGGGCAGGTGACCGACGCGCTCTTGCGACAAGGTGCGATCGTGGTGACAGGAGACGGCGGCGGTAATGCGCACGCGAGCGTACCGCGTGGCGTGGAGGTACGTGAAGGCGATCCGGTGATCGCACCGATGTATGGTCATCGAGCGATTGGCATCGTGGGTCGCGTGGAATCCTCCGCAACCAGCCCTGATCAAGAGGTCTTTATTCGTCTGCCGGTCAATCTCACATCACTCCGCTACGTATTCGTCATTCATGAATAACTTTCGTCTCGCCATCGCTGCCATTGGCTTTCTAGGGACACTGATCGCGCCGCCGTGGGTGCCGATGCTCTGTATTGTGGCGCTCGCGCTGCGCTTCCGCGCCGCAGAGGCGATTGCCATCGGATTTTTTATGGACATGCTGTGGTTGCCGGCAGGATTCCCGACGATGTTGCCGCTCTATACCATCGCGTCCATCATCATTGTGTGGGGGCTGGAGCCCCTTCGTCTGGAGTTTCTTCGCTAGCGGGATATAGTGAGGCAATGCGTTGGCGTCGAAAAAGAATCATTCACGAAATAGCGCCTGATGAAATCTTTCTCGATTCATCAAACCTTCCTGATCACAACACCGTCCAATTCGAAGGCCGCGTTGCGCGGCCGGTAGCGGTGCAGTCGATCCTCAGCGTCGGTCTCGTGTTTATCTGCGTGATTTCATTTTTCTCGTATCGCGCGTTTTCGCTCGAGGTGCGCGATGGTGAGAAGTACGCCAACATTTCTCAGAACAACACGCTCGACAAGCACATCATCTTTGCGACACGCGGCGTGATCTTTGATCGCACGGGTCGCCAGGTCGCCTGGAATGAGGCACAGATTCCGACACTCAGCGATGCGCTCGCGACGACCTCGCCAGGATCACTCTATGCGCTACGCGCATACACACCACTCAATGGGCTCTCGCATCTCCTCGGCTTCCTTCGCTATCCGAAGGCCGATGCCAAAGGTGAGTGGTGGCGCGAAGAGTATTCCGGTGTCTCGGGTGTCGAGCTCTCGTACGACAAGCTCTTGCACGGAGAGAACGGCAATTCGATGGTAGAGCGCGATGCTCACGGCCTTGTCTTGCGCCAAAATATCGTCGCCCCGCCGGTCAACGGCCAGGATCTTACGCTGGCAATTGACGCATCAGTACAGAGTAAACTTTTCGAAATTCTCTCTGCCCATGCGAATCGCAACGGCTTCCAAGGCGGTGCTGCGGTGATTATGGATGTACGCACGGGCGAGCTCATCGCGATTACGAGCTTCCCCGAATACGACAGCCAGGCGTATACCGATGGCGACAGTGCGCATGTCGCCGCGATGGCGAAAGATTCTCGTACGCCGCTTCTCAATCGCGCGGTCGCTGGCCTCTACACGCCGGGATCGATCGTGAAGCCCATTTTTGCGATCGCGGCGCTCAACGAAAAGATCATCTCACCTGATAAGCAGATCAATTCGGTTGGCCAGCTCACGTTGCCAAATCCGTTTGATCCGTCGAAGCCGAGCATTTTCCGTGATTGGACGGTGCATGGCTGGGTGGATATGCGCACCGCGATTGCGGTCTCGTCCGACGAATATTTCTATGTGATCGGCGGCGGTTTTCAGGGGCAGAAAGGGCTCGGCATTGCAAAAATCGATGATTATTCAAAGCGCTTTGGTCTCGCGAGCCTCACGGGCATTGATCTCGTCGGCGAAAAGAGCGGCATCATCCCGACACCGGAGTGGAAAGAGCAGAACTTTGGCGCTGATGATCCATGGCGCATCGGCAATACCTACCACACCGCGATCGGACAGTTTGGCTTTCAGATCACGCCACTCGAGGCGGTGCGTTTCGTCGCCGCCATCGCCAATGGCGGTAAGCTGCTCAAGCCGCAGCTCATCGCGAGCTCGACGCCTGAATATACCGATGTCGGTATTCCTGATGAGTATCTGCAGGTCGCACGCGAAGGTATGCGCATGGCCGTGATCTCGCCCCGCTCGGATGCCACCGTCAAATCGTTGTACCTCGGCGGCATCGAAATCGCGGCGAAGACCGGTACGGCGCAGCTCGGCTCGCGCAATCAATACATGAACTCCTGGTCGGTGGGCTTCTGGCCTGCATCGGATCCAAAATACGCGTACGCCGTGGTGCTCGAGCACGCCCCGGCTGGTACGATGTCTGGCGCTGCCCCTGGCCTCCAGCCATTTTTCCAGTGGCTCATTGCCGAAAAGCCCGAATACGTAAAGTAGCTTCAATCCACAAGACGTCCGAGTTTCTAAGTGCGTGTGGCGTATGATAAAGCGATACGCTCCATGAATGCTCCTACTCCATCGCAAAATCCGACGCACCTGCGTCATACCAATTTTATTGCGATCGGGATTTTTCTTATTGCTGTTGCAACCGTCGCTGTTGGTGTGATGTTTTTTGGCAAACGGGCTCCCGAGCACGCTATAGCACTGACCTTTACTGCGGGCAGTACGACTGCTCCGTATCTGTACGACACCGACAATCAGATATTGGTACCTGCTGACAAAGTAGGAAGCGATCTACCCACGGGATCGGTAGTCTCCAAATCTGGTAAGGTAGCATATCTCTGCACGGTGAGCAGTTTGGCGAATGCCGTCTGCGTATGGGATCCAACGACGAAACAGCGCATCACGGTGAGTCACAACAATTTCCCCTCAAAATCCGATCTGTCGTGGTCTCCCGATGGCGCGTACATCATGTATGTTGCCCTCACTGGTTCACTGGCGACAAACGAGTCGACGCAAAACGTTGCTCCCGCGAACACTGCCCTTCCAGCGCCACCACCATTTCTTGATCCAAATCAGTGGGGCGTTTTCCTCGCACGCGCCGATGGGAGCCATGAGAGACAAGTGGGCATCGGCAGCACGGCATTCTTCTCGCCCGATGGTACGACCGTCTTCTATCTGGGACGCTTGGCGCTTTTTGCCTTTGATATAGAAAGCAGCAAGACGACTCCTGCGTGGCCCATCTATGGTGGCTTCGCCCAACGCTTTATGGAGTTTGCTGTTTCGCCTGACGGCACGAGGCTTGCCTGGAGCGACACTTTGCCGGGCTCCAAGCAGGGGAGCATTCGTGTCTACACTGTCCGTTCGTGGAAGCCGCTCTATATAGTGCTCGATGTGGCAGTGATCCCGCGTCGCGCCTGGTCGCTCGCATTCTCACCTGATAGTTCCTCGGTCGCATTTGTACAATACGGTACTCAAAATAATGTACAGTTGTGGACTGCTGGCTTCAGTGCGAGCTCGACACCGCAAAAGGTCGGGGATTTCTCGACGCACGGACGCGACGCATATATTTCTGACTGGTACTAAAGTATGAACGATGTTGAATACGTGCATCGCTTCATCACATCGATGGTTTTTACCGTAGCCATCGAGACACCGATTCTCTATATACTCTTGCGGCAGCTTTTTCGTGAGCGCGCCATCGAATCGCGGAGCATCATAATCGTAGGCATACTCGCGAGCTTCGCGAGTATCCCGTATGTATGGTTCGTCTTCCCGTATCTGGCGAATTGGCCGCGTAGCACGTCACTCATTTTTTCCGAATCATTCGTCGTCGTGCTCGAGGCGGTGATCTATGCGCTGGTGTTGAGAGTCAATATATGGAAAGCGATCTTCATATCACTTGTTGCAAATTCATCATCCTACCTGCTTGGCCCCGTGCTTCGCAGCTTCGGGCTCTGGATCTATTGGTAAAAAGTTACAGACCGGACGATTGATCGTCCGGTCCGCGTGGGCTCGTGGCCCGAAGGTCCATTACCGCCCTTGCGCCTGTTGACCGCTGTTCTTCGGAACGAAGCGATAGAGGCAGATGTTCGAGGCGTTGTACATGGTGTACTCGCCCTTGGTCGTGTCGCCCCAGAACTCGACGTTTCCGCCGGCGGGTGACCGGAACACGCCGCTGCGGAATATGCCGGTAGACTCCAGCGGTCCGCTGAAGAGCTTCCCGACTGCAGCTGCGATGGAGACAGTGCCGGCGCTCACGGTTACGCTGTAAGCACTGAACACCTTGGGGCAGCTGCTACGAGACTGCGGGCCCTCGACAAGCTCGGTGTAGTACTCCTTTGTCTGTGCGTGTGCTGTGGTAATTGCTGCCCCCAGCATCAACACTGCAAGGATCATCTTCTTCATGTCTGCTCCTCGGCAAAATTTCGGGCAATCTTCACCCTGTGCTCATTGTACCACAAATATGTAAAAGAAGCAAGTACTCGTGTGGACAACCCCAGGTCCTTGTTTCTTGGCTCTATACACACCAATTTGCGGTCTGTGCGTTTGAGCGCGATATGATAAACGCACGTATGCGCCACTATCTAGAGAGCAGTCGATCTGAACGTTTGTTCAGCGGACTGATAGCACTTCTCGTCGTAACCCTAGCCCTAGGAGCTTTTGTTGTTCGCGCGGACGACAGCGACGGCAGCGCTAGTGCTGCGGCGACAAATAATGCGACTGAGCTACCGCAGTTTTACCAGCAGGGCACTCCACCGGGTGCTCCCGATTGTCCTGTCGGGCAGACTCCGGTTATGTGGTTCCAGCCCGACACCGGATATTTTTTTTCCGGCTCATGCCAATTCACCGGATGCCCTGCTGGGTATCAGGATGTCGGCGGTCACTGCGAAATAATCCATGAGACACCCCAACAGTGCTCCGGGAGCAACGCGTGCGGCACGCTCTATGGCACGATCCAACCCGATGGCAGATGCTCGGTAGGTGGTCCGACTTTGCATCCCAATTATGAAGCGCCGTGTTCTTCGACACCGAATTTGTGCAACATGAGAAACGGAGGCAGGATTGGATGTGATGGCTTCACGTGTGAAGCATCGCCGCCCCCTGACAATATGTGCCGCGTCACGGATACGCCGCTACCCTCCGGCTGTGGTGCTGGTACTCGCAACGACACGTGTCCTCCACCGACAAACTGCACGCCGACGACCGCGACATCATGCGGTGAGACGTCGACGTACTACCCATGTAATCCGATTGGTTCACAGTTTGTTACCGTCCCGAATCCCGCGAGTCCGGCGTGCACGGCGAGCGTGCCTTCCACTGCCGGAGGTCAATGCTGGTCCGCACCGAATGATTGCGGTCAGAGGACCGAGGGAGTCATACAGTGGTCGGGACTCTGCAACGCATCACCGCCTCCTTCGTGCATGCTTTCTAGTGGTGGGGGAGGCTGGAGCGGCGCGACCTCCGGAGGCGGCTCACCAATACCGACCTATGATCCGATCCCCGAGCCACCACCGCCTCCGCCACCACCGAGCTTCGTCCGATTCACCACGACGGAGCCAGGACAAATCTTCAACGCATCCGGCCATCTCCAGGCACGTCCGACACTGATCCGCACGACAACCGTCTCGCGCCTCTATTGGAATGTGACCAACGTCTCGAGCTGCAGCGTGACCGGTACCAATGGTGATACCTGGAGCGGCAGCGCTTCCGGCACCGCCGGTGCGACCACCAGTCCACTGGAGACCCGCACCATATATAAGCTGCAGTGCACATCGCTTCCTGGATCGGGCGCAGCCAATGTAAATGAGTCAGTTACTATTAATATCGCGCCGCAATTTAACGAACAGTGAATCATTGCGGAGAAGCCAGCATGTTATAAGCTCGCGTTCTCCACATCCTTGCCTAAAGGGTAGGGCAGGGTAGAATGCTCCCACGCGCCTCATAAAAGGGCGCGATTTGGGGTCTTAGACTCCCTCCATATATGAACGAAGAAACAAACTATCTCAGCAAAGAAAAGTTCGAGGAACTCACCACCGAGCTCGAGCATTTGAAGACCGTCCGCCGCCGCGAAATCGCGGAGCAGCTCGAGTACGCACGCTCCCTCGGCGACCTCTCCGAGAACGCCGAATACGAAGAAGCCCGCAATCTCCAGGCTGCTACGGAAGATCGCATCCGCGTCATCGAGGAGCAACTCTCCCATGCGCGCATCATCGAGCACACCAAGGGCTCGACCGTCTCGCTCGGATCGCAGGTCACCATCCAAAAGCAGGGGGAGAAGGAGGAGCACCAGTATGAAATCGTCGGCTCTGCCGAGGCCAACATGCAGGAGCACAAGATCTCGCACCTCTCACCACTCGGCTCCGCGCTCATGGATAAGAAGAAGGGTGACCTCTTTACCTTCGACACACCCAAAGGCCCGCAGAAATACAAAATCGTCAATGTTCAGTAAGAAAAAGCCCTCGAAAAGAGGGCTTTTTCTTTTGGTACAATCTTCTCATGAATTCGTTTCCGTACCTGGAAACCGCCGTCGAGCTCTCACAGCTCGCGGGAGAGATCATGCGTAAGAACTTTACGCTCAATATGACCAAGGAGTGGAAAGAAGATCTTTCGTCGGTCACGGCGACGGACCTCGCGATCAACGACCTCGTTCTCAAAGAAATAAAACTGCGATATCCCGACCACAGCATCCTTTCCGAAGAGGGCAGTGACCACGATTCATCACACATGTACGTGTGGATCTGCGATCCGGTGGACGGCACACACAATTTCTCACACGGTATTCCTACGGCGACGTTTGCGATCGCCCTGCTCGAACATGGCGAGCCGATCCTCTCGGTGGTTTATGATCCCTTTCTTGATCGCCGCTACATCGCCGAAAAGGGCAAAGGGGCAACACTCAATGGCCAACCGATCCATGTGGGGGGGCGTGATTCGCTCAAGAAATCACTAATGGGTATGGGCAAGATGAAAGGCGTAAAGAACCTCATTCCTGTTTACGAGGAAGCACGCGGGCGCGGTGCGCAATTTATCACCGGACTCTCGACCCACTACATGTGCGCGCTTGTCGCCGCTGGCGAGTTCTCGGCATCGTTCTTCGGTGGCACCTCGCCGCATGATATTGCCGCCTCCGCACTCCTCGTCCAAGAGGCAGGCGGAAAAGTGACAGACTTCTTCGGCGTCTCCGGCGGGCGGTATGATGGGGAGCGCCAGGGACTTCTGGTCTCCAATGGCAGCGTGCACGATGAATTGCTCGCCATCATGGAACAAGTCGGCTAGATATTATTATCTTTATACTTTTTTATGAATGCAGATGTATTGAAACAGACAGCAAAACAGATGGTCGCACCCGGCAAGGGCATCATCGCGGCCGATGAGAGCTCCGCGACCTGCCAGAAGCGATTTGATTCTGTCGGCGTCGAGTGCACCGAAGAGAATCGTCGCCAGTATCGCCAGCTCATCGTGACCGCACCCGAATTAGAAAAATACGTGAGCGGCATCATTCTCTTCGATGAGACGATCCGCCAGAAGGACGACAGCGGCAAGGCATTTGCTGAGATTTTGGCAGCCAAGGGTATATTGCCGGGCATCAAGGTAGATGGCGGCGCCAAGGACCTCGCGCTTCACCCAGGTGAGCAGGTCACGGAGGGGCTCGATAAGCTCCGCGAGCGCCTCGCCGAATATCGCACGCTGGGTGCGCGCTTCGCCAAATGGCGTGCGGTGATCACGATTGGTGCCAACATTCCGACAGATTCCTGCATTCATGCCAATGCGCATGCGATGGCACGCTATGCCGCGCTCTGCCAAGAGGCCGACATCGTACCGATGGTGGAGCCGGAAGTCTTGATCGATGGTGACCACACGATCGAGCGCTGTGCGGAGGTCACTGCCGCAACGCTCAAAGACACCTTTAGCGAGCTCAATCGCTACGGCGTGATGCTCGAAGGCACGATTCTCAAGGCGAGCATGGTCATCGCGGGCAAGAAGGCTGCGGTGCAGTCGACGCCTGAGCAGGTCGGCGCTGAGACGGTGCGTGTGCTCAAGGAAAATGTGCCGCAGAATCTCGCGGGCGTGGTCTTCCTCTCCGGCGGCCAAGCCGATGAGCAAGCGAGCGCGAATCTTGATGCGATGAACAAAATCGGCACGACACCGTGGCCGCTGACCTTCTCGTACTCGCGCGCCATTCAAAATCCCGTGCTCAAGATCTGGGCAGCAGATCGTGCAGCGAATGTTGCTAAGGCGCAGGAGGCACTGATTTTCCGCTCGCGTATGAACTCCCTCGCCTCTGCGGGCCAGTATTCTGCAGCGCTCGAGACTGAGCGCACGTACTAGCTTTTTTGTGGACCTAGGGGGAATCGAACCCCCGCCTCCGCAATGCGAATGCGGCGTTTTACCACTGAACTATAGGCCCAAGTGAGGCACAGAATATAACACCCGAGTTGAGGCGTCTACCTAATTTATTACCCACAGGTGGAGGGTGAGGTACGCGATAAAGAGTGTCCAGAAGAAATATGGCAAGAGCAGCCAGCCAGCGCGCTTATCAATCTCCCAGGCACCGGCCAAGACGATAAATGCCGCGAAGACGAGAATGACGGCATCAATAAGTGCGATAAAAATCGCATGGAATCCAAAGAAGAATATCGCCCAGCACGCATTGATGAGCAGATGCGCGAAGAAAAGTGGCACCCAGCCGCGCATCTCCTTCACATGAGGGTCGTTTTCCCAGACGATACACAGCGCGATCGCCATGAGGGTATAGATCGCGAGCCAGACGAAGGGAATCGTCCACTTGTCTGGCATAAGTGCGGGCTTTACCAAGCCGTCATACCACGAGCCGGTACCAGTTTGTACGAAGAGTGTACTCAGAAAGCCGGTCGCGTAGCAGGCGAGAAAGGCGAGCAGCATGCGTATATATGAGCGCATACTTGAATACTGCTCCCGTAAAAAAAGCTGTCAATAACACGCGGGGAACAGCTTTTTACTCTCGCCAAATTATCAAAAACGGCTATAATCTTCGCCACGCGCCTTTAGCTCAGTTGGTTAGAGCGTTCGATTCACATTCGAAAGGTCTCAGGTTCGAATCCTGAAAGGCGCACTAGGCGTTTATAATGGCGCCTTACGTGCCGTCTTGTGTCGGGCTGTAGTATACCGGTAGTACGCACGCTTCGGGTGCGTGTAGACTGGGTTCGATTCCCAGCAGCCCGACACAGGACAGCACCGAACGGCAACGACGGGCGCGTGTATGTAGTCCAAGCAGCGTCAAGAACGGGCTGTCGTATAGTGGTAGTACGCATGGCTGGGGGTCATGTAGCCCGAGTTCAATTCTCGGCAGCCCGAAAAGAAGGGGTTTGTTTTAAAAAGATAGGTTATACTCTCGGCCATGGACTTTCGTATATTCAGCCTTGGTTCCAATGATCCGCTCGCCCAGAAAGTGGCCGAGCGTGCCGGCGTCTCTCTCGGTGCCGTCAAATGCAAGACCTTCGCTGATGGCGAGGAGTATGTGCAATTTCAAGAAAATCTTCGCGGCCGCAATGTCTATCTCGTACAGTCGACCAATGGTCCTGCGGCGAATTGGTCACGCCTCTTCCTGGCGATCGATGCTGCGCGTGGTGCCTCGGCACACGAAATCACGGTGGTGATTCCTTATTTCGGATACTCACGACAAGATCGCAAATCAAAGCCGCGTGAGCCGATCTCCGCGCGCGTCTTCGCCATGATCCTCGAATCGCTCGGCGTGGATCGCGTGCTCACCATGGATCTTCACAACGACGCGATCGGCGGCTTCTTCCGCAACACCAATGTCGATTATCTCTATGCACGTCCTGTCTTCGTCGCGCACCTGCAGGAATTCTTCAAAGATGCGCTCGCTGCTGATGATCTTGTCATCGTCTCGCCGGATGCCGGTGGTGTGGTGCGCGCCCAGAGCTATGCCAAGCGCATGATGAAGTCGGCGGACCTCGCCATCATTCACAAGGAGCGTGATATCCCGAACCAGATTGCGCGCATGAAGCTCATCGGCGATGTAAAGGGCAAGATCGCACTCATCGTCGACGATATGGCTGATACTTGCGGCACGCTCGCCCGTGCAGCGAGTCTGCTCGAAGAGAGCGGTGCGCGTGAAGTCTATGCGATGACGACACACGGTGTCCTCTCGGGCGATGCCATGAAAAATATCGACGCCTCACCGATCAAAAAGCTTTTCATCACCGACACCATTTCCACCAATCGTGAGCTCTCATCAAAAATCGAGGTTGTTTCGGTAGGAGACATCTTCGGCGACGCCATCCACCGCATCGAGAGCGGGGAATCCCTCAGTGCGCTCTTCGAAGCTGAGTGATTTTTGGTCCTCTCGGCCGGAATCGAACCGACATCAGTCCCTTCGGAGGGGACTATCCTATCCATTGAACGACGAAAGGTAATGGGGAAGCTTGGGCACTACTATAACCCACGCGCGTAATGCGAGGTCACTTTATACGTCTGATACACTACCAGCATGGAAAACGGCATGAAAACCACTACGCTTATCGGTATTGCCATCGTTCTCACGATTGTCGCGGCGCTTCTCCTCTCGCTCTCCAATATCGCCAAACAGCAGCGCGTACTCGCTGTAAATACATTTGCCGATTGTAAGGCAGCCGGGTACCCAATCATGGAGTCGTATCCAGAACAGTGCCGCACGCCCGATGGTCGCACGTTTGTAAATGACGAACAGCAGATCGTCGCGAGCGGCTGCCAAGTGGGTGGCTGCAGCGCGCAGCTCTGTGGCGAAATCGGCGTTGATCTCGTGAGTAATTGCGAGTATCGCCCGGAATACGCCTGCTACCAGGATCATTCATCGTGCGAGCGCCAACTAGATGGCACATGTGGCTGGACCCCGAATGATGCCCTCGCTACTTGTATCGCGAGCAGCACTGCTGCAACTGCGACGGAGTAATTTATAGAAAGCATTCACACGGCTTGTCGCGCAGAATAATCTTCTGCCGCGAAGGTGGATCGATAAATTTTGTCTGTTTGATCGCGCCGCGCGCATGGCGTTTGTCGAGCGGCGAGTGATGCTGGTAGCCGCGCTTTTTCATCTCCGTGACGAGTGCCTCGTGCCGCGCGTAAAGGGATCGGGTCTTGCCGACCCAGCGCAGTGTCTCGGGGTGGCGCGAATAGCCACCTGTACCGCGATGCGTGGTCAAGATATTCCACAAGCCATGAAGCTCCCGGTGTTCTCCGAGTAGATGCTTCCGACACAGGTGTTTTGGATGTATGTCCCAGACGCGCATAGTGGAGTTTACGAATGGTTTTTGATACGATACGCCGACACAGCGGGCCTATAGTATAGCGGTAGAACGCGTCCATGGCATGGACGAGGTCGGGGTTCGACTCCCCGTAGGTCCACAAAAGTTTTTTTATCCAAATTCGATAGTGGCGGGTGGTTTGTCGGAGATGCGGTAGACGACTGCACCGACTTCACGGACTTCGTTGGTGATGCGACGCGCCGTGATCTCGAGGAATTCGTAGGGGAGTTGCGCGAAGCGCGCGGTAAATCCGTTCACGCTCCATACTGCCCAGAGCGCAACGACCGTGCCCATACCCGCATCGTCGCCTTTCGAGACCGTATGCTCGGAGCGGGTGACAGTCGCGCCCGCCTGCCAGACTGTTTTATACAAATCCGCTTTGCGCAGCTCTTCGATATAGATACCATCGATAGCGCGGGCGATTTTCAGCGATTGCGCATTGACCTCGCCTTCGATACGTACGACGAGGCCGGGGCCCGGGAAGGGGTGGCGCACGAGCAAGTCCTCGGGCACGCCGATATCGCGGCCGATCGAGCGCGCGGAGTCTTTCACCTGATCATCGAGCGGGGCGATCTCTGGCACGGAGAAGCCGAGGTTGGTGTTGTGATGCACCTTGATCTCGGCGACGCGCGCGCCCGTTGCATTACCATGGCCGCTCTCGCGGAGGTCTGTGTAGAGCGTGCCTTGGGCGATAAAGTCTGCGCCAAATTCTTTGATCTTGGCCTCGAGCACGTCTTTATAAATACCGCGCATCGCCATACGCTTCTCGCGCATCTGCGTTTTGCCCGCGAGTGCTTCGAGGAATTTGTCTGTCGCATCGACGATCTCCACCTCGATCCATGGCTGCGACGCGAAGTATTCGCGCACAAATGCCTCGTCGTCGGGGCGATCGATGCCGCGGATGTAGATGCCTTTCATCTTTACTCCCGCTTCTTTCAAGAGGTAGGCGACCACCGACGAGTCCGAGCCGCCCGAGAGCGCTATCAGGACCTTCTTGTCACCAATCTGCTTCTTGAGCTCATCGATTTTCTGCTGGGCGACCGAGTGTGCGGGGAAGCGATCCGTGATGCCGCAGATCTTCACGACGAAATTCTCGTACATCTTGGGACCCTCGACGGTGTCGGAGACCTCCGGGTGGAATTGCACACCGCAGAGATGCTTGTAGCGGCCAGCGGCTACGGGAGCATTGTCGGTCGAGCCGATGTTGACGAGATCAGAGCCTTCTTCTATCGCGTCGCCGTGTGTCTCCAAGACCGGCGTCTCTTTCGGTACGCCATCAAAGAGCGGATCATCGGTCTTGGCCTTGAAGGTGTGCACGCCGAATTCGCGTTTCTCATGCGGGGTGACCTTTGCACCCACGTGCTTCGCGATCATCTGGAAGCCGAGACAGACGCCAAGCGTGGGGATGCCGAGGTCGAAAATTGCATTATCAAACGGTGGCGGCTCGTTGTGTACCGATGCGGGACCGCCGGAAACAATGATGCCGGAGGGGGCTGCTTTCTTCACATCTTCTGCAGTGACTTTGGCTGGATCCGCTACGAGGCAGTAGACACCGAGCTTCGCGATCTGCTGCACGATCAAGTGATCGAATTGTGATCCCATCGAGAAGAGGAGGATGAAATGCTTCGTTTCGCGTACGCGCATCTCCTCCGCCAATTCCGCGAGAGCGTCATCGCTCGCACCCTTAAAGATGCTCAACATGCGCCGATGGTAGCACATAAGAATATGCATGTATTCAGCCCCGTCGCTTAGCGACGGGGCCGGGGAAGAGCAGGTGCTACTAGGAGTTACTTCTTGTCCGCGTCGTTCATCGAGCGGATCTCGTCTCGCCACGCATCGGGACGGCGGACGACCTGTGTCGACGGCGCGTAGACGATGGATCGGACCTGTGAGTCAGGGCTAGGCCCGAGTGTTGTGGAGACGGTGATCACCCCTCCCATGACGATGGCGATGAGGCAGAGTCCGATTATGGTCGCGGACTTCCGGAATTGTGCGTCGGGCTTGTGAGGCCGCATGGTCTTTCTCCCTTGAGTTGCCAGAGGTATATATAGCCGCCACGGCCCGCCAAGTCAAAGATTGTGGCCGAAGACAGCTCTCATTCTGTGTGGATAAGTAGCTTGCAGTGGGGTATAGTGGTATATACTCTTTATTAGTGGGAGAAAGTGGGAAATATGTTTTTAGGCGAATACCAGCACAATCTCGATGAGAAAAAACGGGTATCGCTCCCGAAGTCGTACCGCAAAGATCTCGGTCGCACCGTTGTGATGACGCGCGGCTTGGACAACTGTCTTTTCATCTATTCGCGGAAGACATGGGAGAAAGTCGCTAAAAAGCTCTCCGAGCTCTCGTTTGCCCAGGCCGATACGCGCGGTTTCAACCGATTCATTCTTTCGGGCGCGGCAGAGGTCGAGGTCGACGGAGCGGGGAGAATCCTGATTCCAGATCACCAGAAGGATTTCGCTGGTCTCAAGAAGGAGATCGTCTTTGCTGGAGTGTCAGATCGAGTCGAGGTCTGGGATGCGGAGCGCTGGAATACATATAAATCTCGCATAGAGAAGCAGGCTGATCAGCTGGCTGAAAAGCTCGGCGAGATCGGCGCTCTCTAAGCTTCCTGATACCGGATTACCGGGGGACTCATTTCAAACGTCATGCGCACCAGACGGTCACAGTCTTCCGGTAATCCGATGTCAGAAGGGTCTGCAACCCCTCGCGGACATCGAACCGTTCTTTTACACGAAGCAGTTGAATTGCTATCTATCCAGCCCACCGACACGGTGGTCGACGCGACGCTCGGCGGCGCGGGCCACACCAGGGAAATGCTCGCTCAAGCGAGCGCGGGAAAAGTGATTGCATTCGACGCCGACCATGAAGCAATAGCGCGTGCAGAGATGTTATTCACCGATGATGCACGCATACATTTAATACACGCGAATTTTCGCGACATACGCACCAAGCTTCAAGAAATCGGCATCGAACGCATCGACAAAGCCCTCTTTGATCTCGGATGGAGCGGATACCAGCTCGACGCCGGCCGAGGTTTCTCATTCCAAAAGGATGAGCCGCTCTCGATGGCATACGATGCCAAGCAAGGTCTCACCGCATACACCGTGGTGAATGAATGGGGCGAGGGAAGTCTCGTCGACATCATTCGTGGCTGGGGTGAAGAGCGATACGCAGGACGCATCGCACGCAACATCGTAGAGGCACGTGTACGAAAGCCGATCGAGACCTCGGTCGAGCTTGCGGAGATCATTCGATCCGCCGTACCCAAGAGCTACGCCTTCGGCAGAATCCACCCCGCGACACGCACCTTTCAGGCGCTTCGTATCGCGGTCAATGACGAGCTCGGTGCGTTGGTCGCAGGTCTCACGGCCGCATGGGAGATGCTCGAGCACGGCGGCAGAATCTCTGTCATCACCTTCCACTCGATCGAGGATCGCATCGTCAAACAGCAATTCAGACAGTGGGAAGATGACGGCAGCGGCACGCGGGTGACAAAAAAACCGCTCGTGCCGACAGACCTTGAAATCGCAGAGAATCCGCGCTCCCGCTCAGCAAAGCTTCGTGTAATCGAAAAAAAACTAACTCTATGAAAAAAACACTCAAAATGAGCAAATACATCCCATCGGCATCGCAGGCGAAGCTCAATCTCTTTGTCTCTGAGAAGCGTGTCTCGCTCGCTCATGAGCATGCGCTTGAGCCGGTCTCTCGTCAGGTGCTCTTCGCCATCCTCGGCGTGCTCATTTTTGCATACCTCTACTTCGTCGCTGCCAGCATCCTCAATATTATGGCGCGCAAGGAGGCCAACAGCGCAGTCTTCTCTCTCCAGAGCGCTATCGCTCAGATGGAAGGTGAATATTTCTCACTGAGCCATGCAATGCAGCCGGAGAGTGGCGCGCGCATCGGCCTCGCACCCGTGTCAGATACGCACTACGTGTATCGCCCAGGTAATGCGGCCTCAGCGGCTGGCAATCCAGCTGATAGAATGGGCGGCAATGAGATCTAGTTTGCTCGTTCGCGTACGTATTCTCTGCGGCTTCTTTATTCTCTTGGCGATACTGCTCGCCATTCGCCTCTATTTTTTGCAGATTGTAAACGGTGCGAGCTATCGCGAAGACGCGATGGGGCAGTACGTCGATCCGTCGGCCGATTCACAGGTGCGCGGCAATATTTATTTCAAGACCAAGGACGGCACGCTGGTCGCCGCGGCGGTGATGCAGAGCGGCTGGCGCATTGCGATTACGCCGAAAGACATTACGGATCCGGAAGCGGTGTATACGGCACTGAGCGCGGCGACCTCGATGGATCGCGAGCGCTTTATGACGAGCGTCGCCAAGAAAGCTGATCCATACGAAGAAGTAGCGTTTCGCGTCTCCGACGATGCAGGCAAACGCATTCGCGCCCTCAAATTAAAAGGCGTGCTGCTGGTCGCCGATCAGTGGCGCTCGTACCCGGCTGCGCAGCTCGCCGCGCAGACCGTCGGCTTTGTCGGCTACAAAGGTGATGTGAAAGCAGGTGTCTATGGCCTCGAGCGTTCGTGGAATGACACGCTCGTGCAGACGCAATCAAGTCTCTATGTAAATCCATTTGCAGAAATATTTTCAAATGTCGCCGCCCTCGTGTCCTCAGACCCGTCGGACCATCAGGGTGACATCATCACGACGATCGAGCCGCTCGTCGAAGCGCAGCTTGAGAAGACGCTCGCTGAGGTGATGGATACCTACACGCCGCGACAAGCGGGCGGCATTATCATGGATCCCAAGACCGGCGAGATCATTGCCATGGCGATGCGACCGTCATTTGATCCCAATACCTACAACACCGTGGAGAATCCGTCGGTCTTTGCCAACGCGCTCGTTGAAGGTCGATACGAGCTGGGCTCGATTATGAAACCGCTCACGATGGCGGCAGGCATCGATACCGCCGCCGTCACACCTGCGACCACATACGACGACAAAGGCTGCATCGAGCGAAGCACGTACACGATCTGCAATTTTGATCACAAGGCGCGCGGCGTCGTGCCTATGCAAGAGATCTTGAATCAATCGCTCAATCTCGGCGTCACCTTTGTGGTGGACCGGATGGGGCATCCCGCATTTACGAATTACATGCGCGCGCTTGGGCTCGGGGAGAAGACCGGCATCGATGTACCGAACGAGGTCGTAGGCGACCTGTCGCCGCTCAAAGATGGCAACGGCCCAGCGGTCAACTACGCTGCTGCGTCCTTCGGTCAAGGTGTCTCTGTCTCGCCGATCGAGATGACGCGCGCACTCGCGAGCCTCGCGAATGGTGGCGTGATTCCGACACCGCATGTCGTCTCCGCCGTGCGCTACCAAAGCGGCATCACGCGTGCGATCGATGTCGCGGATGGTACGCAGGTCTACAAGCCAGAGACGGCAACCACGGTGACCAACATGCTCATACAGGTATATGACTCAGCGCTGCTCAAGGGTGCGCTGAAGCAAGAGCGTCATGCCATTGCCGCGAAGACAGGCACTGCGCAAATCCCGAAACCCGGTGGTGGCTACTACACAGATCGATACTTACACTCGTTCTTTGGCTATTTCCCGGCGCATGATCCAAAATTTATCGTATTTCTCTTTGCGATCGAACCGCACGGACAGGAGTATGCGTCGGCAACGCTCGCGCACCCCTTCCTCGACATTGCGCAATATCTCATCAATTACTACGATATTCCTCCCGATCGATGAGTATGGAAAGCATCAAACGTCTTGTCGTTACTGCCCTGGTATGGGAAGCGCGGGCCGCACTCATGCGCTACAAGCCGCGTGTGATTGCCATTACCGGCTCGGTGGGCAAGACGACGACTAAAGAGGCAATCAGCGCTGCGATCGGCGGCGACGTACGCATGAGAAAATCCGAGAAAAGCTTTAACGGCGAGCTCGGCGTCGCACTGACTATTTTGGGACTCGACAATGCCTGGAAGAGTCCGCTTGGCTGGGTGCTGAATCTCGTGCGCGGATTCCTCTTGCTTGTACGTAAGAGCGCGTATCCCGATTGGCTCGTGCTCGAGGTGGGTGCTGATCGCCCGGGCGATATACGCAGGATCGCTACGTGGCTGCGCCCCGATATTGCGGTCATCACCGGCGTCTCGGACATTCCCGCACACGTGGAATTTTTCGATTCACCGGAGCATGTCTTTAAAGAAAAGCGTGCACTCGCCGAACACTTGCGCGCAGGGGGCACGCTCGTCCTCAATGGAGACGACTCGCGTATGCGCATGCTTCGCAACGACCTGCGTGGTGTGAGCGTGACGTACGGTATGGCACCAGAAAATAATTTCTATGCATCGCACGAAGAGATTTTGTACGACGGCACTGAGCCTGTAGGTATACAATTTCGTGCTAATCACACGCATGCATCGATACCGGTGAGCATCCGCGGCGCACTGGGCTTCCCACGTATCTACGCGGCACTCGCCGCGCTTGCGGTCGCTGAAGCGGTCGGTATCGACGGGGTGAGCGCAGCGCGCGGGCTACTCGCGTGGGTACCGCCGCCGGGGCGTGTGCACCTTTTGAAAGGCCTGAAAGGCTCGATCATTATTGATGATTCATACAATTCATCTCCCGCGGCAGCGCTTGCTGCGCTCGATACGCTCGACGAGGTCAAAGCGACACGCCGCATTGCTGTCTTGGGAGACATGCTTGAGCTCGGCAAATTCGCCAAAGAGGCGCATCGATCGGTGGGCGAGCGCGCCGCCGCTCGGTGCAACAAACTGATAACGATCGGGATCCGTGCACGCACTATCGCGGAAGGTGCGCTCGATGCGGGGCTGCGTGATGAGCAGATTTTGCAATACGACAGCACCGATGTGGCACGCGCCGCAGATGAGCTTGTTCGCGAATTGCAGGCGGGGGACGTGGTGCTGGTGAAAGGCTCGCAATCAATGCGTCTCGAGCGATTCGTCCTCGGCATCATGGCCGATCCCGATCACGCATCAGAGCTGCTCGTGCGCATGGAGCCCGAGTGGCAAATGCGGTAGCTTCTATCAACATCCGCCCCTTCCGCATTTTTAAACACTCCAATATTCTTAGGAATGTTGGAGTATGGCAGATACCAATAGGAAGGTGAAAACGTTAAAGACTCTCGAGCGACATTTTAAAGGTGTCGCAAACCATCGACGCATACAAATCTTGCTGTTCGTGGCCAAGCATTCCGGCGCGAGTGTAGAAGTGTTGACGCAACAGCTGAAGTGCAACTTTCGCACCACATCCTCGCATACGCAGAGGCTGGTCACTGCGGGGCTTCTAGAGAAGCACTATCGAGGCAGAGAAGTGCTTCATTCGCTCACTCCCTATGGCGAGCGGTTTCTTAAATTTATTATTGAGTTCGGGAATGTTCGCTCATAGAACACTCCAATATTCCTAGGAATGTTGGAGTATCGGAGAGGGAGGGTGACAAAAGGGAGAATTTCAGTATTATTTTGTACACAGCCTTTTAGGAGGCCCCATCGTCTAACGGTTAGGACGCCGGCTTCTCAAGCCGTTAATCGGGGTTCGATTCCCCGTGGGGTCACAAATGACACAAACACCTGCCCTTCGGCAGGTTTTGTGCTTTGTGACGGGCGGAGCGATGTGAGGCGAGTACGCCGAACCGCGAGCCAGGGTCGTGGAATTTTCTGCGCGACGGCGCAGAAAATATCCCTGACCACAAGACACACCGAAATGTGGGGAATCGAAGGGGAGCGCTGGGGCCCCACGAGTACGTGGGGATGCGCGAGCAGGGCCGAGAAAGATTTTGGAGCGACGGCGACAAAATCTGTTCTTGGCCGCTTCCCTGCGGGGGTTAGAAACACGATGAATCTATTTTTTGAGCATCCAGTACACATCGTCAATAGTCTGATACGCGATGTCTTGTTCCCGAGCAAAACGAGTCACGCTCGCCGCGACGCCGGGGAGCGGGAAGTCGTCTCCAAACAAGACGCCGCCTGGAGCGAGCAACTCCCAGTAAGCTGACACATCACGGTACACATCATCTTTATCGTGAGAGCCGTCGACATAGATGACGTCGGCGCGGATATTGTGCAGTGCCAAGAAGCGCGCACCCATGAGCGAAGGCATGGGCAGCGGCACGATGTCGTCTGCGTGGCCAGTAAGTAAAATGTTGCTGATGAAATTTTTATAGAACGAGGGATACCCGTTGGTGAGTTCGAGCTTGGGCCGCCACTGATCCTCCACCCAATGCTCGATAGATCCGAGCCACGTATCGACGCATATGATGGCGGTGTCAAAAAAGCCGTTCTGCTTGAGTGCGCGCGCCATACTGACGGTTGAGAGTCCCATCCAGGAGCCCACCTCGATAATAAGGTGCGGCTTTGTGTCAGCGATGATCTTGTTAAAGATAGGGTGTTCACCGTGCCATCCCCACAATGTCGCCGACTCTACTGGAGCTGCATCCAGAAACGCATCGGGGAGCTTGAGCGTTTGAAGTAACTCTCCCTTTGTCATGCTCTCCGTTATATACCGCACCGACAACTTTCACCAATCCCCGGTGGCTGCTTCCCCCTGGGCCACAAAGAAGACCTAGAGCCGCACCAAGGTACCCTTCCGCTTCACGATGTTTTTGTAATCCCACTGAATCTTTTTGGATTTTCTGAGCCACTTTCGAAGTGCAGTGACCTTGATCTCAGTGACGTCGGCGTACTTCGCCTCCGCTGCTTTGAAGCTGCCTTCCGGTGAAAGTCCCGGCTCGTCAAAGGACTGCCCGCTCCAAAAGAGTAGCGTTACATTATCTTTGCGCACTGCATAGCCAACGATCGGATTGCCCTCGATAAACCACACCGGTCCGCCATGCCAGATTTTGCTCTCTGCGCCTTTGAGACCTGCATCTATCTCTTTAGCAAGCATGTCGCAGATCTTCTTGTTGCCGACGATTTGCTTCTTGTTGTACGCGCGGATGTCTTTGTGCATACTGGCTAGACTAGCACAGGGCATATGAAAGATGACGACAAGGCAAAGCAGAAGATGTATAAGCTCATCTTTGCTCGGGTGTATCCCTTCTACGTCATAAAGGCGGAGAAAAAGGGACGCACCAAAAAAGAGGTGGATCAAATCATTCGGTGGCTCACGGGCTATACGCCAGCACGATTGAAGACACAAATGAAAAAGCAGGTAGACATCGAGACCTTCTATAGACAAGCACCGAAGATGAATCCCTCTCGCAAGCTCATCACGGGAACGATCTGTGGTCTGCGCGTGGAAGAAATCAACGACTCTGTCGTGCAAGACGCTCGCTACCTCGATAAGCTCATTGATGAGCTGGCAAAAGGCAGGCCGATGGAGAAAATTTTGCGATCGTAACGATCAATCTATGAGCATCATAATTCGCAAAGGCACCGAGCAAGATATTCCAGTGCTTCTCTCACTCGTGAAAGAACTTGCCGTGTTCGAGAAAGAGCCTGAGGGCGTGAAGAATACGCTCGAGCAGATGACGCGAGACAAGGATCTGTTCAAGTTCTTTCTCGCCGAAGTTGATGGCGAAGCAGTCGGGATGCTCGTGTATTTCTTTGCGTACTCTACCTGGGCAGGCAAAACACTCTATGTCGAGGATCTCTATGTGAAAGAGGCATATCGTGGACAGAAAATAGGGACCGCTCTCCTCAATGAGATATTCAAGATCGCTCAAGCGGAGGATTGTGGTCGCGTGCGCTGGCAGGTCATCGACTGGAATGCCGATGCGATAGCGTTCTACCAGAAGCTTGGGGCGCGTATGGCCGACAGATGGCACAACTGTGACTTCGATCGAGACGCAATACAGAAATTTCTCGCACCGTAACGTTCTTCTTAGGCTTGACTCAATTGCATGTACGTCCAAAATGCACCGATGAGCGAATATCAGGTCCTCCTCTTCTATAAATACACAGATGTCGCAGATCCTGCGGCGCTTGCCGAGCACACGCGATCGCTCGCAGAGGAGTATTCGCTCACCGGCAGAGCGATCGTGGCGCATGAGGGAATCAATATGACCTTTGAAGGGCTCACTGCTGATACGGAAAGTTTCGTGGCACGATTTAAAGCAGATACGCGCTTTGCCGATATGCAGATCAAGCGCAGTGCCGGCACGGGGACGAGCTTCCCGAGGCTCTCCGTAAAAGTGCGCAATGAAATTGTCGGTACTGGATTTACCGCAGAAGAAGCAGATCCGCGCATTGCGACTGCACCCAAGATGTCGCCAGAAGAATTGCGCGCCTGGTACGAGGAAGGTCGCGATTTTGTCGTGATCGATATGCGCAACAATTACGAATTCGCTTCGGGGCATTTCAAAGATTCAGTGCAGCCCAATATCTCGGCTTCGCGGCATTTGCCGCTCGCCATCGAGAAGCTGAGTACGCTCAAGGATAAAAAAGTCGTGACGGTGTGCACCGGTGGTATTCGGTGCGAAAAGATGTCTGCCTACCTGATGCACAAGGGATTTACCGATGTGCAGCAGCTTGAGGGTGGCATTCATTCGTATATGCAGAAATATCCGGGTAAGGATTTCTTGGGCACGCTCTATACATTCGATAAACGTCAGACGATGCATTTCTCGGGGGAGCGAGCCATCATTGGCTCGTGTCATCTCTGCGGCACGCAATCTGAGGACTACGCCGATTGTGCCGAGCCATCGTGCCATTTGCACTTTATTGCCTGTGGCGCGTGTCGGGATGAGCATGGTGAAGCATATTGCAGTGAGGTATGTGCGCAGATGTCGACGCGTGCGTCAGTCGGCGCGGCGCAGAGCTGAAAACACCATTTGCTTGCTATTGTGTCAATACTAGGGCACACTCCACTCTCTTATGGCATATATGAAAAAGCCCGGCGGCAAGCGCTTCGGACCTTCTGCAGGGAAGCCTTCCTTTGGTGCGCGCGGCGGCAAGCCAAGCTTCGGTGATGATCGCCCGAAGACATTCTATAAAGCGACCTGCAATAATTGCGGGAATTCCTGCGATGTGCCCTTTAAGCCGGTCAACGGCAAGCCGGTATTCTGTCGTGATTGTTTCGTAAAGACAGGCGACACCGCCGGCGGCCGCGCGAGCGATCGCATGCCCCGCCGCGATTTTACTGCTCGTTCCACAGCTGCTCCCGCCCGCGAAAGCGACGGGAGCGCAGCCGTGCTCAAAAAGCTCGATACCTTGATCGGCAAGATCGACGAGCTCATCGCCGCAGTCGAAGCATCTAAATAGCAAGCGCCCTGAGCGCAATTTCGGTACAACCGTGTGATACTCTTTCGGCATGTCAGAGGGTATACGTCCTCAGCAGCCAAGCATCGACAAGATGCCAGAAGTAGAATCGCTGGAAAAGCGGGCACGTGAGTATTTCGACCTGCGACTTCGTTTTGCGGAGGCAATGAGTCGCACATCAGGCGAGCCGCTCGCGAAATGTTTGCATCAGTACACCGATTTGAGAACCCGCATTTTCGGCAGCGATCCCAAAGACGATGCGGACTATGCGCGTCGCATGCGTGAGTGGGAAGCATTCACCAACGACGTAGAAGCGCTCGGCGACCATAGCGCGCGGATGGATTCGCTCCTGCAGAAATTTGCCGTCAAGCCACGGGAAGAAAATATAGATGCTCGCCGGGGCCCATACTGGCCATTCCAATACAATTACCAGGAAGAAGACGGGGAGTATCTCATCAGAATGCATTTCGGTAGTTTGCGCATCGAGGAGAAGCCGATTGAGGGTCCCGGGCCTCTTAACAAAAAGAGTTTTGAAGCATCGCGCGCGAAGCTGCGTGCAATTTTTGCTGAGATCAAGCGGGAGCATCCAGATGTACAGAAGGTGCGGGGACGATCGTGGCTCTACAACACTGACGCGTATCGTCGTCTTTACCCGGCAGCGTACACGGAGCACCGCACGCCGGTAAAAGGTAGATTTACTGGCGGCTCACGATGGGGTCAATTTATGACTCATGATCGCGAGGTCAATACAGAATTGCGAGATAGATTCTTTCGCAATCTTGAGCACCTCGATCCTCAGCATCCCGAAGCGGCATTTCCTCTGCCGACATTGGCGGTAGAAGCGCCCATTAGCGAATTTTATAAAGAGTATGGAATCGAGTAGAATGGGCGCATGAAAAAAACTATTTTGATTCCGCTTGTTTTGCTCGCCGTCATTATCCTCGGTCTTGGCTATGCCTTTTGGCCGCGCGAAGCGCCGGTGCCGCAGGGCAAGGTGATGAGTATCGAGAGTTATGTCTCGCAAGAAATCAATACACTGAGTCCTGAGCCGGCGGTCCTCGGCGGGACCTTCCACGTCACCGCCGTCGAGGTCACGCCCACCGGCGAGGGGATAGGCACGGGCATCGTCAGCTACGAAGACGGCCACGTGGCCTACATCGCCGATTTCTCGTACAGTGCGGATGATTTCAAAGGCATCAAAATTAGCAATTTCGTAGTCCGCAAATAACATGTCAGACGTAACAGATCTCTCGCTTGCCGCAGAAGGCAAGCGCCGCATCGAGTGGGCCGAGCGCGATATGCCGGTCCTGCAGAAAGTGCGTGCACGTTTTGAGAAGGAGCAGCCTTTTGCTGACAAGACCTTTGCAGCCGTGCTGCACGTGACTGCCGAGACGGCGAATCTCGTCCGCACGCTCAAGGCGGGCGGCGCGACCGTCTTCCTCGCAGCATCGAATCCGCTCTCGACCCAGGATGATGTCGCCGCCGCGCTCGTCCAGGAATACGGCATCGAGACCTTCGCCAAGAAAGGCGAGAGCACCGAGACCTTTTTCGAGCATATCGAGGCGTTGATTGCGCAGAAGCCGCAGCTCACGATGGATGATGGCGCCGATCTCGTCTCCACCATTCACCAAAAGCACCCCGAGCTCTTGCCGGGCATGATCGGCGGCACCGAAGAGACGACCACGGGTGTGATTCGTCTGCGTGCGATGCACAAAGATGGCGCGCTCAAGATGCCGATTGTCGCCGTTAATGACGCCAAGACCAAAAACATGTTCGACAACCGCTACGGCACGGGTCAGTCGACGCTCGATGGCATCATTCGTGCGACCGACATCCTCCTCGCTGGCAAGACGGTCGTGGTGGCTGGCTACGGCTGGTGCGGCAAAGGCCTCGCCATGCGAGCCAAGGGCATGGGCGCAGAAGTCGTCGTGACCGAGATCGATCCGATCAAGGCGCTCGAAGCGCGTATGGATGGCTTTTTCGTCACAACGATGGCGAATGCCGCCAAAATCGGTAACCTCTTTTGCACCGTCACGGGTAATATCGACGTCATCCGCAAAGAACACTTCGAGCTCATGCGCGACGGAGCGATCGTCTGCAATTCGGGGCACTTCGACGTGGAGATCAACCTCAACGACCTCAAGGCGCTCGCCGGAGAGGGGAAGGACGTGCGTACCAATGTAAAGGAGTACAGCTGGGGCGGGAAGAAGGTCTATGTGCTGGCCGAGGGGCGTTTGGTGAATCTGGCTGCTGCCGAGGGTCACCCGGCATCGGTGATGGACATGAGCTTTGCCACCCAGGCGCTTGCGGCTGAGTGGATGGCCAAACAATCCGGCCTCAAGCCGGGCGTGTACGAGGTTTCTGAGGAAATCGAGTCCATGGTGGCTCGCACTAAGCT
>CAZJEQ010000008.1:0-53416 GCA_964545165.1 uncultured Candidatus Saccharibacteria bacterium
AATGCGTCCGGGTGTAACTCTTCAAATTCTCTGCTG
Organism: uncultured Candidatus Saccharibacteria bacterium; assembly: GCA_964545165.1. Classification (GTDB taxonomy): domain Bacteria; phylum Patescibacteriota; class Minisyncoccia; order Phycocordibacterales; family UBA2100; genus UBA10103. The sequence continues at coordinate 37 of CAZJEQ010000008.1, forward strand.
AGAATTTGAAGGTTATACTTCTCTATACATGTATCGAGCACGGATTTTTGTCGTCCTCGCAACCGCACTCCTCGTTGCACCGCTCGCACACGCGGAAGAGTTGCACTTTGTTGATGAATCAGTCGTCAGAAACACAACGATCATTGATTGCAGCTCGCTCCCCGGCACGGTACCGATTACTCCCGAGACGCGTTCCGCTGCACGACAGGCAGGGATTCCCGACAGCGTGTCCTGCTGGAATCCGAAAGATATAAACGTGGGTGCCGCCGTCGGCGAAGCTAAGGTGTATTTGCGCAGCATGCTCTGCGGCAGCGATCGTGATGGGTATGGAGGTGCCGGAGCAGACGGCACCATTACTGGCTTGAATGCGAAATTTGCGGTGTGCGCTGCCGCGTTTATCAAAGCGGCAAGTGCACAGATGTCGCTCTGTATCCGCGAAGGTTTCCGTACGGAAGCAAAGCAGAAAGAATATTTTGATCGGTACAAGAGTGGCGGTGGCATCGCCTGTGATCCGTCTTCAAAAACATGCGAACACCCGAGCGGCATCGCGATCGATATCAATACCACGCGCGAGAGCGATTACGCACGCCTCTGGGCTTCGGCACCAGATTACGGTCTCACCTTCTACCTGCGCGAGCGCGACAAATACCATTTCGTCCCGGCGAAGGAGGGATGTATTGCGAGAGCCAATGTGATCAGTAATCCTGCAGCGAATGTTCCTATTTCGACATATGACTTTCCTGCACAAGCACCAAACGTGAACCCGTTTCAGAATCCAAATCTGCAATTTCTTCAGCCACTGATGCAGCAGCTTGCCCAATCGCTGCGACCAGCCCCAAACATGCCGCAAACACCGACCATCACCGCGTCGCAACAAATACCGAACACCACCTACCCCACTACCCCAAGCATTCCCTCGACCCCATCTACACCTGTCACGACACCCACGACACCGCTCACTCCTGGCACGACGAGCACCGGCACCCCGTCGACGACCGACCCTTCTCCTCTCCTCACGACACCATCGACGAGTCCCGTGACGATCAGTGCAGGTACGAGCACACCAAGCGCTCCGCAAAAGTCAGATCAACCATCGTGGATCGATATCATTCTTGGTATCGCACAATTCGACTCAAAGCCGACGACGATCATCCCCGAAACAACGCCCCTGAATCCTGCGCTCACACACACGAGCGGACAGTTGCAGCCGAGTACCACAGGGAATGCGACGGGCACACGCCCGACGAGCACCCAAACACCGACACCGACACCGGGCGCGTACCAAGGGCAGACCTTTACCTCGAGTGATCTCAGTGGCTCGCCGAGTAGCAACGCGGCAGAAATCGCGGAACGCTCCCGTATCCTGATCGCACTTGCACAGCTGCGCGCCGGGCTTGAACGCTTTCTGGGCATCACCGCTGATCCTCGTTCGATTCAAAACGCCTCGCGCTGGATCCCACAATAAGTTCTCGATTCTCTCGCTTCGTGGTATAGTGCCGCGACAAATGGGATTCACAAAATACACTACGCAGGCAGAGAAGGAGCGTGTCCGAATGAACGATGGTATTCGCGCCAAGGAGGTGCGCTGCCTCGGCCCGGAGGGCGAAAACTTTGGCATTCTCTCGCTTAAAGAGGCGCTCGATAAGGCGCGCGAACTCGGCATGGATTTGATCGAGGTCTCTCCCAATGCCGAGCCGCCGGTGTGCAAAATCGCCGATTACGGCAAGTTTAAGTACGAACAGAAGAAGAAGGACAAAGAAGTGAAGTCCAAGGCGGTCGTCCATGAGACCAAGGAGGCCCAGGTGAAGATCGGTACCTCCAATAATGACATGAATATCAAGGCCCAGAAGATCGGGGCCTGGCTCCGCGAGGGGCATCGCGTCAAAATCGACCTCTTCCTCTGGGGGCGCTACAAGTACATGGAATTCAACTTCCTGAAGGAGCGTCTGGAGCGTTTTCTTGCAATAATCCCTGAATCGTATAAAATCGCGGACGAGATCAAGAAGAGCCCCAAGGGCCTCTCGGTCGCGATTGAGCGAGATGGTTCCAAGAAAGCGCCGAAGCCGGCGCCCAAATTGGTCACCTCCCCCTCAGAAGAACCACAGGTATGAAGACCAACAAATCAGTCACCAAGCGCCTCCGTCTTACCAAGAAAGGTAAGATCGTTGCTCGTGCGCCAGGACACAACCATTTCAATGCAAAAAACACCGGAACTGAGCGCCAGCGCAAGCAGCGCCAGGGTTCACTGGAGATGACCAACGTACTCCGCAGCCGCTTCCTCCCTAACAACTAATCATATGGCACGCGTAAAACGAGGAACGATGAAGTCGAAGCATCGACGCTACATCTTGAAGCAGACCAAGGGCTATCGCTTTGGTCGCAAGAACAAGGAGCGCGTCGCCAAGGAGGCCATCAAGCACGCTGGCGTCCACGCCTTCCGCCACCGCCGCACGAAGAAGCGCGAATACCGTAACCTCTTCACCCTCCGCATCAATGCGGGCGTGCGCGACCACGGTATGACCTACTCGAAGTTCATGGGCGCCCTTAAGAAGGCCGAGATCACCCTCGATCGCAAATCCCTCGCTGCCCTCGCCAAGGATCACCCAGAAGCGTTTGGCCGCCTCGTCGCAAGCATCAAATAACACGTGCTAGAGTGGCCCGATGGCCCTCGAGCTGCAGATCACCATCCTGGTCCTGCAGCTTTTTTTGTTGGTGGGGGTGGGATTCGCACTTCTACGCGCTGCGGTGCAGATCCTCTCTGATCAGACCGACGTGCCCTTTGTCCGCACCCCGCACACCCTCTTCCCCGCCATCGCACAAACGCTCGCGATCGAGCCAGGTGCGATGCTCTACGAGCTTGGCTCGGGCGATGGCGGCTTTCTCCGCTGGTGCGCGGCACGATACTCCCATGCGCGATTCATAGGCATCGAGCGTAATCCCCTGCTTGTCCGGTACGCGATATGGCGTGCCAAGCGCGCGGGCCTCACGAATGTCGAATTCAGAAAAGCCGATATCTTTGCGACCGATTTCAGAGATGTCACGAAAATCTACGCCTATCTCTTAAACCCGGTAATGGACCGACTCCTGCCAAAGCTGACCACGGAATTCCATGGCCGCCTTGCTTCCCGCGCATTTGTATTCAAAGACAAACAATCGACGGCTACGATCGAACTCTCAAAGAAAAAAGGCCATCACGGGGAGCACCTGCTCTATCTCTACGAATTCTAGAGAATCACCTCAGCGTTTTTGCCGGTGGCCGACCATCCGTCGTGGTTGTTGTAGACGAGGTGCCGCTCCGCCTTCTGCTTCTGCACCATCTCGATTAAACGAGCGACGAGACGCTCCGGATCCTCATCAAAAATGATGTTGGGGTTGTCACGATGCGCAGACTCAATCACCAGCTGAATGAGCTCGTCGGTGTCCCAGCTTCCCTGCAAAATGCCGGTCGGCTTGTGATCTTCAAAGGCGACGGAGAATTCGTTGAGGGTACCGATTCTGCCGGGGCCGATCACCATGGCATCTGACGAGCGGACGAGGAGGATATCGCGACCTGAATAGCCAAAGCCCGTATAGACGATGACATCCATGTACTCCAGCGGGAGCTTGTAGGTCTCGACGTGCTCCTCTTCAGTGGCTGCAGGCGAGAATCCGATGGAGAAACCACACTCATCCTTCGCCCCAATGGCCGCGTAGAGCGGAAATCCCGTGGTCGCACCAGAATTGATGATGGCACCCTGCTTGGCAATGGCACGCCCGAGCTCCTTCGCTTTCTCAAACGCATCGAGCCCCGAGTATGTGGTATCTGCTGATCCTGAGACGCCGACTTTGACGACACCGTACCCATCTGGCAAGCGGCAAAAATTCTGCGGCACGCGCGCAGCATTCGGATGGAGCGACTTCTTCAACATCGCCTCAGTTTACCACGCACGATGAGCCGCATTAGAGCTGTATTTCCACTGTTTCACCGCGGTGCGGTGCATAGGCATCGACTCCGAGGAAATCATGCGCACGCTGCGCGAGGAAGAGGCTCGCTCGCGGCTCCCCCATCACGATAAAGGCACGCTCAAGTGAATCGCCCGTCGATTCAATAAACGAAAGCAACTGATCGCGATCAGCGTGTCCCGAATAGCCGGTGAGAATGCGCACCTCTGCGCGCACACGCACCCATTCATCATCAATGCGGACCTTTGTCGCGCCCTCCTGCACGCGCCGGCCGAGGCTGCCGGGTGCCTGATAGCCCGAGAAGAGCAATGTCGTATCTTTTTTATCGAGCAGCTCCATTTCATGCATACGGATTCTGCCGCCGGTCGACATGCCAGCGCCCGCGATGATGACCTTGGGGCCCTTCTCGTGGTGGATGGCGCGCGATTCACGGGTGGTATTCGTAATCGAGAGACCCGGGAAGGTAAAGAGATCGTCTCCAGCAGCGATTTTCGCGCGTGCGGCATCATTGAAAAGCTCGGTGTGTTTTTTGAACACCTCGGTGACGCGCGCTGCCAAGGGAGAATCGAGATAGATGGGAATACGCGCCATACCGTCGCGCTCGACAAGGTCGTTGATTTCTGAGAGCAGCACCTGGGTGCGCTCCAGCGAGAAGGATGGGATAAGCAGCGTGCCCCCGCGCTCCTGAGTAGCTTCAATTGCCTCACGGAGCAGCTTTTTGCGCGACTCGCGGTCTTCGTGCACACGATCGCCATACACGCTCTCCATGACGAGATACTGCACGCCTGCAGGAGATTCGGTGTCCTTGAGGAGCGGTTCGGGCACATTGCCAAGATCTCCCGTGAAGAGGACGGCGCGACCCGCGCGCGAGATCTTCATCATTGCGCTGCCCAATACGTGCCCTGCATCGAGCATCTCAATCGTGAGATCCCCGATCGAAAATGTTTCGTGATAGGCACGCACTTCCCAGAGCCCGAGCGCTCGCTCAATATCTTCTCGCTCGTAGGGCATGGGCACGCCAGTGCGCTGCGCTTCCATCTGCAAAATACCGAAGGCATCTTCGAGCATGATGCCAGCAAGATCCCTGGTCGCATCGGTTGAATAGATCACGCCCTTGAAGCCTGCGCGGACCAGCTCGGGAATTCTGCCGACGTGATCTTGATGCGCGTGCGTGACGAGGAGCGCCGCTATCTGCGACACATCGTACGGAAACGCCTCATTGACGGCAGTACGCATGGAATTCTCGCGCGTGCCGCAATCAACCAGCAGGCGCACCGACTCCGTCTCAAGCAAGAAATTCGATCCTGTCACCTCTTCTGCTCCGCTGACAAATGTGATTTTCGTAGTCATATTTTGTGGAACATGAAGACTGCACGATGTGCGAGGTAGCCGCCGATGGCATCCATGACGAAATCTTTGGCAGTATCGACCGCCGGAGGCATGACGGGATTCGCACCCCATCCCGAGAGGTATTCAAGTATCTCAACGGCGAGACCACAGTAGAGCGCAAAACACACACACTGTGCGAGTGTCGGCCGCTCACCAGCAATGACCAGAAACCATGCGCCGATAAGACCCGCCCACATACCGCCCACGATATGCATGGGCATGTCCCACCACCAGAGAGTCTCGATGTACGGGCTCGCAATGGAGAGATAAAACATCGGCAGCGTCAGGAGAAAGACGAGCACCCCGAGGAGAAATATGCGCAATGCCACGAGAGGATTCTAGCACCAAAAAACCCACCATATGGTGGGATTGTTGGACGTACGCGAAGCGTACTCGCGGAAGGGGTCGGGAAACCGCGGGCGGTTTCCCGTGGAGGAGAGCAGGCAGCGAAGCGAGCGTTGAGAACCATGGGTTCTCAAAACTAAAAACTCTCGTTTTTCACGAGAGTTTTTAGTTGCGGCTGGTACGGCGCCTGGACTTTGGATCCAGGTGGGCGTCCGCAGCGATAGCTTCCGCTGGAATCTCCGAAAAGTTCCCATTGGATGTACGCGATATGAGATGCCCTGAACGATACCAAGCAGGTTTTAGTACCGGCCGCTACACCAAGTATAGCGCGTGGGAGAAAATAGCAACTTCCGAATTCATCACCACGTCACGTTACGTGACCATGCCCTTGATCTCGTACGCATGCTTCTCGGGATCATGCGCCGGATGATGCTCGGTCGTGTGCACTTTGTCGCCACGTATCTCAAAAAGCGCATGAGGGGTTACGCCGCCCGGATGATGTTCGGTCGCATACGCGCGATTCTCTCGGACCACGTAGAGCGGCTTGGTCATATCCGCATGCCCTCCGGTAATGCCGTAAATCTTGCCGTCTTCCATCGCCATAAGGGGCTTGGCAGTGTGGATCTCTCCGATATGGCCGTAGTGCGATTGGTGCAAGAATTGCATACAAACATTCTATCGTACGAAAACAGCCGCCTTGCGGCGGCTGTGTGGCTTATTAAGGCAATATATTTCTTAGTTCGGCTTCGTACATCACATCTTCGCGTGATACACGATAGTCGATGAGTTCTTCGGGTTTAAACCAATGTGGGATTTCCATGTTGGCCTCTTCGACTGATCCTGAGCCGTGGATGAGATTGCGCACTGCGCGATCGTCGTTGTCGGCCATGATGTAGGAATCCACCACGAAATCTCCTCGAATAGTGCCGACTGCGGCGCCACGTGGCTCGGTGCCACCGGTGATCTTGCGCACGAGCTCTACGGCATGTGCACCTTCCCATGCCATCACGATGACAGGGCCGGCAGTCATGTAGTTCTTGAGATTCTTGAGGATTTTGGCGGTGATTTCGAGCGGATCCTCGGACGGAGGAGTGAGGCCACGCGATTTGTAGCTCGCGATAGTCTTCTCGCCGGTGACAGTGCGCCACTGCGGATCGAGCGTGTAGTGCTGCTCCACCTGGTCGGCGGTCGGCACCATCATTTTGAGACCGATGAGCTTGAGGCCGAGGCGCTCATAGCGTGCAATGATCTCGCCGATAAGAGCCCGCTGCACGGTGTCGGGCTTGAGGATTACGAGCGTACGCTCTGTTTTAGGGTGATTCATGCGCGGTACTGTACCACGCTTTTGTTCCGACGCGAAGACGTTAGCCCTTGTCGGTAAATGTCACCGCTGCTTGGCCCACGAGTGCATTGTTCTGGGCAGAATCGAATACAAGTACGATCAGCTGCATGCCCTCGCTGCGACCATTGGTAAAGGTTGCAGACCACTGCCCGTTTTGTACTAGTGCTGAGCCGCTATCACTCGTATACGTATATGGCTGCACTGACTGCCAGGTCACTGCACTCACATTCGACGCCGGGTAGAGGACGACATTGAGTGTCCCGCTCTGCTTGGCCGATCTGCCCGAGATCGTGAACGCGCGATTGGGACGCTGCGTGAGCGACGACTCATTGATCGAAGCCCCGGATGAAACGTACACCGTCACAGAACATGTCTCGCGTAGCCCATTCTGTCCGTAAAAGACCATGGTGTAGGTGTGCGTACCCGGTACCGACACAGAAAACGCTTGCGATCCGGTCGTGGGCCACACATCCTGGGTCGGGAGTCCCGTCATATACTGCGCCTGCGAACTCTGCCAAGAGAGGGTGAAGGTCTCGTTGGAGAGTACCGACTGTTTACTTGCGCTCGCCATACAAGTAATTGGAGGATTGGTCCCGTAGGAGACGACCGATTGCGCATTTCCGACGGTGAAGTTCACCGTATTCGAACGTGCAAAGATCGCAGGCGTGAAAGATTGACTGCTGTAATTACACCCCTGGGGGTCACATTGGCGCAGTAAGGCTTGCAACGAGTAGGTACCTGGGACATCGAGATGGCCATAGCCGGTCGGCCATGAGTAGGTGCCGGCACCGGAACCCATTGAAATGAGGCTGGTTTGCCAGGTGCCACCACTCACCCCACTCACACTCGAACCTGGCGTTTGCTGCACAAGTGAAAGCTCGAGCTCAACCTGAGTATTCTGCGGTGCATTGGTATAGCTCCATGCGATCGGGATATTGCCACCGGGAGTTATACGTGTCGCGGACGTCGGCTGCGTGAGTGCAATGGCGGGAACTGAAGCGGGCTGCGAATACGAGGTCGTCGTGTTGATTGGGGTTTGCGCTGATGGTGCTGGCGAAAGTGCGATGAGAAGCGTCGCCTGGGCGATTGCCTGATGAGCAACGCTCGTCGCATAGTCACGCGCATCTTGTGGGACCTGCGGACTATTCTGCAAAAGCGCGAGCAAGATGAGCGCTGTTTTCATTAGGGAGACAACGGCTTCGTAGGTCATAGGGTAAGCGCTTATGCAGCGTGATCGTGAGCATTAATGAATGAACGCTAGCACGTCATCCCCTACTGGTACAGCGTGGAGGCGTCGGGAAGCGGGAGCTTGGGCTCTTGCCCCTGCCCGAATTTGCGACGGATATCTGCTTCTATGTCTTCTCGCGGTTTACCGTACAGCTCATAGGATTGCGCCTTGAGCGGCGCGACACGGCTGTAATCACGATCGGCAGGCTTCAGCGTCTCGATGGTGAAGGGACGGGCCGGCGTGCCATTCACGAGCAAGGAGAGTGCCGCATTGTAATTCGGCGTCTTCTCAAGGTCGCTCATCGTGAAAACAGGGGCAAATTGTTTTTCAAGAAATTCGGCATCCGTGGTGCCGATGCGGAATGCTGCCTTGGTGCCGACGTTGCCGATGACGGCGTCGCGGATTTCCTCTTCGAGCTGCGCGATGAATTGGTGCGCGACGGTGAGCGAGAGCTTGTATTTACGCGCCTCGGAGAGGATGGTCGCGATCGACGGCGTCGCGAAGTTCTGGAATTCGTCGATATAGAGGTAGAAGGTCGGCAGATTGCCACTGAGATTATCCACGCGAGAAAAGGCAGCTTGTAGGAATTTGGATACGAGAATGAGGCCGAGAAGTGCGGCATTCTTATCGCCCAAGCGGCCTTTGGAGAGATTGGCGAGAAAGATCTTCTTGCCATCGAGGATCTCGCGGAAATTGAATGCCGATTGCTCCTGCGCCACGATGGGTCGCATGATGTCGTTGGCCAAGAAGACGTCGAATTTCGACGTAATGTACGGCGCGACATTCTCGAGGCCTGCATCTCCCCCCGCTGCTTCGGCGATCTTGCGCCAAAATTGCACGATGATGGGATTCGTACAGCGAGAAAGCTTCAGATTGCGGAATGCCGTATCAGCAAAGACGCGTGGGATCTCGACAAATGTCGAGCCGGAATCAGGATCTTCGACCACGAGCTGCACGGCATTGCGATAATACTGTTCAAACATCGGGCCGAAGGCCTCCGGCACATCCGAGTAGAGCTGTCGGAAGATTCCATACACCTCGTCCACGACGAAGGTCTTCATTTCGGGTTTCGAGCGATCATACTCGAGCATGTTGAGTCCCATAGGACGGTCCGTATAGGCAGGGTCGAAGTAGATGACATCTTTCATGCGCTCCGGTGGCACACTCGCAAGGATGTCTTCGATATCGCTACCGTGCGGATCGATATAGGCGACGCCATCACCATTTTTCATGTCCTGCTCGATCATATTCTTCAGCAGCGTCGTCTTACCGGTACCGGTCTGCCCGATCACGTACGCATGGCGCAAACGATCGGATGGTGCAAAACGCACGTCACGCTCTTCTGCCCCGTAGCGATTCTTGCCGAGCACGATGCCCTCTGCGCCCATCTCGACCGGTGCGGGTGCTTGTTTGACGTAAGACTTCTTGAGCTCGCGCGAAGTCGTCACGCGCTCAGCGGTGAAGTGGAAGATCGAGGTCACCTCAGCGAGCGAGAGCGGCATGGTAATCGAATGGTCAAATGCGCGATACGTAAAATCCCGCAGGAATCCGGGCAGCTTCCACGAGCCAACTCTTTGGAACGAAAATTGATTGCCGCGCGGATCTTCGTACTGGCTAAACGGTGCGATGAGGTTGGAGAGCAGATCATCCGCACGCGCCTGCGTCGGTGCCGAGGTGATAAGACGAATCGAGACCGGCGCGATGCGCGCCTTGATCTTGCGCGTAATGAGCTCGGTGGCGACCTGGTCGGTCGTGCGCAGCGAGCGCTCCATCTGCGTCTCTGCTTCGTACGCAGTCGGCCGGAACAGCACATTGGCGGCCTCTTTGAGGGCTTCGCCAAGCTCTGTCTCCGGCACACGCAGTGCCTTGTCGACGTGCTGCCCTTTCTCGATTTGGCGCAACACTTTTTTGTAGTGGTGATTGTAGCGATCGCCTTCCGTGCCGACGGTGATCTGCATCGCCGCTCCTTCACCATGCTTTTGGATTTTTGAGAATGCCGCGAGGAGGACGTTCATTGGATCGTGCTCGAACAAGTCCGGTGTCTTGAGTGGGTACGCTGGATGCTCCTTGAGGCCGGCGTACGCAGCAGCGTGGAAGCCGTCGACATTGAAGACGTTGTAATCCCCGCGCTGCTCGGAAATGCGAGCATTGGGAAAGACCGATGAGATGAGACGCTCAGCAAGCGTCTGCTTGGCACGCGGCACCGCGAGATACAGGAAGGCTTCTTCGGAGCCTTCGGGCACCGCAATCTCGAGCGAAAAGCCCTCGTGCGGATCGATAAGCGAGGAGAGGCCGGAATAGAGCTGCTCGGACGATGAGAGGAGCTGTTCGAGCTTTTGCTGGCTCTGCTGTTTCTCGTCTTCGCCATGAGCCTGCGGCTGGATCTCAAAGAGCACCATGTGGAGCGCACGCTTCACCTTCTCGGCGACGGGCGTGCCCGAATCTGGCAAGCCCTCAGCAATGTAGCGAATAAGGGCGCGATGGAAGTCGTCTTCAAGGTGCGGATTTTTCAATCGCTCGGCGATGGCAAGGGCGTTCTTGATACCGCGCTGCGATACGATCTCAAAGAGTGAATCGAGCTGCGCATCGTGCGCCTCGGGCTCGAGCTTCAAGAGGTGCCGAACCGTCTCATGCTCGGGCATGACCACGGTCTCGTGGAGAATCTGCGCCGCCGGCTGTTGCGAATATTCCGCAATCTCACGGCGCGCGATGCGCTCTTGCTCAAAGTGTGTAGGAATCGCATCCAGTTCGCGCTCTTTTTCGGCGACACGCTCGCGCAGATAAGCGAGCTCCTCTTCGGGAGATTTAAAACGCTCGGGAGCAGCCACACGTGGCCGCTCCGCGATCATAGAGCGCGGAGGCATTAAAAAATTATATCACCCGCGCTCTCACTCTCCCCCGCAGAATGCCGGTCACAATCAACGTATTAAACAAAATGATGTATGTCGGGAACGCGAGTGCCGCAAAATTCCAAGGATTGGCTACGACGAAACTAAGTGACGAGCTGAGTGCCGCTCCCGTGTACCCTTCCCAAGACTCCGTTTTCGGATGTGTCCATGACTTAATGAGTGTGGGATAACCCGCGACGCCATCAGCGATGATGGCGAAGAGAATCGCGAGATTCGGCTCATCGGTAAGCAACCAGAGCGCGATGGCGAGGACAGATATCACGCCGCATACGTAATCAAGCCTGCCAAGCTTCCAGTACGCAGCTGGATTTGCAAAGGATGCCACGAGGACCGCAAACGGCATCAGCGCGGCGAACACTATGGGCACGACCGCCCAGGTCACTCCCTGCGCTAAAGATCCGGCGACGCCGATGAGCGGGACGACAGACCATATGAGAAATGACACGCGATTTGGCTTGGTTTGACCGCGCAGCGTATGGAGTATGTACATCGATGTCCCCGCAATGTTGAGGAGCGCTGCAAAAAATACAATGATGGCTGCGCTCATAGCGACTTCGCACCGATATCACGACGGAGTTGTTTGCCTTCAAATTGGATCTTGCCTGCCGCAGCGTACGCGGTAGCGAGCGCATCCTTGAGCGTCAGACCGATCGCCGAGACGCCGAGGACGCGACCACCATTAGTCACGAGTTGCGCACCTTCCATCTTGGTACCGGCGTGAAATACTTTCACGTTCGCGTCCTTTTCAGCCTCTTCGATACCGGTGATTGGCATTCCCTTTTGATACTCGCCAGGATAACCGCCGGAGGCGAGCACGATGTTGGCCGCTGCGCCCGATTTCCACGATGGTGCCACAGTCGCGAGCGAGCCGCTCTCGGACGCTTCAAGGAGGTCCAGAAGATCAGTCTCAAGAAGCCGCATATACACCTGGGTCTCCGGGTCGCCGAAGCGCGCATTGTATTCGAGGACCTTCGGGCCGTCGGCGGTCATCATCAGCCCCGGATACAAGAGTCCGACGAACGGCGTGCCGCGCTTCTGCATTTCGGCGAGCGTAGGGCGCACCACCTGCTCCGCTATCTGCTGCATCTCGATATCGCTCACAAACGGAAGCGGTGCGATAGTGCCCATGCCGCCGGTGTTTTTGCCTTGATCATTTTCCAAGGCTCGCTTGTGATCCTGCGACGGCGGGAAAAGCATAAAATCTTTGCCATCGCAGAGGGCATGTACGGAAATTTCGCGTCCGATGAGAAATTCCTCGATAACGACTTCGCTGCCTGAATCCTTAAAAATCTTGTCGATCATCATCTCTTTGAGCGCGAGTTCTGCCTCCTCTATCGTGGTGCAGATGTACACGCCCTTGCCGAGTGCGAGACCACTCGCCTTGACGACGACTGGGAGCGCGTAGCTCGCGAGCCCGGCGCGCGCCGCTTCGTAATCAGTAAAGACATCGAATCGTGCCGTTGGAATGCCTGCATCGCGCATCAGCGCCTTCGAGAAGGCCTTGGAGCCTTCCAGCTGCGCTGCAGCTTTGCTGGGACCCCACACGCGTAGGCCTTTGGCGACAAACGCGTCGACGATACCCGCGACGAGCGGATCGTCGGGGCCGACCACCGTGAAATCTATGTTGTTCTCGAGTGCGAATGCGGTGAGCGTATCGAATTCCATCACACCGATTGCTACATTCTGGCCGAGCGTCGCGGTGCCGGCATTGCCCGGAGCGATGTAGAGCTGCTCGACACGCGGCGACTGTTTCAATTTCCACGCCAGCGCATGCTCTCTCCCCCCGCTGCCGATGAGGAGGATGTTCATATCGATGCGATCAATGACAGGTCGCCGTTGAGAACGACTGGCTGCATGGCGAGGATCTCAGAGATATATGAGATCTCCGGGAGCGGGTGCAGGACATAGAGGGGCTTGTCGAGCACATGGGCAAATGCCATTTCAATAAAGGTATTGCCACCGATATACCCTTCGATGCCACGCTTAGGAGGATTTACCACTAGAAGCACATCGTATGCTTTGATCTTCTCAAAGTAGCCACGGATGAGATCATGCTTGATCTTGTCCTCAGCTTTCTCTTCTGCACTTACCTCGGTGCGACCGCGCAGTTCAATATTTTTGACACCTTCGGGGATCTCCACCTCGTGGCCACGTACCTCCAATTGGCTTTTGACTGAAAGAATCTCATCCGCCGCACTGATCGAGCCACAGATTATTACTTTCATACTTACTCTTTGGTGATGATTTCTGGACCGTCCTTGGTGACGATGATGGTGTGTTCGGCGTGCGCACTCATCGATTTATCCTTGGTGCGGTAGGAGTGTTTGTCTTTGTCGACATACAAGTCTCCCGAACCGAGCGTAAACATCGGCTCGATCGCGATCACGAGTCCCTCAACAAGCTCGACGCCGGTGCCGGGAGCGCCGAAGTTTGGCACATGCGGATCTTCGTGCACCTTGGTGCCGACACCGTGCCCTGAGAGGTTGCGTGGGAATCCGAAGCCCTCTTTTTTAGCAAAACGCTCCACCGCGTAGCCAATGTCGCCCGTGGTGTTGCCCACGCGGGCTGCTGCGATACCCAGCATCATCGCCTCGTGCGTGCCTTTGACGAGGCGGACGTGCTCAGGATCTTTTGCCTTGCCGACGATCGTGGTCACTGCATGGTCGGTGAAGAGACCTTTGTGGCGAATTCCGAAATCAAGCGTGACGATGTCACCCTCTTGGAGAGCCACGTCGTGGAGCGCTGCAGGCGCATGCACGATGATGTCGTTGACGGAAAAGCAGAGCCCGCCCGGGAATGGCGGCTTGCCGTACTGGTAGAAAGCCATCGTATCTCCCTCATCGGCGACGCGCTTGGCGACGAACGCCTCGACCTCTGCGCCGGTGATACCGGGCTTGAGGAGGTCGCTCGCCATACGCACGTGCCGCGCGAGGCGCTTACCGCCTTCGCGCAAAATGTCTATCTCGGCCTGTGTCTTCGCGATCATGCAAGTTTGAGCGCAGCAAGAATGGTTTGGTGAATCGATTCGATATCCGGCTCGCCATCGATTTCGATCACGTTCCAGCCAAGATTTCTGAGCTCATCGATCGATGGGACGACATGTTCCTGGTACCACGAAAAACGACTCGCGATGACCTCATCCTTCGCATCGTCGTAACGACCACGCGCTACGAGACGCGCCTTGGCATTCTCTGGGGTGAGCGTGAGCACGATCGCGGTGAGATCGGTGCGATTCCATGATTTCATCATGTCATCGAGTGCACGCGACTGATCCGGGCGACGGCACGTACCATCGAAGAGCGCATGCTGCGTACCATCGAAGTGTTCATTGAGGTAGCCGGTGAGCAAGAAGATCGGGACAAATGACGGCACGAGGCCGCCGGCGGCGAGGATCTCTTTTACTTTGCCTGCGAGCGAGGTGCCGGTTTCCATAAATGCACGCAGGAGGTTGCCCATGTTTGGGATAACGACCGGGCGTGCAGCATCCTTCTCTTTGAGGAATTTCTCCAGGAGTTCTACCTGTGTCCCCTTGCCAGAGCCGGAGATCCCGAAAAACGCGACAGTGACTGGTGTCATAGATTTACAGAGTATATCCTTCGCGACGAAGAATCTCTACTACATTATCGACGGTCTCCTGGAGCGCACCGTCGGCATTGACCACACGATGATCGTACTGCGGCGCGTGCACACGCAGCTCCTCTTCGGTGATTTTCATACGCGCATCAAATTCTTTATCCGTCCATTCAGGATTACGCGCCTTGAGACGACCACGAAACTGTTCGAGACTCTCCGGCATGATGAAAAAGGTCGTCGCACCGTACGCCTCCTTCAGATAGCGTGCACCCTCGATATCCACCTGCGCGATGACGATCTTGCCTGCCGCGATCTTGGTATCGAGGTCGGGCTTGTAGATGCCGTACGACGTGTTGAGCGCCGGCACGAAGCGGTGCTCGGGGATGTTGCCCTGGCTCATCTCGCTGTCGAATCGATCCTGCGTGAAAAAATGGTAGTCGACACCATCGACTTCCCCGGGGCGCGGCGCACGCGTGGTCGTCGTGACCAGCCGCTCGGTATTACCAAAGCGCTTGAGCAGCTCATTCATGATGGCGTTCTTGCCGCTGCCTGATGGTCCTGCGAGGACGATGACGTTGTGCATATATTCCGAGAAATCTACCATTCCTTTCCTAAATCAAAAAGCCCCCGAAGGGGCCTTTGATTAGTACTCGCGGATTGATGTCTGCGCGTCTATTTTTTTGACGAGGTCGAGTACGACCGAGACGGCGATGAGAAGTGCGGTGCCACCGATCGAGACTGCGGTTATGCCAGTGACGCCCTGGAGAACGATCGGCAAGACCGCGAGGCCACCGAGGAAGAGTGCGCCGACGAGCGTGATGCGGGTGATGATGTTGCCGAGGTATTCAGCCGTCGTGCCGCCTGGGCGGACACCCGGGATGAAGGCACCGCTCTTCTGGAGATTCTTCGCAATCTGGTGCGGCTCGAAGGTAATCGCCGTGTAGAAGTACGTGAAGATCACCACGAGCAAGAAGTAGAGACCGCCATAGATCCACTGATTCTGGAGCCAGAGTGCCACCTTGGCACCGCCTGCGGCGAGGTACGGGAGCGATGTCTGCGCGACGAAGGTCGCGATCATCTGTGGGAACAAGAGGAACGAGAGCGCGAAGATGATCGGAATCACGCCAGCCTGATTGACGCGCAGGGGCAGGTACGTCGAGATACCGCCGAGCACCTTGGAGCCACGCACGCGGCGCGCGTAGGTCACGGGAATCGGACGCTCTGCCTCCGTAATGAAGACGACACCTGCCATGACCGCAAGACCAGCTGCGATAAAGCCGAGGTACGCAGGAAGCTGCGAGACATCGAAGGCAAAGAGGGTCTGCGCGAGGGCGCTCGGGATCGACGCGACGATGCCCGCGAAGATGATGAGCGAGACGCCGTTGCCGACACCGTACTCAGTGATCAATTCACCGATCCACATCAAGAGCATCGAGCCTGCGGCAATGACCATGACGTTGGTGAAGAGCTCGATAAAGGTGAGCTGCGGGATGATCCCCTGCTGCTGGAAGAGGAGTACGAATGAAAATGCCTGGATAAACGCAAGCGGCACCGTGAGGTAGCGGCTGTACATGGCGAAGCGCTGACGACCCGAATCACCCTCTTCCTGGTACATCTCCTTGAGCTTCGGTACGAGGATGGTCATGAGCTGCATGACGATCGATGCCGTGATGTACGGGCCCACGCCGAGCATGACAATCGAGAGATTCGAGAAGCCACCGCCGGAGAAAACGTTGAGAAGACCAAAGAATTGGTTGTTGGCGAGGAATGCCTCGAGCGAGGCAGCATGAATACCCGGGACCGGGATCACCGCGAGAAAGCGGAACACGACCAGTGCACCGAGCACGAAGAGCATGCGCTTTCGCAACACCTCATCCGCGAAGACGAGCTTTATTTTTCTTGAGAATGTTTCCCACATAGGCTATTCGGCTTTGGCTGCGACTTTTTCCTTCTTTGGCTTTGCAGTTTTCTTGACCTTCGGGATGGTGACGGAGCGCTTCTCGGTGATCGTGCCGCCTGCCTTTTCGATAGTCGCGCGGGCACCGCTCGAAATCTCACAACCTTCAATCATAAATTTCTTCGAGGTTTCCCCACCGACGATCTTGACCGGCACGCTCTTGCGACCGATCACACCTTTCTCGCGAAGGGTTGCGATCGTCACTGCCCCACCCTGCGGGAAGAGCTGCTCAAGACGCGTCACCGAGACAGCGACTGCATCAGGGATGGTCGAGTCGACGGTGCGGCCACGATTCTTGCCGTAGCCACGGCGCTTCGGAAGCTTCTTGAGAATGTCGCGGAATGCTGGGCGGATCTTGTGACCGGCGCGTGCGGTCTGGCCCTTGCCGCCACGACCGGACTGCTTGCCGCGGCTTGAACCATTGCCGCGACCAACGCGACGATAGGCGCGTGCTCCAGAGCGAACGAGTGTGTGAAGTGATGCCATATTATTTCATCTGCGGGATTTTCTTGAGCGCTTCGACGGCAGCGCGTGCGTTGTTGATCGAATTCTTCGAGCGCGAGAGGAGCTTGGCCGTGACGTCCGTCACACCTGCCATTTCGAGCACGGAGCGGACCGAGGATCCGGCGACGAGTCCACGACCTGGGCTTGGGCGAATTTCGACGACCGATGCGCAGTACTTGGATTCGACATTGTGCGGGATGGAGCGGTTCTTGGTGAGATTCAAATTGATCATGTTGCGCTTGGCATGACGGGTCGCCTTCTCGATGGCGAGCTGCGTGTCTGCAGCCTTGCCGACACCGACGCCGACGCGACCCTTCTTGTCACCGATGACGATCGCTGCGGAGAAATTGAAACGACGACCACCTGCCATAACACGGGCAACGCGGCGAATACCGATCATCTTTTGTGCGAACTCAGAGCGAGCGCGATCATCAGGGCGCGGGCCACCACGGCGCGGACCTCGCTGGCCACCGCCACCACGGCGATCACCGCCAGAGCGCGGGCCGCGGTTTGAGGCTCGCTCGGAAGAGACCTCCTGGGCGGGAGTCTCGCTTGCTGGGATCACTGTTTCGTTTTCGGCCATAAATAATTATTAGAACTCTAAGCCTGCTGCGCGCGCGGCATCCGCAAACGCCTTGATAGTACCCACATACTGGAAGCCACCGCGATCAAAGACCACCTGCTTCACGCCCTTCTCGATCGCCTTCTTTGCGAGCGACTTAGCTGCCTCTTCGGCCCGCTCGCGCGGGGTCTTGGCCTTTTCGGATTTGGATGAAACCGCAGCGATCGTGACACCCTTGTCATCGTCGATGAGCTGCGCGAGGAGCTGCGTGTTGGACTTGTACACCGAAAGACGTGGGCGCGCTTCCGTGCCCGCCACCTTCGCGCGGACGCGGCGGTGACGACGATCTCTCTGCTGTGCTTTAGTGAGTTCCATATAGTTTTATTACGAGGCAGCGCCTGCAACCTTCTTACCAGCCTTCTGGCGTACGACTTCGCCTTCATAACGAATACCCTTGCCCTTGTACGGCTCCGGCTTCTTCACGGCTCGCACCGATGCCGCAAACTGGCCGACCGCTTCTTTATCTGCACCAGAGACCGAAATGATGTTCTTCTCCACCGTGACGGTGAGACCTTCGGGGACTTCCATGAGGACCGGGTGTGAGAAACCGACGGTGAGCTTGAGATTCTTGCCGGAGACTTCGGTGCGGTAGCCGATACCCTGCACATCGAGCTTTTTGACGAATGGGGTGTTGACGCCGGCGACCATGTTCTGGAGGTGTGAGGCAAAGGTACCCCAGAGTGCGCGGGAGAGGCGCGATGCATCACGCGGCTCGATCTTGGCGATGGAGCCTTCTACCTTGAGCGTGACACCCGGGTGAATGGCCTTCTTGAGCGTGCCACCCTTCCCCTTCACGACGAGCTCGGCATTCTGAACAGACACCTCAGTGCCTGCCGGAATCATGATTTCTTTTTTGCCTACGCGTGACATATCAATATAAATATCTGCTTACCAAATTTCGAAGAGGGCCTCACCGCCAATCTTCTCGGTGCGAGCCTCTTTGTCGGTCTTGATACCCTTCGGAGTCGAGAGAATGAGTGCACCGTGACCGTAGCGGACGCGCGAGATCTCGTGCACGCTCTTGTACATGCGGCGGCCGGGCTTGGAGACGCGCTTCACGCCCTTGATCTTGTGCTCGCCGGATGCGGTGTAGAGGAGTGTGACATCGAGGGTCTTCTTGACCTTCTTGCCCTTCTTCTCGATCTCAGCGACGTAGCCAGCTTCCTTGAGCTTCTCAGCGATGGCGAGCTTGAAATTCGAAAATGGCAAAGAGACGCTCTCTTTGTTGATTGCACCCGCATTTTTGAGGCGGTTTATGAAATCGCCGACAGGATCGTTGACCATAATTACCAAGAAGATTTCTTAATACCCGGGATGTTGCCTTCGAGGGCCTCTTCGCGGAAGCAGATACGGCAGAGGTTGAAGGTGCGCATAAAGCCGCGCGGACGACCACATTTCATGCAGCGACGAACAACCCGCGACTTAAATTTCGCCGGGCGCTGTGCCTTTACGATCATTGATTTCTTTGCCATGAGGGAAAAGCCAAGAGGAGTAGCTGGGAGGCCGGCACCCCGCCTTGCGGCTTGGGTTAGAGCACTTCCCTGCGTGACCTCGTTCTAGCGATATCCCGAAGGATCGACTCTAAAAAACAAGGCCCCCTGCGAGGCCCGTGAAATATACGCGAAGGGGTATCCAAAGTCAAACGCATTGCCATTCCCTCACAAAAGTGGTTAAGTCGTGCGAGCCCACCCCCAACACAGGAGTGCCTCATGCACATCCTCTACGCCGAAGACGACGACTTTCTGCGCCCCGAGATGACTCTGTGGCTCGAGCGTCTGGGTCACACAATCGTCACCGTCACAAACGGCGCGGACCTCCGCGCCGAGCTCGTTCGCCAGCGCTTCGACGCACTGCTCACCGACGACCGCATGCCGCCGCAAGAAGGCATGCCGCCGGAGAGCACGGGCACGACCGTGTTGCGCGAGATCAAGGGCAAGCCGGAATTCGCTCACATGCGGCTCGTGCTTACCTCTGGAACCGCGGACTATGACACCGCCACGCAGCTGGGCGCCCGATTTCTGCCCAAGCCCTGCAGACGTCAAGAAATCGTCGATGCGCTTGCGGATGGTCCGTAAACCTCCCCTGCTCTCAAAATTACGACCGCCTCTCTCGGGCGGTCGTTGTGTTTTAAAACTTCTGCAGATATGCCGAGAACGTGCGGCGTTTGCCGGCGGTGCCGTTCTTCAAGAGATGGCGATGGGATTTGTGGAATTTATGCATCTCAAAATCTTTGCCGAAGAATTCCTCCACCGCATCTTCCTCCCACACATATTCATAGACTCCGAGCTCGGGATGGATGTACGCACCTTTCTCGTCCGCCGGATAGTCGCGTAGGAGGCGGCGTGCATGAATGTCTTCTTCGGCGAGGAAGGATTTGAAGAAGAGCCATCCCCCGGGCTTGAGCACACGATGGATTTCTGCGCGTAGTGCCTCACGCTCAGCCTTCTTGAGGAAATGCGAGGTCATCATGTCGAGCACGATATTTTGTGAAGCATCGGGAAGTGGCAAGGGCTCCGAAATTGAGCGGGTCTCGTACACGATAGGCAGCCCCTCACTCGCCTTCTCGGCAAGCGCGGTCGCAACACCAGAGATGTCATAGCCCGTACCCTGCATACCGTAGTTCTCCGCGAGATAGATGAGATTGCGACCATTGCCAGAGCCGAGATCGAGGACACGCCCGAAGGGATTGAGGAATTCGCGCTTCCAGCCACGCTCGAGGAATCGTGCGAACTTCTCGAGGTCTTCCGAGACACTGCTCGAGAGCGCGAGGTGCTTCGACGTCTTGTATTCCTTATCCCAGAAATTCTGATGCTGGCTCATGGCGCTATACTACACGTTTTCGGCATAATTACTCGGGCTGCAGATATAAAAACGCGACCGCGTTTTTATATCTGCATCGCTAGACAGCAGAGACGAGAGACGTATATTGTCTGCACTCGGATTGCCGCAAGGAGGAATCGATGAGTGATCTTGCCGACCATAAATTTCACTTGCGTCACCACGAAGATTTTTTCGCGCCTGCGGGCATGTTTCGTCTCGTGAAAGTCGTGCGCAGCGGAGACCGTAAGAGCGGTCTCACATGGGACTACTACCTGATCGATGATTTCGATCAGCTACAGCAGGCATGTGAGCGTGCAGACACACTCACGCAGGAAGCACGCAACCCAAAGATCTCGTTTATTGTCTACGACGATCAGCGGCGCATCGTGAGCCGCTGAAACACGTCGTCCGGCAACGAAAACGGCGGCCCCATGGCCGCCGTTTCCCTTTTTTATTTTGGTTTACGCTTTGAGCGGAATGCCGATGTGGCGGAAGAACGCCTCTGCCTCTTTCTTGTCGTGGACGTTGGTCGCGAGCGTGATCGCAAAGCCGAAGACATCCTTCGCATCTTCGTCGGCCGTTTCCGGGAAGACGGTGTGCTCCTTGATGCCGATCGTCATGTTGCCCATCTCGTCGATCGCCTTGGCATCGAGGCCACGGAAGTCTTTGACGCGCGGAAAGACGATGTGGATCAATTTCGAGAGGAACGCATCCATACGTGCGCCGCGGAGCGTGATCTGGTAGCCGACGATGTCGCCCGTGCGCGTCTTGAAGGCCGCGAAGGACTTCTTGGCAGCGCGCTCAGATGGTGCCTGGCCGGTGATGGTCGCGAGGCGCTCCTTGATGAGCTCACGCTTCTTGGCATCGTGCTTGGTGTTCACGCCCGTCGAGACGACGATCTTTACCATCTTCGGTGCCTGCATGACGCTCTTGTAGCCGAAGTCTGCCTTCATCGCTTCGAAAACTTTGCTGTGCTTATGAGTTTTGGTTGCTGTAGCCATAAAATTTACTTGAGTGTTTCTCCGCTCTTGGCGACACGCGTGCGCTTGCCATTCTTGCGCTCGATCTTGATGCGCGTCGGCTTGCCACCCTTCGGATCG
This sequence comes from uncultured Candidatus Saccharibacteria bacterium, assembly GCA_964545165.1. Classification (GTDB taxonomy): domain Bacteria; phylum Patescibacteriota; class Minisyncoccia; order Phycocordibacterales; family UBA2100; genus UBA10103. The sequence continues at coordinate 21,768 of CAZJEQ010000008.1, forward strand.
AGAATCTGCACATTGGATGCGTGAATCGGCATCGGCATGTCGACGATCTGACCCTTACGAGCCTGCTGCGTGGGCTTGCGATGACGCTTCACCATGTTGACGCCATCGATAAGGACGGTGCCTGCAGCTGGGTACGCACGCACGATGGTGCCCTTCTGACCCTTGGACTTGCCCGCAATCACGATCACATTGTCTCCTTTTTTGAGTTTCATACCAAAAATTTATTTTGTTCGGGTTAGAGAATTTCAGGCGCGAGCGAGCCAATGGTCTTGTAACCCTTTTCGACGACTTCGCGTGGAATCGGACCGAACACACGGTTGGCCTTCGGCTCCTTCGGATCCTTGCCCGAGCCCGTCACGAGGACGACGGCATTTTCATCAAAGCGGATGTACGAGCCATCCTTGCGGCGGTAGGCGTTCTTGAGGCGCACGACGACAGCGCGATGCACGTCCTTCTTCTTGACGGCCTTGCGCGGCTGCGCGGTCTGGATCGAGATCACGACCTCTTCCCCAATGCCGGCATAGCGCTTCTTGGAGCCACCGAGCACCTTGAAGACACGTCCGATGATGCCACCGGAGTTATCAGCAATTTTGACGAGTGAGCGGTCGTGAATCATACGTTATTTGACGAGGATGAAGCGCTTACGCTTGGACATCGGGCGGGTCTCCTTGATGATGACCTTCGCGCCGACCTCGGCGGTATTGCCCTCATCGTGCACGAGGAACTTCTTGGAGCGGCGCATAAACTTCTTGTACTTCGGGTGCTTCACATAGGAGTCCACCTGCACGGTGCACGTGTCTTTCATCGCCGACTTTACGACGACGCCTTCGAGAGTTTTGCCTGTGGTGGTTTGCGTTTCCATAAAAAGTTTACTGGGACACCTTACGTGAATTGATCTCCGTGAGCAAGCGCGCAATCTCGCGGCGCTTGGTGCGGCCCTCGCGCACATTGCGTGAGCGTGAGCCCTCAGCACCAAAGCGGAATGCACGAACAGCCTCGCGAAGTTCGCGAACCTCCTTCTGCATGTCTTCCACTGCTTTGTTTTTGATATCAGCCATATGCGTATTTAGCGTGCGATGATGCGAACTTTTACCGGAAGCTTCGCGCCTGCCTTGCGAAGCGCTTCGCGCGCGACCGCTTCGGTGGCACCGTCGATTTCGAAGATCACACGGCCCGGGCGCACGTCCATCACGTAGCCTGCGAGATCGCCCTTACCAGAACCCATGCGTACTTCCGCTGGCTTCTTGGTAAACGGTCGGTCCGGGAAGATGCGCGTCCAGATCTTGGCGCTCTTGCCGCCGGCGCGCGAGAGTGCGCGACGAGCAGCTTCGATCTGATTCGACGTGATGCGCGCCTGCGTTGTGGCCTTGAGACCAAACGCTCCGAAAGCCACCGTGATACCACGGGTCTCCGGTGCGACACGGCGATCACCCTTGCGGCGAGCAACCTGCCATTTGCGGTACTTTGTTTTCTTAGGAGCCAACATATATTACTTCTGATTTTTCTTATCGTCGGCAAAAATTTCACCGCGGTAGATCCACACCTTGATGCCGATGACGCCGTATGGGAGGTATGCCTGCTCTTTCGCGAAATCGATATCCGCGCGGAGTGTCTGCAATGGCACACGACCACGCTTGATCTCCTCCTGGCGCGACATCTCAGCGCCACCAAGGCGACCGGAGATGGCGATGCGGACACCCTGCACGTCGCGGTTCGCCATCACCTTCTCCACCGTCTGCTTGAGCACGCGGCGGAAGGTCTGACGCTTCTCGAGACCTTCGGCGATCATGTAGGCAACGACTGGCGACTGGCTCTCTGGTGAGCGGACCTCTTCGATATCGAGCTTCACGGCTACTTTCGGAGCACCCTTGATGGTGAGGAGCTCTTTCTCGATCTGCTTGACGAGCTTCTGTGAGCCTTCGCCGCCGCGGCCGATGACGAGCCCGGGGCGTGAAGTCTTCACGATGACACGGATGTTCTGCTGCTGGCGCTCGAGCTCGACAGAGGTGACGAACATACCGCGCAGACGCTTCTTGAGGTAGCGGCGGATGACCGCGTCGATGATGACGTTCATGCGGTACTCGGCCGGCGTCTTGGCAAACCAGCGGCTCTTCCAATCACGGATGATGCCGAGGCGATGTGCGTAAGGATGTACTGTGTGTGTCATACAAATTTAGGCGGCGACTTTTTTAGCTGCTTTCTTGGTGGTCTTCTTGGCAGCAGCTGGCTTCTCGGCTTCTGCCTTCGCGGCCTTCGCCTTTTTCACGACTGGCTGGTGTTTGGTCGCGAGCTCGAGGACGACGATCGACATCGTGCGGTGGAAGCGAGCAGCACGACCGCGAGCACGCGGTGCGATGCGCTTGAGAACCGCGCCTTTGTTGACGGTGATGGTTTTCACCACGAGATCGTCGACATCTGCATTCTGGACACGGGCATTGGCGACGGCGCTGTTGAGGAGCTGCAAAATTGCCGGCGAAGATTTCTTCGGCATAAAGGTGAGCGCCTGCTGCGCCTGCACCACACTCTTGCCGCGAATAAGATCTGCCACGAGGCGGACCTTTTGCGGAGACTGGCGGAAGTTGGTGAGCGTAGCCTTCATAGATTATTTCTTAGCGGCCGGTGCAGCCTTGGCAGCCTGTGCAGCAGCGATTTCAGCAGCCTTTGCAGCGAGCTCGGTTTCCTTCTGCATCTTACCGCCGTGACGGACGAATTTGGTCGTCGGAGCGAATTCACCGAGACGGTGACCTACCATGTCCTCGGAGACGTATACATCATCAAAATTCTTGCCCGTGTGCACCGCGAAGGTAAAGCCCACGAATTCTGGGGCAATCTGCGAGCGGCGTGCCCACGTCTTAATAGAACCAGCCCCCGGCTTGCGGGCCAGAACCTTTTTCATCAGCTTTTCGTCCACGTAGGGACCTTTGGCAAGTGATCGTGACATAAGTGCAATTGAAAACCCGCCTGTGCGGGAGTTCGCACAATGTATAGGAAAGGAGCCCCTAAGTCAAACTTTTGGCCTCAGGAGGGCCTATGGTAGGGTGCCGACAGTCACCATCGCCTACCAGGGAGATACCGATGGGCAGAACAAAAGGCAGCAGGAACGCTCCTTCGGGACGATCCCTGCTTTTCCAATATGCAGAGATGGCCAAGGGCGGCGGTATTTCGCACCGCGAGAAGCTCGTCGAACTGACCAACACAGCGTTCTTCGACCGCGAATTCTTGCTCACCAAGTTCACCGACCAGACGGAAACACGCGGTGTCCTGATCGCAGCGAATCGCAACGCCGTCCATATTCGTTCAAACTGCGCGGGCAAAACGCCAGAAGAGTGGCAACGCATGATGATGCCGGTACACGTCTGGGGACATCTCATGTGCCTCCTCCATTCCGGCCTCGGCGTGGACGGCACTGATGCGTGGCTCGATAAGGACGGCCCCGACATGGCGCTCATCAAGCGCTTTCCTGTCGTGCGCGAGAGAGGTCGTTATTCGAACTTCGCACGACACCCTACCGAACGACTCGTCCTTCCCGATTGCCCGCAGGGTATCGATGAGGTGTACGTCTTCGGCGGAAGAGCGCACGACCTCTCGGGCGAGGTCTACATCACGGCGGATATCATCGACGAAATGCATAGCCGCATCCGTGAATGGGCATCCCAGATCATTTTCTGAATCCGATGAAAAAGGGCCCGCTTTCGCGGGCCCTTTTGTTTGTTACTTGCGTTTGCCGACTTTACGACGAGTGACGATGAAGACGTTGGAGTACTTCTTCGGGCGGCGGGTCTTCTGACCTTTGCCGGATGGCTTGCCCCACATGGTCTTGGCGCGACGGAGACCGCGGCCTTGTTTGCCTTCACCACCGCCGTGTGGGTGGTCGACTGGGTTCATGGCAGTACCACGGACCGTTGGGCGGATACCCTTCCAGCGTGAGCGACCTGCTTTGCCGAAATTGACGAGACGATGCTCCTCATTCGATACCTCACCGATCGATGCCCAGCACGTACCGATGATGCGACGAACTTCAGTCGATGGCATCTTCACGTGGGTGTAGCCAGAATCCTGTGCCACCACCTCCGCGTAGTTACCGGCAGAGCGAGCGATGATACCGCCGCCATCAGGCTTCACTTCGATGTTGTAGACGAAGGTACCGACTGGCATGTTGCCGAGGAGCATACGATTCGCCACTTTGACCGGGGTCGTCTGCGAGACGATGAAGGTGTCGCCCACCTTGACCTTCTGCGGGAGGACCACATAGCGCTTCTCGCCATCGGCGTAGACGGCAACACCGATGAATGCTGAGCGGTTCGGATCGTATTCGATCGACGAGATCGTAGCGGGAATGTCTTTCTTGTTGAAGGTGAAATCTACATCGCGGTAACGCTGCTTGTGGCCACCACCTTGGTGGCGGACCGTGATGCGGCCGGCGGAGTTGCGACCGCCCATGCGCTTCTTACCCTTGAGGAGGCTCTTGAGGGGCTTCGTGCCTGAGAGAAGCTTCTTGAATTCGACGCGCGTCATCTGGCGCGAAGATTTGGTGACTGGTTTGTAGGTTTTCATAAATGTTATTTAGAACGAGATGGTGTCGCCTTTCTTGAGGTAGACGTATGCCTTGCGACCACCGGATTTGACGCCCGCTTTGCCGGTGCGTGCGCTGCGGACGCTCTTGGAGCGGACGGTGACGACGGCGACCTTGGTCGGCATGACATTGTAGATCGATTTGACCGCCTGCATGATGTCACGCTTGGTGGCTGATGCTGAGATGTCGAAGGTGTAGACACCGGAGAGCTGCTGCATGCTCGCCTTCTCGGTGATGCGTGCGTGCTTGAGCACACCCGTGAGATTGCGGACCGCATCGACGCGCGACTCGACTGCTGCCGCCTTCTTCTCGACGACTTTCTTCTCAGTTTTCTTTTTTGATCCGAAGAGTGCCATAGCGATTTATTTAGTCTTCTTAGCCATACGAGCCTCCACGACCGCGAGCGACTTCTCAGGGTTTTCGATGATGAGGTACTTTGCCTTCAATACGGCAACCGGATTGAGATTGCGGATGTCGGTTGCGGTGATCGAGCCGATGTTGCGGAAGGACTTCTCAGTCATCTCGTTTTTCTCAGCGAGCGCAATGAGGCCGGCGTTGACGCGTTTCGTTGCGAGCTTCTCGAAGCCCTTCACACCCGAGAGCGCGACGAGTGCCTTGCGAGCGAGGGCGGTCTTCGGCTCCTTCATGCTGAGCGTGTCGACGAAGATGATTTCACCATCCTTGAGCTTCTTGGAGAGGGCCATGTAGAGGGCCTTGGCACGCATCTTTTTCGGGATCTCGCGCGAGAAGTTCTTTTCGTTGATCGGACCGTGGGTGATACCGCCACCGCGCCAGATGGGAGAGCGGATCGATGAGTGACGAGCACGACCCGTGCCCTTCTGCTTCCAGGGGCGGATACCGCCGCCGCGCACCTCTGCGCGGCCCTTGGTGTGAGCCACCGGGGTGCGAGCGTTGTCCTGCATCGAGGTCACGACCTGGTGCATGAGGGAGTTGTTCCAAAACACGCCGAAGACGCTCTCAGGGAGCTCCATGCTTCCCGCTTTCTTACCGTCGATTGAATAGATGTCTGTTTTCATACAAATTATTTGGTGCGGATCTCGACGAGTGTACCTGGCTTGCCTGGTACGGCACCCGAGATGACGATGGTATTCGTAGCCACATCAACCTGCAAGACGCGAAGATTGCGGACCGTCACACGATCATTACCCATGCGGCCTGCCATGCGCATACCCTTGACCACACGACCGCCTGCGCGACCGCCGCCGCCGATCGAGCCCGGAGCGCGCTCTTTGTTCTTCTGACCGTGCGTGCGAGGACCGCCGGCAAAGCCGTGGCGCTTCACGACACCCTGGAAACCCTTACCCTTGGAGATCGCCGAGACTTCGACGATATCGCCTGGGGCAAAGATCGAGATATCAATGACACCACCGCGCTCGACACCTTCGAGCGGTGCTTCGCGGAGGTAGCGGAAGGTGGCGAGATCCTTCAAATGACCCAAGACGGGCTTGCCGACATTCTTATCTTTGCGTGTGCCAAAGCCGACCTGCGCTGCCGCATAGCCGTCCTTGTCTGCCGTCTTCACCTGCGTAACCGTAAGCGGGCCCGCGGTAATGATGGTTGCAGGGCTGACAGCACCCTTCTCATCGAAGATTTGCGTCATACGACCCTTGGTGCCGAGCATGAATTTCATAGTTTGAAAAAGGAAAATCCCGCGCCAGCGGGACTCATCGAGCCTCGCCAGTGGTCCGTGATTCGGACATGGGTGGAGGCAGTATACGCAGAGAAAACGAAAATGCAACTGCCGACCTCCAACCACCGACAGCGAAAGGCACCCTCTCTTTTGAAACCCCCGCAGCCGAAGAGGCGAGGATCGAGACTTTTCACCAGAAAAGTCGGTGTTTCAAAAAGGAGGGTGCCTGGAGCAGCTACTTAAAACCCATCTTGTGATGGTGCTTGAGCTCGTAGAGCAAGAACCACAGGAGCCCCGAGGTCACGAGGAGGCCCACCGGGATAATCGTGTTGGAGCCGTCGAAGCCAAAGGAGTTCTCGATGGTGCAGATGAATTGTGGCATCCCATCGCACGCAGGCATGCTCGACTGCTCTCGGGGATTCGGAGCCGGCACGAAGTCAGGCTGATTCGAGCGCTGCTGGAAATCCTCGCTCGTCATCCCCTGCTCCTCAGCGCCTTTGGCGAGCGCATCGATCATTGCTTCCAATTCTGCTGCGGGCATCGCTGCGGCACGCGGATCTTTCATCACCTCCGCGCGCACGGTGGCATGCAATGCTGATTCTTGCTCTTGTGCGAATGCAACGAACGGCATCATGGCGATGATGAGAAGCACGAGAAGCGAAACGCGGCTGAGTGATCGAGTCATAGATAAAAATTATTGTTCAATAAACCGAGGCGCGATGTTAATAGTAACTGACTCATTTACATTGGCTGCGCCCGAGCCCGGCAGTGAAGTGCAGCGCAGTGTGTACACCGTGCGGGTCTGAAGCGGACTCGTGGTCGCGCCAGAAGTACCGGAAGTGTTGCCACTCCAAGCATCGCCGTTGGTACCCGTCACGCTGCAGCTCGAGACATTGCTCACATTCCAGTACACTCGCGTGATCGTCTCGCGGCGAATCAAGGTCGGACGTGCCTGCAAGTGGCCGGATGCATTGAATATCTGGCCGGGCGCAGTCGTCGTAAATGACTGGAAGCTCGGTGGTGGCGGAGGCGGTGGTGGCTCGGGGATCGGATCATAGGTCGGTATTGGCGAGCCACCTCCGCTCGGGCTCCAGCCGCCACTTCCGCTGCTGCCGCCACCTCCACCCGGAAGCATGCACGAATTTGGTGGCGGCGATGCGTTGCAGAGGCCCGAGCCCTGGATCACACCTTCCGTCCGCTCACCACAAGCATTTGGTGCAGACCAGCACTGACCTCCAGCGGCAGAAGAGCCACCGCTCGCAGAGCAGCCTGGTATGGACGGATCAAACGTCCCAACTGTATTGAATGCTCCCGTGCATGGATTGTAGGTCGAGGTCTGTCCACATGCTGTCGCCGTCGTAGGTGATTGCGTACATATAGGTGGGGTGATCACGTCGGGAGTAGGTGGTGCACAGAGCGAATCGGACGGTCGCCCCGCATTGCAGGAAGATCCATCGCAGCCGATGGTCCCCCAATTCGTCATGCCGCATGCGTTTGCCGACGACTGACATCCCCATCCGTAGGTGACAGGCAGTGTCGGACCCCCGACAGAGCACGCACCATTACACTGAATCGTGCCATAAAGTGTGCCGCACTGATTGCTACCGGAACACGATTGACCAGTCTGTGGATGGCAGCCATCGTACACATATGGCGGCGCAGATTCGCCTGATGCCGGGACGATGGAGAGGTGCTGCGATGAGGCGTCGGTAAACATCATCTCCGGAGAGACGAAGGGTGAGGTAGTGCCTGAAATCCCGACCATCAATGCGAGTACTACCGCAAAGGCTCCGAATCGCGCGAGGTCCCCCACCGGCATGCCGATTTGCTTGGCAACACGCGCGAATGGCGAGTGAATATGTTTTGAGAAATGGTGCCGCATATTAATTCACCTTGTTCGCATCGCTCATAATCGCGTTGAGATTGGCGATGGTTGCATCTTGAAATGTCTTGAGTCCCTGTCCCGCGATGCGCGGGTCGTTGCCAGGATTTGCTGCTGCCCACTCCTCTGGCGTCAGTCGCATGACCTGTGCTTTGGCAAGCTCAGCGATTTTGGCGGCAAGTGGTGTGAGCCCTGCCTCATGCAGCGCGACTGCATACGAATTGAGGAGCCAGGGATTGCCCGGGTGCTTCTCGATGCCCTGCTGCAGTGCGTTGATCGCAAGCTGGTACTTCTTTTGCTTCATAGTGACCCAGGCGTAGTCGTTATACGCTGCCCATCCCTCCGGGCTCAGCCCGATAAAGCGGGCAAAATCTTTCTCTGCTCCACTATAGGCACCTTGATAGCCCTGGATCAGACCGCGTACATACAAAGCGCTCGGATTGCTATCGCCATACAGTGCGATCTCCTTATCAATCTCTCCCCGTGCCGAAGCAAAATCTCCACGGAGGAACGCGATACGGGCTAATTGATGATGTGAATGCCCGTAGCTCGGATCTTGCACGAGTGCTTCACGGAAGAAATACTCAGCACGATCGATATTGTGCGATGCGGGCTTTGCGGAATCGAAATGCTCCAGGCCATACGCATACGCCTTCGGCGCCGAAGGATTCGTCATATATATCGCGCGCTCGCGATAGTACGACAGCGATGCCAAATCGACTGGCAGATAATAGTAGACAAATCCCACAAAGCCGATGAGCAAGAAAATTCCTGCCAGCACCTTGAGCAATGTCTTGGAGGATGCAGTATGCATTCAATTAATTATACGCTCTATAAACGCGCATAGAGGCGTAATCAACACATTCCAATGAACTAATCACTCACGGGGATCGGAGCGTTCAGATCATTGCCTTCCACAGGCTGTTTCTCTAGGACCCAATTTTGTAAACCGCCGTCTATGTGGAGAAGATTGGTGAACCCCTGATATTGTAGGTACCCGTATGCAGCTTTGGCGAGCTTCCCGCTTGAACAAATGAGTACAATTGTCTTATCGCTCCGCGGCAAACGCATGTATTCATCTGGAAATACGCCGATTGGCATACTTATAGATCCTTTGGCATGCATTTGCGAATATACATCTGATGAGCGAACATCGATAAAAATGTACTCGCCGGGATCGGCCTCAAATTCGCGCTGGAATGACGTAGGATCTACCTCTCGAATTGTGGGTGGTACGAGATTAAACCATTTCAGTGGCGTAAGGTAGATGAGCGCCACACTCACAACGACGGCGAGCACCGCCACGAGAATATATGCGTGCGCATGCGAAACCTTTTTTATCATAGAAAAATAGTAGCACGGCGATTAGTGCGCTCTTTGTAAAAGTGCATCGATAGCAGCCTGAATGCGCGCACTAAAGTTTCCTGAAACGAGATGATTTGTTCCAGCGCCTTCCACCACCACCGTCGGGGTGACTGAGAATCCCGTAGCGAGACCATCCGCCACATCACGATCGACACGATCGGCGCTCAGCCGATTCTCACGACATTGATCAAGCGCTTTCTCGTCGAAACCCATTTCTGCAGCGATCTGCGAAAGTCGCTCGCTCGGAAACGTATCGTTGGTCTGCGACTCTTCAAACACCCTCCCGACAAAGCGAAAGAACGCATCATCTCCGCCCTGCATCGCTATACACTCTGCTGCACGTGCCTCGTCATACGCCTTCGGATGTATGGCGAGAGGAAAATGACGATACACCATGGCGATGTCTTCCCCATATTTACTCTGATAAAACGGGATGGCTTCGTGGAATCGCTTGCAGTACGGGCATTCAAGATCTGTGTACACAAAGACCCGTACCTGAGCATTTCGATCTCCGAGTACATGATCATCTGCGCGCAGCGGCGTCAGCACAACATCTGGCCTTATTGGACTCCCATCTCTTTGGGCCTCAAGGCGCATATGCGCAACGATGAGCCCGAGAACAACAAGCACCACGAGTATCCACCCGCCAACAAGCACGTACTTGCGAGCAAAGCGTCGCAATATATGCGTCGCCTTGCTCATGACTGAACCTGCGAAGAAAAATCTGAGTCGGTCCACCCGAGCGAGCGCAGGTATGAGGCAAATTGAGCATCCAATTTCGCCAAGCTCACGATATTGTCGTAATCCTCTGCATATACTGATGTATCCGCGCGTGCTCGAGTAAGGAATTTCTCGATGGCAGAGTTTTTATACCGATCTGAACTATAAAATGGTGCAAGTATTTCCTGTACTGTTTTTGTGCCTGCGCTTCCCCTACTCTGCAGGAAAGCCGATGCGTAATTGAATCGCACCCATCCGTCTCGGTATGCTGCAAGACCATACGCCGGGTAGCTGGTGAGAGCAGCATTGTACGCGCTGCTCAGATCACCGAACGAATCGTCACCTGAAAGCTGCATTTTGCCTATGACGATTGCCTCTGATGCGAGGATCGTCGGGATATACGCCTTTTCACTTGGCGTGTCTTTGATGCGCTCAATATCAGCATCTGCCGATGCGAGCAGTTGTCTGATTTTATCTGTATACGCATCAGTCTGTTCTACCGACAGTACGTCGCTCTGCTTAGCGGCTCGCGTCGAGAGCACGAGCTGATCGGCATACCACCGCGCAATTTGCGCTTGCGAGATACCGAGCGGGTAGAGCTGACTTGCATACTCGAATAAATGTCTGTATGCGAGAGCCAGATCTCCTCCCGAGAGCATCTCTGAGTACGGCGAACCGGCGAAGATAATCGCATCCAGTAGCTGATCGTTAAATGCTATGCGCAGCAAACCGATCTCCTGTACTGCATATGCTCGCGCAATCGCCGGATACGAAGCGTTGCGTGCGATTTCTTTGAACGGCTCAATTGACCGCGAGTAATCACTGAAAAGACCGCTTCTCTCAAGGGCAGAAGCGATACTGAATTTGATCTGTGCCTCTTGCGCTTTATCCTCGGCAGATTTGAGCGCATCTTGATATGCCGTAAGCGCTTCCGACTCTTTCCCCGCTCGCATAAGGTTATTCCCTTGTGCAAATGAAGAGTTCGTTGCCTCGAGGACGGAATTTACGGTTTGCTCCTGAGAATAACGCTTCGCGTTATTGTTCAAAAACAAAACATATCCACCCACTGCCATCACGATGAGCAGAAGCACCGCAATGAGCACCGTTGTAAGATTTTTTGGACTCATAGTTTCTGATATCAAAGGGAGCAACTACCGTCACCCGCTGCCGAGCCGCAACTCCCTCCAGACGTCTCGTTGTAATAGTAGGCGGGATCGTTGGGCACCTCAGCGTGCGTAGTGGGAGTCTGTAAGATGTTCAACAGACTGGGATCTTGTGCCGCATTGTATCCAGTATTACCAAGCGTAAATGCACCGACGAGTGCTCCGAAGACAGCGAGGCCGTAGAGTGAGTTTCTCAGTACTCGTTTTGTCTGTGCGTGCGTGTTGGAAGGAGTAGCCATAACAATCAAATCGTAGCACGCGGACTCAATCGATTGAGAAAAAATGGGGATAGTTTTAAAAAAGACGAGGCCGTAGCAACTGCAAGCAGTCGCTACGGCCAAAGTATGTTGCGGTACTAGACCGCAACGAGAGCTTCCGCCCTCTGGATCAGACGCGCGAAGCCAGTGGAGCGGAGTCCCGTGTCGACGAGAACGCCGTTGTGCACCAGCATGAAGCGCGGAGCGACGTCGGAGGCCGACTGGCTCGAATCCGCCTGATCATTCTTGGCGAAGCGAGCTCGATCAGCGTTGAACGCCGTGACAAGGTGGCGGATATCCTCCGGCCACTTCGTCGCGATGTACTGCTCCCGCGGACGGTAGAATTCGAGCTTGCGCAGCGGCACGTGCGATGCAAGCTTGTGCTTCTTCCACTCGGGCCCATGAACGTTTTCCCAGTACATGCACGCGGCGCATCCCTGGAAACTGATCATGATGATCGACACGCCGGCGTTGGCGTATGCGGCCTGCGGCACGATCGAGGCAACGGCCCCTCCAAACAGAGCGGAGAGGGCGGCGCGACGAGAGATGTCGTTCCTGGTCATGGTAATTCCCCATTTCTGTTCTGCCCTCTATAGACAGAACGCTGTTATCATTGTACAGTATATACCCTGCCCTGTCAAGTGCCCTTTCATGAAGGGCCCGTCGTGGTATCGCCTGGTAAACTGACGACTATGCACACGTATTCCCGAGCGCGATATGTACTGCATGCAGCTGGAATGTCGATCGCGCTCTTCCTCCTGCTTTCATGGGTTCCGCTCGTCTCGGCAGTCTTTTCGTATGCCTTTGACCCCGCACTTTTGTCTAGTGATTCGGCGACGATCATCGCTCACCTCCTCTGGGGAGCACTCGGAGAAAATATAGTGGTCTATCCGTTTATAGCGCTGCTGAGCATCGCCGCGGGGACCAACATTCCGCTCCTTATATACTTCGTCCGTGCGTACCGCCCGGGAATTCCGTTGCGCGGACTACCCACAAGCATTCTCGGCATGATGGCTTCGATAATAGGCATTGGATGCGCAGCCTGCGGCGCGTTCTTCTTTACAGCTTTCTCAGCAAGTATAAGCGGCATACTCCTTGCGCTCCCTTTCGAGGGAAAATGGATTGGATACCTCGGAATTGGTCTCTTATTTTTCTCCACGTGGTACTTGGCAAAGGCGATGAGCAATCGCTCTTTGTAAAATAATTAAATACAGAACGCGGGCCCCCTGAGAAAAGGGCCCGCGCGAACGAACAGCACGACGTTACTGCGGCGGCTTGACGCAGGCGTCGAGCGAGCCGTGGTACTTCATGCAGGACTGCGGGTGGAAGAGCTTGCAGCTCTCAATCGTACTCGCGCTTCCCTTGTACTTGAGGTCGCAGAAAGACGCGCACGTGATCTTGCCCGGCATACAGGCCGAAGCCTTTTGCGGCTGGGTCTGCTGAGCAAACACCGGCATGGCGAGCATCGCGATGAGCGCGACACCCGGAATTGTGAGACGCATGTTCATGACACGCTCCGTTCCTTAGTCGGCCATCGCAGGTGCTACCTACGATTTGAGCCGATAATATTATACCCCACATATGAATGAGTTGTCAATGAATGTATTTTGTTTCCAAACAAAAATGCGCCTGCTGGGGCAGCAGGCGCGGAAGGTGGAAGAAAGATCGAGGCATGCCGCAGATTGGCGACGAGTTACTTCTTGTCGGATTTCGGCTGGCACCACAGGTGCGCGTCTTGCGCTGCACGGTCGCCGTCCCTCACGGCAGCAGGCATTGGAGCGAACTCCGTACCGGGTCCGCATTTACAGTTCCGATTGAACTGGTCATGCCTCTTGGCTGAATCAGTCGCAGTCGGATCACCGCGCGACTTCAATGAGAAGATCCAGAAGAAACCCTTCTCGCAGCCACCACCTGCGACGTAAATGTGCTCCCCAGGGTTCAAACAACCATGAGGAGGCTCAGATGCGTACACCTTCTGGTCATCAGGGTCATCGAGCCTGTCCTTCTTTCCTCCGCTGCGCCACTGAGCACAGCTCTGCTCCTGCACCACCTGCACCCGATTGATCGGGACGGGTGCCACCTGACTTTGCACCGTAGCCGTCGGTGCGGGGGCAGGCTTTGGCGCGGACCCGAAGACATCGGGCTTGTAGACGATAGGCGCGGGCGCGAAATTTCCGATGATCGGATCCGCAGACGAGAGCTGTCGCTCAGTGGCCGCGAGCTGCGCCTTTCGATTGACGATTTCCGGCACCGCAAGTGCCAGCAGCAGGGTGGCCCCGATTGCGAGTGCCCACAAAACCTTCCTCAGCATGCTCAATCTCCCTCTTAGCAGCCCGCACTATCGGACGAGCTAAGAGAGAAGTCAATCAGTGGGGCCTCATATACGGAGACACCCGCCTTGCGGCGGGTGTAAAACATTTTTCGAAGGTTGGAATTTACATCATCTTGACGTCGATGGACACGCCAGACGGGAGATCGATGTTGGTGAGGGCCTCGATGACCTTGGCCTCAGGATTCAAGATGTCGATCATGCGCTTGTGGACGCGCATCTCAAACTGCTCGCGGGAATCCTTGTCGATGAAAGACGAGCGGTTGACAGTGTATTTCTTGATGTCGATCGGGAGTGGGACTGGGCCGACGACCGTGGCATTGTGGCGGGCAGCGACATCGATGATCTGCTTGACCGCACCATCCAAGACGCCGTGCTCATAGGCACGCACGCGGATGCGCAAGCGGTGTGCGCCATCCCCTGCCTTTTTGGCGCGGGTGCGCGATGTCTTTTTAGCCGTAGCCTCTGCCATAGAACGTCCGCGGAGTATGCACCAAAAAATCCTACCGTGCAAGTGCCCCGATTGACCCCTCGGGAGCGCCACAGTACGCTCTGGAGAGCGACTTTTGGCTGCGCCGCAGCCCGCTCTTTTGGGAGAAAATCAAATGGACGCACTCCGTTTCCTGCCCTGGATCGCCACGATCTTGGCCACCCTCTGGGCCTGCTTCGTCTGGCGTTTCCTGACGATTCAACCCTCTGGCATGCTGGTCCTCGCGCTCGTTGTCGGCTCGCTCACGATCGCGGCGTGGCTGACCACGCCGCGCGCCCTCATGATCGAGCTGCGCAAACCCTTGCCGTGGCCTGCAAGATTCTGCCTCATCGGCACCATCATCGGGTCCGCGCTTATCGCAAACACGTACCAGTCCGCGCGCTTCAGCGTGCTGAGCGGACCGAGCACGATGCGGTTCGACCTACTGCCTGATGCGAGCGTGCTTGCCGTCGGCGTGATCGCCGGATACCTCATCTTCAACCTCTATCCGTGCAGGAAGCCGCACTTCGTGTCCGCATGGCTGTCCGTCATCGGCGTCGCGATCGGATTCATGTGCTTCGTGCACTTCGACGTGTGGTGGGGCGCCCTCCTCGCTGCCGTGATCGGCCGCTTCGTTGCCCGCTGGATCATCGGCACAGTCACCTTCCTGGCCGGAGGTAACGCACGTGCAAGTCTGCCGGCCGCGCGTAGGCATATCGTCTAGCGAATACATCGCACCATAGATCTGCAGCCGGGACTTCGTGCCCGGCTGCATTTTTTTGTGGTAGTTTAAGAAAAGGTTCCGACGGAGCCCCGATTCTTTGAATCGGCAACGTTGTACGGAGAAGAACACATGCAACGCGTGCTTATGGGGCTCGTCCTCACTCTCGCGCTTGTGGCACCGTGCCCAAGTAGATCGCAGACACTGCTGCTCAATGTGCAGCCACCGCATCTGGATGGTGCGCAGCCCGATGCGGCCGACGCGATCAACGCACGTCTCGCTGCCGACCAGCGACGCTCGATGATCAACGGCTCGGGCAAGCCCGCTGAAAATCCAGCCGGCAGCAAGAGCTTGAAGCTCTTGTCGGTGCCGCTCTCGGGCAACACCCCGCCGAGCAGCTTCCCGATCGATGTGCTACGCGGAAAAACAAAACCACCCTAGTGCGGGTGCAAGCGAAAAGCGGCCGGGGTCTTGGACTCCCGGCCGCAGCCTTTTTGGCATGCCACTTGTGCACTCAACGCAGCAGCGTTGGTGCATGCGCTCACGCGATCAGGCGCCGCATGTTCTCTGCGGTGATCGAATCGAGGGCGAAGAGGAGCGGTATGCCGGGTGTAGGCGTCGGCGGATGCTCGTCTCTCAAGACCTCCGGCGCTCCACGCGGATATGCCTCAGAAAAGACGAACACCTTGGCGCTCGGGTACTGCGTGGCAGCGACCACGGCGTTCGGATCGTACCGCTCGCTCGTCAAGAAAACCATCCGGCGCTCGCCCGTGGATTGCGCGAGGTAGGGCTTGGCCGCATCGAACGTCGCAAAGGTTCGTGTCTCGAAGTCGGCGGTGGCGCTCAAAAGAGTCGCGTAATGCTCAGCCATCGCCGACCAGTCGTAGAATTGCGAACCCGAACGATACATCGGTCCGATAAACGCAACGCGTGTTTCCATGTTGGCCTCCTTTGCCGATCACTACCCTAGCACAGCGCAGAGCGGGCAAACAATCGATCCGTCAGGGCTTGTGCTGCCATTGCTATTTGCCCACCGTGCGATAGCGTGCCGAGAGGAGGAAGATCCATGATTCGATATTGGCTCTTGATCTTCGCGACACTCATCGGCAGCGCACACGCGCAGGATACGCACGAGCATGATCCGAAGCGGTGTGTGAGCGCATCGCATATCGCCAAATCCGTCGTTCGCATCTCGGGATACTACGTCGATGAGATGCAGCGCGTACACTGGGATCTCGGCTCCGCTTTCTTTGTAACCGAGGGCACCGAGATTATGACGGTCGGACACATGGCAGAGTCTCTGCTCATAACGAAAGATGCGTGGCAACTCATCGAGATTTTCCAGGAGCGATCCGATGGGGCGTACACCTTCTACGTCGAGACACGCATCAAAGAAGTGTTCACCGAGGGCCTGCCGCACTCCGACGGCCTCGTGATACTCGAGCTCAAGCGCCCCTATCTGGGCCCCATCGAGGTTGCGTGGCTCCGACAGACGCCGCCGATTTCGGGAGAGTACATGATCGGCGTCGGATACACGAACGGCACACTCAGGAGCGCCTGGGGTAATTTCACTCCCCCGACATCAGGCGTGAGCATCCTGCGCGCTCGTGATCAAAGGTTCGCGGCTTTCGAACTTGTCGCCGAGGCAGATCGCAATGCGATTCGTCCGGGTGCCTCCGGCGGTCCGATAGTGGATTGTCATGGCGCGGTCGTCGGCGCCATCGCGAGAGTCCATCGCTGGCCGGAACCTCCGCCAGGCGCTGTCCTTTTCTTCTACCGTGAGTACGGCATCCCGATATACCGAGGAAATGCCAATGTGTGGGCGGTGCCCATACATCCGGTAGCGGATGATTTGCTCAAGCGCGGATACTGATCCCGCTCGCATCAAGAAAGCGGCGTCTCTCGAGAGACGCCGCTTCGAACATTGTTACTTCGGAAATACTTACTCCATGGATGGCATCGGGAGGCACTCCATCACCTCGACACGATCTCCGGGGAAAATCATAAAGTGCGGATGATTCTCGAAGAGCTTTGCCGCGGCCTCCTGACTCTCGGCCTTCACCACCATCCAGGCACCCATCTCATTGCGTGTATCTTCGATGCCCGCTTTGCTGATCTTTTTGGTCTTGCCGAGCGGTGAGCCCATGTCTACCGTGTCGGCTGCATGATCTGTCGCCCACTTCGACCACGCCTCCATCCCCTCTTTCATCGTCGCCTCGTCGGGCTTCCAATTCTGCATCGCCTCGGACGATCCCAAAAAAACTGCCAAATAATTTTTCATACGAATGATCGTTAGTGTTTAAGGTCCTCAGTGTACCTTGCACACATGAGTACTGCATGCGGTTTGACCGTACACGCTTTACGCATTAGGGTGTCGGCCGGAACGGTGCATATGCATCGTAGGAGAACCCAATGGCAAAGGAATCGCCTCGTCAGCTCCCGCACGTGGAGCCGGAATTCCCGCAGGATGTCTACGAGCTGATGGTGAACGAAGCCGTGCACACGGCCATCGAGAAATGGCACATCGTCGAGTCGAGCCTGCTCCGGCGACTCTTCAACACGTACGGCATCGTCGCCGACAGCACGCGGCCCTGGCACCTCGTCGCCGGCATCAGCGCGACACGCTATCTCGATACAGCGAATCGCGTCGAGATGATCATCGAGATCTGCGACAAGCAGCCGATGCTGAAGCGAGTACCCCCTGGCTTCGAAAAGCTCTGGGTACTTCACTGGAATGAGCGGCTGCGTCTCGGCATGGCGCCGGTCGACCTCATGACGAGTGGGAGCCTTGCAGACCTGCACGCAGTACTGCGACTCGTCCGCGAATAATGGGAAAAGCCCAGCAGCTGAGCTGGTGCACATGAAAGGCGGCGTCCACACGGACGCCGCCGATGTCATTTCTATACCCGCAAAGGAGGTGGTTTGACCGCCATGTCTTTACGCACTAGTGTGGCTATAGGAAGCGATGCGCCGCATCGCATGACGGAGTGAACGAACATGCGCAGTGTCACATTTCTCATTGCACTGCTGATGAGCAGTGTCGCGCACGCCGATGTGATCGACTTCATGCAAAAGTGCCCCCACTTGAGCGGCGGCGCCTACTCGGAGGCGCTCCCCGAGCAGTGGAAACAGCGCGGGTACGGGCTCGAACTCGCATGGCTGTCCTTTGAGGTCGAGGGCAAGGAGATGCACGCGTGGCATTACCGTCAACAGCTCGCGCGGCCTGGGTGGTCAGCCAAACTGGATATCTATTGGACGCCGTGGGAGCCGATCACCAAGTCCGAGACCGACGGTGGACGCGTCTTCCTGCAAATCAAGAACGGTGTGTGGGAGATCAGCAAGGTCGACAAGGATCAGCTGGTCGGCAAGTATTTCCTTGATCCCGTGAACATCGATACGAAAACGCTCGAGCTCAAAAGCGAAGCGCCCAAAGGCGAAACGCCGATCCGATTTGCGTGTCGCCCGAGCACACCGTGAGACCCCAAGCCGCGAGGGATGCCGCATCCCCTCGCGGCATCACCTTTTTATGCCCCACGTCACATCTTGAATCTTTTTTGAAATTCATTTGCCTCATATATAGATACCGCGTATAAAGCGCTGAGCCTGGTGGCTGAAAGGACAAAACGATGCGAATTTTCATTGCTTACGCTCGGGAGGACCTGAGCGATGGGTACCGCGCGTTTATCGACCGCGTGAAAGCGCTGCTCGGTCAAACAGCGAGCGTCGAGCTGTGCGAGCAGCTCGAATCGGCAGATCTCTTCGTCGCACTGTGCGATGAAATGTTGTGCGACATCGATGGGCAGATGATGGATGCCTTCGCCGACGGCAAGCATGTGCTGACCGTCATGAGCGAGGATCGTCGAGGCGACGACGAGTGGGATGAGCTCATGAATCTCCGCAGAGTCCTCCTCAAGCGCCCCGAGAAGGCGCTCCATCTTGGGTACGTCGGCATCCCCGGCAGCACGGAGAGCGGCGAACATGCGGCACAGATGGTCGTCGAAGGCATTCTGCACCGCGCCCACCGCATCGAGGCCACGCTCGCCTCACACGGAGCATGATGTGCTCCGCAGCAAATCGAAAAGGCGTCACCACCCGGTGACGCCTTCGGACTTTTACGTCGCATTTTTATTTTTGAAGACTATGGTATACCTCTGCCGGGTCCTATGGTGGGACAAGGAGAATCAAATGAGCGACCAGGCAACGAAAATCGCTGACAAAGCGAAGTGGCTACGCGAACACCTGGAAGCCTGGCAGCAGGTAGAGCAGGTGCTCGGCGTCGGACAACAGCTCGTCTTTGAGCTGCGGGTGGAAGATGTGCCGCTCGTGGCGTATGTCGCGTCAGGTACACCTGTGTACGCAGCGATCGCACTGCCGATCAGCGGGCTCAAGGTCAACAGTTCTGAGTTCGCAGCCGGCAAAACTGCCGAGATCTATGCGAAGCCGGCCGTGCTCGATGCCTCCGTGATCGCGGAAGTGCTCAGCTGGTTTCCAGAGGGCACCATCGCGCGCAACGTCGTGCAGCGTCTGCTCGTGCAAGAGCGCAACAATCCGATGCTCGATGACACCCGCCGGGTCGGGTCGGCGCATCAGACCAAGATTAACAACATTCTGCGCGCGCACGACACCGAGAGCCGCAAACTCCGCCTCGCGCTGCGCCACAGGAAATATCAGATCTGGGAGATCAAGTAGCGACCTCCTCACCCCAACATCAAGAAGACGTCGCCTCTCGTGAGCCGACGTCTTCGATCTTTTCTGCGGAGATATGTCTGCCGTTTGTCTCACTTTTTTATAAAAACCTAGCCGCCGGGGCACACCCCGGCGGCGGATTCCAACGACACAGCGAAGCTAGTCGCGGTACAGCAAGCGATACATGTTGGTCACGGAGACTGAGTCCAGCGCGAAGAGCAGGGGCTTGCCTGGTGTCGCTTCCGGCGCTTTGTCGTCCGGCAGGACTTCAGCCGCCCCGCGCTGGTAGGCCTCCGAGAAGACGAAGACCATGGCATCGTGCTGCCGGGCGGCGACCACCGCGTCAGCAACACTTTTCTCGCCGGTGAAAAAGACCACCTGGATCAGGCCCCGAGGCTCTGCCAGGTAGTGCTTCGAGGCACCGAAGGTCTCGAAGGGCTCGGCCTTGAACCCGTCGGCGACCCGGAAGATGTTCGCGTAATTGCACGCCATCAACCAGAAGTCGTGCCGAGCCGCCGGATCAGTCTTCGCCCCGATGAACGCAACGCGGATATTATGCCCATACATCGCCCGTCTCCTCTTGTTCGGCCCCTACCCTACACCAAAAAACATTCCCGCCAAGCAATGCGCTCCCGAAGCAGAGCACGCACGCTACGGGATGAATTTGACCTCTGCATCTTTACGAATTAGGGTGGCGGCTGGAAGTGATGCATACCCGCATCACATACAGGGAGACAAGCATGTCGGATCAGACACTCGGAAAGACGAGCTTCCTCGCAGCTATCAGCACGGTCGCGGCCGAAGCGATCATGTCGAAATTGGCACTGCGCGAGATCCAGCTCGCTCTCGGATTCGAGCCGGACGAGAAGATCAAATCCCAAAACGACCTCGTCGAGGCGATCGGAATGCGGCCGCATCGCGACGTCCTCGCGCGGAGCAGAAATCTCAACGATCTCTACCGTAGGTACCGGTCGCACGTCGAAGGTCCGCCACAGCATCGCGTCCACCCGTGGGAGAAGCTGCTGGACAAGAAGTGGGACGAACTCCACGGCAATTCCGTCCGCTGGTGCCTCACCAACGGCGACATCGCCCTGCAGAAGCGCGCGATCCCCTTTATGTATGCAGGGCGGCTCTGATTGCACTAGATCTCCATCGAAAAGGCGTCACCACCCGGTGACGCCTTCGGACTTTGACCCCATCATCTGTTGCATCTTTTATAAAAACAAAGAGTCCCTAAATGGGACCCCTGTGTGCGCCGTCGGGCCAAGCGCCCGACGGCCACATGCTCGATTAGAGCAACATCATCTCGGCGATCTCCTCCTGACGCGCCTTGAAAAAGACCACCGCGAGGAGCCACGCTGACGCCGGTATATCGACACCCCGACGACTCGCCTCCTCAACCATCGTGCAGATCTCCTCCAGCGACGGGTCCGGGACGGGATCCATAGAGCTCACTGCCGCGACAGCGGTACGGTCGGTGAAATCTGCAAATCGACGAATGAGCAGCTCGACGGCGTTTCCCGCCGCGATCACGCGATCGCTGTTCCGCATCGAGTAGTCGAGGTCCGCCTGAAGCTTGTCTTTCCGCAGGGCACGCTCAGCAGCCAATTCAGCGTCGGATGCCGGGGGCCCGATAAGCCCGTGTCGACGCTCGAATTGAAAGTTCGTAACAATCACTGCATCATCCTTCTTGTCATCATCGGCCATGCGGCCCTCCATGGTTGCGGCCCCTACCCTACCACAAAGCATATCCGCCAAACAATGCGGTTTGTAAGGCACATTTTCATTTTTCTTTGGCGTGTTATACCTGTGCCGGGTCCTACATTAGGGACAAGGGAGGCAGCGATGACAACGACCACTGTCGAACGCCGAAGGATCTCCGGACAAGGCGTGCCACAAGTGCACAGTGATTACCGCTTCAAGTGCCATCTCGTCTACCAAGATGTGGATTGGCGTCCGGAGCGGATCACGCTCTACCAGCCCGGTCGCGCGACCAACGCGATGATGAATCGGATGGACGGCAGCGATCTGATGCGCTATGCGCTCGGCGGCGACCACATGGTGAACGCCATGGCCTGCGAGTACGTGGAGAGGAACCCCGAATGCTTCTTCGCAGACTGGCGTGTGCGCGTCTGCGGCAACCCGGCGATGGGCGTGCACGGACTCTTCCGCAAGGTCTTCTTCATGGGCACGCTCTTCGACTCGCCGCACGGCGGCGATGCCGTCATCGGGCTCTTCTGGGACGACGAGATGGAGCGGCTGCGAAAGATCTTCCGCGACCTCGCACAGGGCTTTGGTCCCGACTGCTTCGTCGCCTCCGACAGGCACTACTGATCCGCGCTCGATGCGCTATGAAATCGAAAAGGCGTCACCACCCGGTGACGCCTTCGGACTTTTTATGTGCCCCACGTCACATCTTGCATTTTGACTTCTCGATGCAACATCTGTATTGTCTCGCTGGTTCAACAACTACCAGGAGGCTGCCATGAAGGCACCCATCGAAGGACTGAAGGGCGCGAGCGTCCGCCATCGGCTTCGCTTTGTCGATATGGAGGGCACGAAGCCGCGCTTTACCAAGCCATACTTCGTCGAGACGAGGCTCGTGTACGACATCACTCACGTACCGGCCCGGAGCACGTGGCTGGTGTTCGACACTATCGTCGAACTCCACTTCTACGACACCGCGCGGCGTACGGACAACAACGCCCATCACCTGCGCGGCGAGTGGGGTCCGTACAACGAGGAGTGGTACAGGATCGTGCGCACAGAGGAAGACGCGCTGGGGCCGCGGTACACGCACCGCAAGATCACCACCAACCCAGCCCTCGCATTCACCTGGATTCTGGGTACGAAGCACCAGGCCTTGAGGCAGAACCGCGATATGCGGATGCGGAAGTCCTTCGAGTAACCTCGACTCACGCCGTGGCGTGGCGATTGAAGCTCCGCACAACGAAAAGGCGTCACCACCCGGTGACGCCTTCGGATTTTTTATGACAAAGGGCTCCTTTTGGAGCCCTGATCCGCCGAGCCGAATGCTCGGCGGCAATTACGCGCGCTATTCCAGTGCGTCCAGAACACGCTGAATGCGCCGCGTTAGAAATCGTGCGGCGACGAAGATCTGCACTTTTGTGGCAGTTGAGCCTTCAGTGGTAAGTGCATCAAACGCTGCGCACATGTCTTTGAGGCTGACAGCCTGGGGCTCGTGCAAACGAATCGCCTCTTCCAGATTCGGCGAACATCGCAGGTTGTTGGCCTGCAAAAAAAGAAAGACGGCCCGGTGTATAACGTTCACTCCCGAGACATTGACACTATAGAACCGTGTGTCTGACTCAGGTGAAAGTGTGACTCCTTTCGGCGCCACGAAGTCCCGGATAAGCTCGCTTACTCGCGCATCGCTGAGCGCACTGATGTCTTCGTCGGCCATGCGGCCCTCCATGGTTGCGGCCCCCACCCTACCACCAAATTTCTTTCAGCCAAATCCCGTAAAGCTAGTCGCCACGGGACGTGGCCACATTTTGAGTCTTTTTGAGGGGTTTGACCCGGTACGCAAATCAACAAAATTTGACCTGCGACGGCGAGCAGCATACATTCAAAGAAGCTACACCACTTGAGGAGGCTGCAATGCAAGGAATTGGATTCCTGAATCCGTTCGCTCGACTCTTCCGTCGCGGCTTTGCCGCCCTCGTCATCGACGTCGTACGCTGTGCTGTCATGGGCGTGTTCATGGCTCTTGCATTCGTCGAGTCGAATGCGGACTGGTTCGCGCTTCTCATGTTGGCGCTGCTGTGTCTTGCGACCAGCGTGCTTAACATCGATGCCAAGCACGAGCGACTCGGATTCGATCGCGAATCGTCGATGCCAAATTGGCGCAACGCCATCACGCTCGTGATCGCCTGTGCGATCTGTGTGCTCTACCCGACGTGGTGGATCATCATCTGCACAGCGGGACTGAGGATCGTCATCGAGATCGCCGCCGTACTGATCTGGCTGCAACGTGCGCCCTGAACAAGCACCTAGGAAGGCACCGCTCTCTACGGAGACGGTGCCTTCGGACTTTTATGCCCGCCACCTTTTGAGTCTTTTTGAGGGGTCCCGAAGCAGAGCAAGCACGCCACGGGATGAATTTGACCGCAACATCTTTACGAATTAGGGTGGCGGCTGGAAGCGATGCGCCGCATCGCAGTTGGGAGGTCCGATGGCTCGTCGAATCATCAAATGGTACTTCGTGCACGGCAAGACGCCGCTGCTCAGCATCAACGGTAAGGGGGCGCCGCTGCCCGAGATGACCGAGCTCATTCTCCAAGTGGACACGTCGCAGAATCACTCTGGCGCACCGTCGCTGCGTGATTCGTATAAGATCACCGACCCCTTCGGGCTCGCGATCGGGTGCTGCCATTGGTGCCACAATCTCGTGGCGCTCGGCGAGTGCCTGAGCACCCTGTGCTGGCAAGAAGCCGGTCAACCGGAAGTGCCGACGAATATCGTCGTGACGAAGATCATCCACAGCGATTTCCATTTCACGGAGGGTGGCGACCTTTTCACCCGCAGGCCCGCAGGCATGCGCGATTCGCGCCCATATCTCAGCGGCGGCGAGTACCCCGACGTTTGAGATCCAGCTATCGCTGCACTATCGAAAAGGCGTCACCACCCGGTGACGCCTTCGGACTTTTAGGCCCACCACATTTTGAGTCTTTTTGAGGGGCTGAGCCCCGTTTCCACATCAGAAGTCTTCGAGATATTCTTTTGTACCACCCATTCGGATCATGAGTCGTTTGAATGCATCGGTCAGCAATGGATTCATAACTTTCTTTTTCTTTGATGCTGAGTTTATAAATTCAGCAAGCGTTGATGACAGCGGCCAATCGTTCTTTTCGGACGACTCTATTCCCCATACTTTTTGATAAATGGCTGGGACAACTGGTAGATTCAAAGATAGCAGCGTCCCAATATCTTCGATCTCAGATATGCTAGCGATTTGCAGACCGTCAGCAGCCTGACTATGGATTTCTTTGACGATGGGCAGGATAAAAGGGTTAGCAATGAACAAATCTTCAAATCCGACAACAATACTTACCACTTTATCGACTTTTCTAAACCGCTTGTCTGTCACAGCTCCAGCAAGAATCGACGTAGAAAAGTCTCTGAGTTGCTCAAGAGACTTTTTAAAAGAGCCGCCCTTAATCTCTTGCCTTGCGACCTCAAGATCAAGTGTAGAACGGGTGGTTACAGAAAACGGCGCAGTTTTCACCTCGAAAAGCAGGCATGTATCATCCTGAATGAGCGCAAAATCTGGCATTTTTCCACTGACATGTACCTCTGTGTCTAAATCGATAAACTTCACCTTGCCTCTCGCCAGGGCTAAGTGCCTACCCACATAATTGCGATAAATCTCGCCGAATGCTTCACGAAAATCATTGCGACCGCTGGCACCAACCAATACAGCATTCTCTCGCTCCCGATCAGCAAGTAGATAAAAGATTCCTGTTGTTGCTTTTTGTAGCAAAAATAGAGGCTGCGGTACTACGTATGAGCCAGTTTCAAATTTTAAAGAATGACCCATTTTAATGAATGGCATCCTCACCAATGGATCGAGTCCGTAAATATCCTTTAACACATTAGGGCGTCGCCATTCTGTATCACGAAGAAGCCTCTTATAGTCATCTTGTGTCCCACTTGAAAGTTCAACAAATTTACTTGTGCTTGCAGGGGTCACAACTCCTTTTAGAGCTTCAACCTCGATATTTAATTTATGCTTCAGTACGCCTGTACTTACCGTAAACATTGAAAGTCCAGAGGCCATAAATTGGAATATGCTTATCCCGAAGTATTCCTCGAATTTGGCTTCCAGATCGTACGCTCCAGTTATTGCTGACGGGATGTCAAAAAATAACATTTGACCGCGCCCGAAGAGTCGCACGCGATTTATCTGTAGCGGAAATTGAATCTGAGCAATGCGGCCAAAGACTTTGGGGAGATCAGATTCGCTTTCTATCTTAACTTCTGCCTCCTTGTCATAGAGCGCCATAACGAGGTTCAATGCACTTGCCATTTCTTTTGTGCCAGTATCGAGCACCTTTTCTCGAAAATCGTCAGCGCGTGACAGCAGCAAGAAGCGAGCCAAGCGAGTTACATGAATGCTCAATTCCATTCGTTTGCGTGAGTCTGGGAAGTTTTCCTCTATCCACAGTAAGGTTCCGGGTGGAATGTTATCTGTTGATACGGCGACGGGTCCGTATCGAATAACACTATTGATAACCGAAAGAACAAATAAGCTTTCGGATAATTTAAACTGTTTTAAATATCTATATAACGTACCCAAATCAACGCTCTGCTCATTTCGGACACCTTCGTAATCCCTAATGTTTAATATGATGCCCTGTCGCTTTATCCACGCAAGTCTTCCGCTAATAGGCAGGCTCATCATCTCGATGCAGTTACGAAGCAGCCGGCGTGTCTTTTGCAATATGGGAGGAGCCATACAATAATCTTCTCGCGAATGAATTTGAAATCAATGATAAAGAAAACCCGCCTTTCGGCGGGTTTTCTTTTGGTGATTCCTTGGGGAAGGAATTACGCGACGATTTTCGTCACGACACCGGCACCAACCGTTTTGCCGCCCTCGCGGATGGCGAAACGCATCTGGTCTTCCATGGCGATTGGGGCAACGAGCTTGACCTTGAAGGTCACCGTGTCGCCCGGCATTACCATCTCTACGCCCTCCTTGAGCGTCACCTCGCCGGTGACGTCCGTGGTGCGGACATAGAACTGCGGCTTGTAGCCCGTGAAGAACGGCGTGTGACGGCCGCCTTCCTCCTTCGAGAGGATGTAGACTTCTGCCTCGAATTCAGTGTGCGGCTTGGAGGTACCTACCTTGGCGAGTACCTGACCTCGGTGCACATCTTCCTTCTTGGTACCGCGGAGCAAGATGCCCGCGTTGTCGCCTGCCTGACCCTGCTGGAGCGACTTGTTGAACATTTCAACGCCCGTGACGGTCGTCTTGACGGTGTCGTGGAGGCCGATGATCTCGACTTCCTCGCCCACCTTAACGACGCCGCGATCGATACGACCCGTGACGACCGTACCGCGGCCTTCGATTGAGAAGACGTCTTCGATAGCCATGAGGAACGGCTTGTCGAGTTCGCGAACTGGTTCTGGGATGTATTCGTCGAGTGCCTTGGCAAGCTCCATGATCTTGTCAGACCACTCGTTGCCCGGCTCAGAATTCTCGAGCGCCTTGAGGCCCGAGCCCTTGATGACCGGTGCGTTCTTGCCGTCGAAGCCCTGCTTGTCGAGCAAGTCGCGGACTTCCTCTTCGACGAGGTCGATGAGGTCTTTGTCCTCGACCATGTCCACCTTGTTGAGGAAGACGATGATCTTCGGCACGCCCACCTGCTTGGCGAGGAGGATGTGCTCACGCGTCTGTGGCATGACGCCGTCAGTCGCAGCAACCACGAGGATTGCGCCGTCCATCTGGGCGGCACCCGTGATCATGTTCTTGATGTAGTCCGCGTGACCCGGAGCGTCGACGTGCGCGTAGTGGCGCTTTGGCGTCTCGTACTCAGAGTGTGAGAGCGAAATAGTAATACCGCGCGCCTTCTCTTCCGGCGCCTTGTCGATGTCATCGACACCCTTGGTCGCTGCCGTGTAGCCGTTGCCAGCCTTCGAGAGGACGTTCAGGATCGCCGCGGTAAGAGTGGTCTTACCATGGTCGACGTGACCGATCGTGCCGACGTTGACGTGCGGCTTCGAACGATTGAATTCTTCTGCTGCCATAATGATGTATAGCTAGCTAATAAATGAAGTGAGCTTTCGCTCACCGATTGCCAACGCTTTTGTGGTGCTCCGGTATATCTTTTGTATTGCATCTCGCTTATGTGCGGGTCGCTAGGCCGCGCGGGGATCCAATTGAGGCAAAAGAATACGCACAGAGCGTGCGTGGCGTCATACTAACAAAACAAGAGGTGGGGTCAAGAATTCGGCTCTGGGGAATTCATGGGGATTACCGACGCACCGGCGGGTAGAGGAGCCCCGCACCGAGCCCGGCGACTTGCGAGAGGAAGCTCGGGTGTGCCGCGGCGCTTGGTGCCCGCACGACGAGACCGGCTGCGCAGGTGCCCGTGCCACCCTTCCCCGTCACGGTGAGCTGCACGGTCTGTGAGCCGATGGCGTTGGCCCCGATGAAATACTGCCCTGCTGCGTCGACGTTGCCGTACGGCAGCGTGATGATGTCCCGCAGTGCATGCTGCCACGAGCCAGTGTCTGCATCGGTCGATTTCCATGAAAGTCGAATCGTGTCTCCGATGGTGTACGAGGTTTTGCTCAGCGTGATTTCGCATGTCGGCGCGGCGTTGACCACCGTGACGCGTCGCGTCGTCGTGGCACTCATGGGCGTCGAGGTGCTGCTATCGCCCGTGCCGAGGCACGAGAGCTGGTAGATGTTGGATGTATCCGGCATCACCACATACGTGTCTTGTGCACGCCTCCCTCCGACGACGCGCGTGCCATCTTCTTTATAGAGTGCACACGATTGTGCCTCAAAGACAGACCAGCTCAGCAAGACGCTCTCGCCCGGCGCCTCGATGCGATCTGGTGTCGCACGAAATGATTGAATATTCGGTGGATTGCCGACGCCGACTTGTACGGGAGGCGTGGTGACGACCGGTGCCGGCGGTGTCACGGACACTGCGGGTGTAGCTGCGGCAGTCGGCGTCGCTCGCGCATCGATCGCTGCGCACAGGAGCGCACGCGTCTTCGCACCCACCATCCCAAATCCCGTCGTCGCGGGTGTGCCCGCAGAAACCGGCCCGTAGATGCGCTGCCACGCTTGCACCGCGGCTTCCGACATCGCACCGAAGTAGCCCGTCGCGCCATCTGCAGCGAGGAGCTTTTGAGCGACGAGATATTTTTGCAGCGTGAGCACCTCACTTCCCTTCGAGCCACGGCCGATGGTCTGCGAAAGGCACGGCCCCTGTGCACTCGCGGCAAGCGGTATCGCAAAAAGTGCGAGCGAGAGAATGAGGAGTGCGCGACGCATCATAGTGATGCCTGGATTATACCGCGCTAGTGCTCGTTGAAGATCGGCGTGACGAGCACATCAAATGTCGCTTCCAGATCATCGTGTCCTTCGTACGCTTCGCAGGCGAGCGTGTAGCGCGTGAGCTGCACGAGCGGATTCGTCTGCACACCCCCCACACCGGAGCTGAGGCCGGTCCAATTCTGCCCGCCACCCGAGACCGCGCAGCTCTCTGCCCCGCTCACGTCCCAATACAGGCGCGTCCGGTCCCCCACGCGGACAATGCTGGGCTGCGCGGTGAGATCTCCGACAAGTTCGATATCAGCAAACTGGCACGCCGATTGGCCCGCGACGCAGTACGTGGGAGCCATGCATGTGTCGACCGTCGAGGTCGCACATGCGGCATTGGTGTAGGTGATAGCTGCACCCGCACATGCATAGAGCGGCGCACACTGTATGGCAACGGTCGTCTCGCACTGCGTGGTGCCGCCCGCGCCCGTAAATGTGCCCGTGTAGCGTGTCGTGGTCGTGGGCTGTACGCCGACACTGCCGCCAGCGACCGGCGTCATCGACACGTCGCCCGGATCCATCGTGCCCGACGTCGCGCGCTCGGAAGTCCACGAGAGCATTGCGGTGTGTCCCTGTACGGTCGAGGTGGGACTCGCGGAGAACGTACAGATCGGCGCGAATGAGCTCGCGTATTGAAAATCCACCCAGCCCACGACCTCACTCCCCCACGCGTAGCCGGAGATGACACCGTCGCTCTCAACAACGCCGTACCCGGGACCGGCGAGTGAGATAAATCCGTCCCATCCACCGCCCGCCGCGACGGCCTTGAGCCAGCCAGCGAATGCGCCGCTCGATTCCCGCGCCGTGCATGGCGCAGCAGGGCAGCCGGTGAGATCCCCGCTATTGGCCGAGATCCATCCAATGCTGTCACTCCACGCGTATCCCGACATGCTGCCGTCGCCTGCGATTGAGATGCCATAGCCGCTACCACTGAGTGATATCCAGCCGATGGTGTCGCTCCATGCGTAGCCCTCCAGCGGCGTCGCGCTCGCCTCTGACGACGCACGCGACGGGCTCGCAAACAAAATACCGACGAGCGAGAGCAGCGCGAGACAGAGGCTCGCGAGAACAAGCCGGTGTGCGAGCGCCGTGGGCCATCGGAGCACGGTGGCTTGTACCATAAATATCTAGCGAGCCTTCGGTGCCTCGTGCGTTTGCGGTACCGGCGGTGGCGGGATGCGGTAAATCACGAGCGCCGTCGGCTGATTGCTGCCATCGGTGCGCACGCGGACGAAATCGCCCACCGCGAGATCAGTGAGCGAGAGCATCGTGGTCTCGAAACGATCTGGTGCAAAGAATTGCTGGTCCGATCCTGCTGCATAGCGCAGCGTCGTGCGAAACGCATCGAGCTCTTTCTCGTATTGCGCAGGCGATTTGTCGGCACCCTGCGCGTACACCGCGGTCTCCGTACTGATGCGGGCAGAAATACTGGTGGAGCCGAGCGTGAGTGTCAGTGTGCTCCCCGACACATCAGCTACCTGGCCGATCAGCATGCCGAAGCCGGATGCATGTGGCAATTGGAACGCGGGGTTCTCCTGCGTGAGCTCGGTCACCTTTTGCGGCTCTACGTATCCACTCTGCATCTGTTGCGGCTTGCGAGTCACATATGCCACTGCGATAGTCGCGATGATGATTGACACGACAGAGAGCGCCAGCGCGCCGATTAGTAGTTGTTTGTCAGTAGCGATTTCTTCCATAGATTAATAAATATCGCGGCACTGTATATAGGTGATGCTGTCCGTCGGAGTCAATTGTCCGTTGATCATTGAGTAAGAATAATCCCTCCTTGTCTGTATGCCAGTCATCAAGCCATTGTCCGGGCACGTGGCGATTGTCGCGTACCACTGAGGGGAACTGATCCCCACCCAGTACGCTGCCCCGAGCGAAGTGAATCCTGTGGCAGGCCAGGAAGTACGGCACGAGCCGGCGATGCAGAGCTGCGTGGCGTTCGCGCTCCCGTTCACGTCGAGCTTGTAGGCAGGATTGCTTGTCCCGATGCCGACATTTCCGGCATTGAGGTACGTAGCGATACTGCTAGAGATATTCGGCCACGCCGAAATACATGAACCGCCGATGCAAAACTGCGTCGCGCGCACCGCACCATCGACGTCGAGCTTGCTCCCCGGCGACGGCGTACCGACCCCGAGATTGCCGAGGATCGCGAGATCACCCGCTTTCACCTGTCCACTCGCGCTTGTGTTGATCGGGGCGGCGACGTTGTTGCTCGGAGGAGCAGCTGTCGGGCCCGTCCACGCGAGCGCAAGTACCGGGACAAAAAGCGTGAGTATCGCGAGCGCGCGGAGCGATCGTTTCATGATGTAAATAATAGCATTGCGTGTGCACGGTATGCGCGCACTACTTGTCTGCTAGTGCTCGTTGAAGCTCGGCGTGACGAGCACATCAAAGGTTTCTTCGAGGTCATCATGGCCTTCGTGGGCGACGCAGGTGAGCGTGTAGCGCGTGAGCTGGGTGAGCACATTGGTCTGGACGCCCGTATCCCCCGAGGTGAGGCCCGTCCAATTCTGGCCGCCGCCCGAGACCGCGCAGCTCGTCGCACCCGTGATCTGCCAGTAGAGGCGCGTACGATCGCCGGTGCGGATGATCGCTGGCTGCGCCTGGAGGTGGCCCGGTGGGTCGGGGCCGAGCGGTTCGAGACCGAGATTCAGATCCTGGCCCGGCTGTCCCATCCCCACATCGTGGGCTTGATCGACTCCGGCGAGGTCGACGGGCTGCTCTACTACGTCATGCCGT
>CAZJEQ010000009.1:0-41550 GCA_964545165.1 uncultured Candidatus Saccharibacteria bacterium
CGGTGATAATCTTGATACCGCTTGGAGCAAAGAATTTTGCGGTGGACCGCATGTGAGCAACACGCGCGAACTTGCCGGCACGTTCAAAATTCAAAAAGAAGAAGCGGTTGCATCGGGTGTTCGTCGAATCAAAGCAGTCATCGTGTAATCGCGAAGCGATCAGCAATTCTTCTCTGCTATACTTTTTTGTATGGCCTTCTCCCGCATTGGTCGCGGTAAGACAATCGCTGTTGTTGATATCGGCAGTGGTCATGTTGGATGCGCGATTATTTCGCAAAACGGTACCCATGGTCGCGTGCTCTCTTCGGCACGATCCAAACTTGTCCTCGAGCCGCGTGACGAAGCACATGCACAGGCACGACTCGCCGAAGAAATCCAAGAGGCGATTACTGCGGCGACAGCGCGCACCCCGGGCACGCATATTTCTGACGTCTTTATCACGATACATTCGCCGTGGGCCATCTCGCGCGTCGTCGCGGCGACTGCCGCTTCGCAAAACGAAACGGTTATACGCGCGGCACATCTCTCGAAGCTTGCCGACAACGCACTCTTGAGCGCACCAGATCTTGATCGCGCAGCGCTGTTTGAATCGAGCGCCATATCGGTGCGCCTCAATGGCTATCCCACGCAAGATCCTGAAGGCAAGCATGCGCGCGAGGTCGAGCTCTACGCGATTGCCAGTATTGCGGACACGGGGTTGCGATCGGGGATTGAGCACGCCGTACATGCAGGATTCCCGTCGTCACGCCTCGTGTGGAGATCCGCTGCGCGCGTGTATTCGCAGATGTTTGAGCGCATGACCGTGCCACGCGACGCGATTGTCGTAGATTTTGGTGTGCTCGCGAGTTCCCTCATGCTCATTAAGGACGGGTTGCTCTCGGGAGAGCAACACACCGGCGAAGGGCTGCAGAGCATGCTCGAGCGCGTTCACGGTGCACGACCACCAGAGGAGCTCCTGTCACTCTTGCGTATGCTCGAGCGCGATGCCTGTGCAGACGATGCGTGCGCGGAATTACAGAGTGCACTGACGACGCAAGAGCCTGAGCTCGTCAAAGCCTTTGGCGAATCATTCGCCACGCTCGCAGAAGCCAAACGATTACCGCCAGAAATGCTTGTGGTCGCACACCCCGATATGGGGCCATGGCTCAAGCATTTTTTTGAACGCATTGATTTTACGCAATTCACCATTACGGCGCAGCCGTTTATCGTGCGCATACTTACCGGCGCTGATTGTGCACAGTGGCTGGGGAGCGAGCACGGTCTCGATGCGTCACTCTCACTCCTCGCGTCACACGCCGTCAGTGACGTACAATCCACATTCTAGAAGAACGCCAATTCTGCGGCGTCATTCTTGGGTATAATGATCGGAACCTTTACCTCATTCACACATTGTCATGGCAAAAGATTACTTTCAGGACATCGTGCCGCCATCCGGCTCGCAAGGCAGCGGGCGCATGCGCAAACTTTCGGTCGCGCCTGCGTCAGAGAGTGACGACGAGGTGGAAATAGAAAACGAGATCGACACCGATGTGCCAGTCGAAGAGGAGTCTGCTGTGGCACCTGATCGCTCTATTCGCAACATCAATATCACGCCAGCGCGACCACGTCGTGTGCAGGAGAGCACGCCGCCGGGCAATTTTGGCTCGACGCCGCGCCGACCCCGCTCAAAAAAGTGGCTGTGGATTCTCGGCGGGCTCGTGATCATCGTCGTTGCGATTCTCGCGGTGGTCGCCATGCGTACCACGACGATTACGATTACGCCGCGCACCCATGCGGTCTTGTTTGATGATGCAAGTGTCTTTACTGCCTATCCAGCAATCGCTGCCGCTGCTGGGACGCTCGCGTACACTACCGAGACGATCGAGCTTGAGGATTCCGAGACCGTCCCGAGTAACGGCACGGTACAGGCATCCGACAAGGCATCTGGCCTTGTGACCGTCTACAACGAATACTCGACAGATCCGGTCAAACTCATCAAAAACACGCGCTTTGAGGCCACCGGCGGGCTCATCTTCCGTGCACCGAGCGACATTACCGTCCCGGGTAAAACAGCTGCTGGTCCCGGCAAAATCTCAGTGACTGTTGTCGCTGACCAGCCAGGGCAGCAGTACAACGTTGGTCCCGTCTCCCGCCTCACCCTTCCGGGCCTCAAATCCACGGCAGACATGTACGCGAAGGTCTACGCACAGTCGACGACCGCCTTTAGCGGTGGCTTCCTTGGCCAGAAGCCGGGAGTCGCGCAGTCGGACATGGATCGGGCAGTGGCGGGCATGCGCAGTCGTCTTGAGAGCAAGGCGCGCGATGCAGCGAAAGCACTCGCAACAGACACCACTGTCGTCTTTACCGACCTCGTAAAAATCACCTATGAAGAGCAGCCCGCGACAGCTGAAAGTGGCGGCGAGGTGCGCGTCCACCAGAAGGCACATGTATCCATCCCGGTCTTCGCTGCAGAGAGCTTTGCCAAAACCATCGCGCTCTCCGTATCTTCCGATGTAGACGATGCCTCAGTGCAGCTGGTCCCGGGCGAGGGTTTCGGAGCACGGGCACTTGCGGCTTCTTCAACGCTCGGGATAGATCCGCTCCAATTTGGCCTTATTGGCGGCGCCACCATCGTCTGGAACATCGATACGGCGGCAGTAGCAGATGCCCTGGTAGGCCGTGACCAGAGCGCCTTCCAGACCATCGTGACCGGGTTTAAGGGCATAGAGGAGGCCCGTGCACGGATCGAGCCCTTCTGGTCCCGCTCCTTCCCTCAGAATGCTGCCGATATCAAGATCAAGGTCGTAAACCCCGCAGAATAGGGCTTGACCCCTCGCATTTTTGTTGATATCCTGTGGCGCGCAGATATGGCTGAACCAGAAGTTGTTGAAGGAATCGTCGATGAGGCTCTTCCGAATACACTCTTCCGAGTCAAACTGTCAGACGACCAGAACGTCCTCGCGTACCTGGCCGGCAAAATGCGTCTGCACCGAATCAAGGTGCTCGTCGGTGATCGCGTGCAAGTGCAACTCGATCCATACGGCGGACGCGCGAGGATCACACGGCGAGTGTAAACGCAATTCAATACCATGAAAGTCAAGGCATCTGTAAAGAAGATCTGCACGCATTGCCGTTCGCTTAAACGACGCGGTCGCGTATGGGTTATCTGCACAAATCCTCGTCACAAGCAGCGTCAGGGCTAATTCAATAATTTTGTAACAATTCTTATGCGTATTGCAGGCGTCACCGTACCGGAAGACAAACGACTCGAGATCGGACTCACGAGCGTCTATGGCGTTGGCCGTCCACGCGCACTTTCCGTGCTCGCATCGCTCAAGATCGAGGGCGGCAAGCGTCCGAAGGATCTCTCTGCTGCAGAAGAGACCGCACTCCGCGAAGCAATTGAGAAGTTTACCGTTGAGGGCGAACTTCGCCGTGAAATCTCGGGCAACATCCGTCGCCTTCGCGACATCAAGGCCTACCGCGGGAGCCGTCATGCCAAGCATTTGCCGGCACGCGGCCAGCGCACCAAAACCAACAACCGAACCGTACGCGGCAACAAGCGCACTACTATGACGAGCGGTCGTCGCAAGCTCGAGAAGACATAGTCGCTCCTCGGGGTACTGTGAACACTATCTAACACCATGGGAAAAAAACGAATCATCAGAAAATCAGGCGGCTCCGTTGATCAGGGACTCAAGTCCCGCTCTTTGGCGCGCGTCGCCAAGAAGAACATCGTCGCGGGCACGCTGCATGTTCATGCCACCTACAACAACACCAAGGTTCTCCTTGCTGACAAGAGTGGTAATGCCATTGCCTGGTCGTCGTCGGGTAGCTTGGGCTTTAGCGGCGCTAAGAAGGGGACGCCCTTCGCCGCTGCGAAGGTCGGCGAGCTCGTAGGCGACAAGGCTGTCATCATCGGAGTAAAGGAAGTAGATGTCGTCATCCGTGGTGTCGGTGCTGGTCGCGAGAGCGCGCTCCGTGGTTTCGCTGGCAAGGGCATCGAGATCTCACGCATCGCCGATGATACGCCGGTTCCGCACAATGGTCCGCGTCCGCCGAAGCCTCGTCGCGTGTAATTTCTCAGATCCATTCACTAAACGTACGTATGTTGCAAATCAAATCGAAATACAAAATCGCGAAGCGCCTCGGTGCCGGTGTGTTCGAACAGACGCAGACGCAGAAGTTTGCGCTCGCGGAGGCGAATTCCAAGCCAAAGAAGCGCCCTCGTGGCGGTGGCTCGGATTACGGCCGACAGCTTCTCGAGAAGCAGAAAGTGCGTTTCACCTACGGTCTCTCCGAAAAGCAGCTTTCCAATTATGCTGAGAAGGCCTTCCGTGAGAAGAATCCGTCGGAAGCACTGCACAAGGCACTCGAGAGCCGCGCTGATTCTGCCGTCTACCGCGCAGGATTTGCGACGACTCGTCGCGCTGCTCGTCAGGCTGTCTCGCACGGCCACATCATGGTCAACGGCCGCCGCATCACGTCACCTTCGCACGCGCTCAAAAAGGGCGACAAGCTCTCGGTTCGTGAGGGGAACAAAAAGAGCCCGCTCTACGCAGCACTTGCAGAGAAGGAAGGGGGTCGCTCGGTACCGCAGTGGATTGCGATGGACGCTGGCAGCATGATGGCGGAAGTCACCGGGGAGCCACAATACACGACTATCGAATCTGGTCTTGATTACCCAACGGTATTTGAGTTCTACAGCAGATAGTGTTATAATATCGTCCGTTTTACCACCACCAAGCGTTTTATTTTATTACTAGAATTATAGGGATTTCCTAACAGGTCCACCAACAATCCTATGTCTGATTATCACATCGCGCTCCCATCGAAGCCCCGTGTCGTGAACGAGTCTGAGCGTTCCGGTACTTACGAGATCGACGGTCTCTACCCGGGCTATGGCTACACGCTCGGCAACTCGCTCCGCCGCATTATTCTCTCCTCGCTTCCAGGCGCGGCTGTTACGCACGTAAAGATCCCGGGTGTCTCACACGAATTTTCCACCATCGAAGGCGTGAAAGAAGATGTGGTCACCATGCTCCTCAACATCCGCAAGATCCGCTTCAAGATGCTCTCAGATGAACCGCAGACCATTACGCTGAGCGTAAAGGGTCCGCAGGCAGTCACGGCAGCAGATCTGAAGCTTCCCGGTCAGGTGGAAGTCTTGAATCCTGAGCAGCACATCGCAGACGTGAGCGGCAAGGTCTCGTTTGAGATCGAGCTCCGTGCTGAACGTGGCCTCGGCTACATCCCGAAGGAAGAACACCAGAAGGAGCGTGTTGATATCGGCACGATTGCACTCGATGCAATTTTCTCGCCGATCCGTCGCGCCAACTACGAAGTCGAAAACATGCGTGTCGGTGACCGCACCGATTTCAATCGCCTCCGCATCTTGATCGAGACGGATGGCACCATCGCACCGCGCGAGGCCCTCGAGCGCTCGATCGAAACGATGATCCACCAGCTCAAGGCAGTTGTCGGCTTTAAAGAGGAGGTCGAGGAGGAAGTCCCGAGCACCATGATCATGGACTCATCGATCTTGGGTCGCGACGAAAAGTCGCAGCCGATGGACGCTGAGATGCTCAAGACCCGTATCACCGAATTGCAGATGCCGCAGCGCGTCGAGCAGGCGCTCGACAATGCCTCGATCCGCACCGTCGGTGGGCTCGTGCGCAAGCGCGAAGATGATCTCCTCGCGATTGAAGGCCTCGGCCAGAAGGGCTTGCAGGACATCAAGCGCGCACTCTCAAATCTCGGATTGACCCTCCGCTCCCAGTAATACCTATGAGACACCACGTAGCCACACGAACACTCAACCGCGATAAGCGTCAGCGCACGGCGCTTATGCGCTCTTTGATGCGCTCACTCGTCCTGCACGAGGGCATCACCACGACGATCGCGAAGGCGAAGGAGCTTCGCCCGATGATCGAGCGACTGGTGACGGTCTCGAAGGAGAACACGCTTGCAAGTCGCCGCACGGTTGCTGCTCGCATTAACTCACCGGAGGCGATGAAGAAGTTGCACGACACGCTCGCGCCGCGCTATCAGGATCGCAAGGGTGGCTACACGCGCATCGTGAAGCTCGGACGCATCGGCACGCGTGTCGGTGAACAGGCTCGTATCGAATTCGTCAAATAATTATGGATAAATCTACTCACACAATCGACGCCGCAGGAAAGACGCTTGGACGCGTCGCCTCTGAAGCTGCCAAGGCACTGATGGGCAAGATGCGCGCGGACTACACGCCGAACAAATCGAGCAAGGTGAAGGTCACCGTGACCAACGCCTCGAAGATCTACACGCGCGAGCGCAAGCGCCAGCAGAAGGTGTATACGAATTACTCGGGCTTCCCAGGCGGACTCAAGCGCGAGACACTCTCGATGCTCAACGCACGCAAGCCGGGTGAGGCAGTGCGCCGTGCAGTCGAACGCATGCTCCCACGCAATACGATGCGCACAGACCGTATGAAGAATTTAATTGTCACGCAATAATATGGCTACCAAGGGATACACAGAAGCAGTCGGACGCAGAAAGACCGCAACGGCACGCGTACGCCTCACTGAGGCCAAGGCATCGTCGATGACGGTCAACAGCAAGCCCGCTGAGGATTATTTCCCGCTCGCCACACTCGTGAAGACCGCCTTCGAAGCTATGCAAACACTCGGGGCAGTCTATGCAGTCTCCGCGCACGTCAAAGGCGGTGGCCACAAAGCGCAGGCCGTAGCGATCCGTCACGGTATCGCACGCGCCATGATCGCGATCGAGCCGATGCAGCGTAAAGATTTGAAAGGCAAAGGGTTCCTCAAGCGCGATCCGCGTGCAAAGGAGCGCAAGAAGTTTGGTCTCAAGGGAGCGCGCCGCGCCCCGCAGTGGTCAAAGCGCTAAATCTCAAAACCAAAGAAACCCGAAAGGGTTTCTTTGCGTAAATAACTGGCTTTTTCTTTCATATTCGATCACACTGTAGCCCATGAAATTGAGCGTCATTATTCCGTGCTACAACGAAGCCGAGACTATTGAGGCGACGCTTGAGGCGGTATACGGCGCTGCACTGCCTCTCAGCTGGACCAGGGAGGTAATCGCCGTCGACGACGGTTCAACCGACGGGACCGCCGACATCTTGCGTAAGCGGGCAGGGGAGATCATTACCTTCTTCCACACAGAGAATCGTGGCAAGGGCGCAGCCGTCAAAACGGGTCTCGCGAAAGCCTCCGGCGACTACATCGTCATTCAAGACGCTGATCTGGAATACGATCCCAATGATTTCAAGGCGCTCTTGCAGCCGATAATCGACGGTCGCGCTGATGCCGTCTTGGGATCGCGTAATCTCGGCACGAATAACGTTCCCGTGAGTCGTATCTTCTATTACGGCGGGCTGCTCACGACCGTGCTCTTTAACCTGCTGTTTTTCAAGCGCCTGAGCGATATCGCCTCTTGCTACAAAGTGTTCCCACGCAGCTACGCACCGCTGCTGATTGCCTCAGATCACGACGATTTCGTCTTCGACGCAGTGACGTTGACCCGCACCATCCTGGCGCACGGCTCGACGACTGAGGTGCCGATTTCGTATCGCGCACGCACCACACATGCCGGCAAGAAGCTCAACTGGCTGCATGGTATCAAGATCGTGGCGACCATCGGTCTCGCACGACTCGGTCTCGGGAGCCGCAGATATCTTGATCTGTTGGGGCAGCTCACGCGCTTTGGGCTCACCGGGGGATCCGCACTCATCATTAATGTCGCGCTGCTGTACCTCCTGACTGAATACGCGGGGATATGGTACCTCGCCTCCTCCATCATCTCGTTCTTGTGCGCGTTTGCATTTAATTTCACCGTGTCGAAATACTGGGTCTTCAAAAGCGGCGATGCCGCAAAGATCAAAAAACAATTGCCGTTGCAGCTTGGCGTCAATGTAATAAACCTCGGTATCAACACCATCCTGCTTCACTCCTTCGTCGAATACATTGGGCTCTGGTATGTCAGCGCGCAGATTATCGCCTCGATCCTCATCGCATGCGAAAGTTTCTTCGTCTATCGATGGATATTTAAGTAGCCGTTTGGTATACTCCGTGCGCTATGGAGCACGACGCATCACGCGCTCCCGACGAGGAGCAGGTACTCGACCCGGAAGTGCAGCCGGAAGCTGACTATGGGGCAGGGTTTGAACCGGACGAGGAAATGTCCGAGGCTATTGGACTGAAGGCCAAGATGCAGAAGCTCCGCGATGAGCTCGCTGCCGCAAAACAGGAGCGTCAGGAATACCTCGACGGCTGGCAGCGTTGTAAGGCAGACGCGATGAATGCCCGCAAGGAGGCTGCGCTCGATGCCTCACGGCTCGAATCACGGGTGCGTGAGTCGCTCACCGAGGACCTCTTGCCCGCACTCGACAGCTTCGATATGGCGACGGGCTCGGAGAGCTGGCTCGCTGTCGATGAGAATTGGCGCGCTGGCATGGAGCGGGTGCGCAATCAATTGCTCGATGTACTCGCGCGTCATGGTATTGAGCGCTTCGGCAAAGTCGGCGATATGTACGACCCGCATATACACGAGGCCGTACAGGAGCTCGAGGATGTGCCAGGGGAGAGCGGGACAATTGCGCGCATACTGCGCTTTGGGTATAAATCGAAAGACCGGGTGGTACGTCCGGCACAGGTATTCATAAAGAGCTAATCCATTAATAAATAAGCACAACGCTATGGCAAAAATTCTTGGTATCGACTTAGGTACAACGAACTCCGCAATCGCGGTGGTGGTCGGTGGTGAGCCGAAAATCATCGAAAATTCCGAGGGCGGTCGCACGACCCCGTCTGTCGTCGCGCTCTCCAAGACGCAAGAGCGTCTCGTGGGTCAGATCGCACGTCGTCAGGCAGTGACCAATCCAAAAAACACGGTTTACCAGATCAAGCGCTTCATCGGACACAATTACGACGAGGCAAATGTGCAGAAGGACAAGGCATCAGTCCCGTTTGAGATGCGCAAAGGTGCGAGCGGTGGCATCGAGGTGCAAATGGGCGATCAGTGGTACCGCCCGGAGGAAATCTCCGCAATGATCCTCCAGAAGCTCAAGGCAGATGCTGAATCTCGCTTGGGGGAGACCATCACTGAGGCCGTTATCACCGTCCCCGCATATTTCAACGACGCGCAGCGTCAGGCAACCAAAGATGCTGGCAAAATCGCGGGCCTCGATGTGAAGCGCATCATCAACGAGCCGACGGCAGCGGCACTTGCGTACGGCTTCAACAAAAAGAAGGATGAGAAGATCGTGGTCTTCGACTTCGGCGGCGGCACCTTCGATATCTCGGTGCTCGAAGTCGGTGATGATGTGATTGAAGTGCGCTCCACAGACGGCGACGCCCATCTTGGCGGCAAAGATCTCGACCAGAAGATCATGGAGTGGATCGCGACGGAATTCAAAAAGGAGAGCGGCGTGGACATCCTTAAGGATTCACTCGCGAGACAGCGTCTCGATGAGGCAGCAGAAAAAGCCAAGATCGAGCTCTCGACCGCGACCGAGACGGAAATCAACATTCCGTTTATTACCTCCACCGATGCGGGCCCGCAGCATCTCTTGATCAAGCTCAGCCGCGCAACACTCGAGCAGCTCACGGCAGAATTCGTTGATCGTTCAATGGCGATTACGAAGCGTGCGATGGAGGCCTCGCCATTCAAGAAGGAAGACATCAATGAGATTGTGCTCGTCGGCGGCCAGACCCGCATGCCTGCCATCCAAAAAGCGGTCGAAGACTACTTCGGCAAGAAGGCCAACCTCAGCGTAAATCCCGACGAGGTCGTGGCGATCGGCGCAGCTATTCAGGGCGGCATTCTGCAGGGTGACGTCAAAGACGTACTCCTCCTCGATGTGATCCCGCTCTCGCTCGGCATCGAGACGATGGGCGGCGTCGCAACGAAGCTCATCGAGCGCAATACGACTATTCCGACCTCGCGCTCTCAGACCTTCTCCACGGCATCCGACAATCAGCCGTCCGTCGAAATCCACGTCGTCCAAGGCGAGCGCCCGATGGCGAGCGACAACAAGTCCCTCGGTCGCTTCAATCTCGATGGCATTCCACCGGCGCCGCGTGGCATGCCGCAGGTAGAGGTGACCTTCGATATCGATGCCAACGGTATTCTCTCGGTCAAAGCTAAGGACAAGACCACCAACAAAGAACAGTCGATTCGCATCGAAGCATCGTCGGGTCTCTCAGACGCAGAAATCGAGAAGATGCGCAACGACGCAGAGGCCAACGCTGATAAAGACAAGGAGAAGAAGGAGCTCGTCGAGGCGCAGAACGCTGCGGACCAAATCGTCTACGCCGCTGAGAAAGCGCTCAAAGACTACGGCGATAAAGTGACCGAGGATATCAAGAAGAACGTGCAGGAGAAGATTGATGCATTGAAGACAGCGCGTGCTGGCACCGATCTCGCTGCGATCAAATCTGCAACAGAGGCGCTCTCTACCGCGATGAGTGCAATCGGGGAGGCGATGTCGAAGCAGCCCAATCCGCCAGCCGGCGGAGAAGCGCCTAAGTCGGAAGATGGTGGCAAGACGGAGGAAACTGGTCCACAATCATAGGCGTGGAACAATCGCTCACACTCGACGGCAAGGCATACGCG
Organism: uncultured Candidatus Saccharibacteria bacterium; assembly: GCA_964545165.1. GTDB lineage: Bacteria > Patescibacteriota > Minisyncoccia > Phycocordibacterales > UBA2100 > UBA10103. Next base: position 10,594 of record CAZJEQ010000009.1, read on the forward strand.
CTCATTCGCGAGCAGCGCAATGGTCTTCGTCTCTATAGAGGGGAAGATTCGTACGTCCGCGTTGGCCCCGCTGATCGCATCGAACGAGACATCACCTCGCATCGCGCGATGGCAAAAGCGGGGTACCCCGTCGCGGCCATCCTCTCAGAAGGCGATTTGAACGGTGAGAGATACTTTGTCGAACAATCGCTCGGCGAGAAAACCTTTCGCACCCTCTTCGAGGAAGACATTACGACACACCGCACCATCTCTGATGAACGATTCAACGAATTCTTTCGCATTTCGAAGCGATTCCTGCAAGCACAGGCACAGGCCGTCGTACCAGCGAGTCCTGAGGCGTTCGCGAGCGCGATCCATCTCGAGATGATCCGCGAAGAGTTGCCGCAATACACCATCTCACTCGGTCAAAAATTTGAGCGCGTCTGCGAGCGACTCGCGAAATTCCCGTACGTCCTATCGCACGGGGATTTCAACGCCTCCAATATGTTGCCCCTCGGTGTGATCGATCTGGAAGATGTCTCCAGCGCGCCCTTCGGCTTCGACGCGGTCTGCCCGATGGCGACACTCGATTGGTTTCCGGATGGACAGGAGTTTGAGTTCTTTGCGCGCTACCGTTTTTCGGACTCCCAGCGAAGCAGCTACCTGACCATGATCGATGCTCTCTCGCAGGAGGCAGGATTCCCCGCAATCACACCGTATTACGACGATCTCGCATTCTGCCGCGCCGTGTGGTCATGCGTCCGCATGCAGGCCTATCCCAAACTCCAGAAATGGCGTTACGACAAATTTATCAAGACGTATTTGTTCTATTGATTGTGATTGCCGAGGAATTGATGTAAAAAGAACGGGATGAAAGACTACTACGACATACTCGGTATTCAGAAAGGCGCATCGGATGCTGATGTTAAATCTGCATTCCGCAAGCTTGCTCAGAAATATCATCCCGATAAGAAAGGCGGCGACGAAGCCAAATTCAAAGAGGTGAGCGAGGCGTACTCGGTGCTCTCTGACAAAAAGAAGCGTGCCGAATACGACACGTACGGTAAGACTTTTGCTGGCGGTGGCCCACAGGGCGGTTTCGGTGGATTCGACTTCTCAAATTTCCAAGGCTTCAACGGCCAGGGATTCAACGGGCAGTCGTTTGAATTCGATCTCGGGGACATGTTTGGCGAATTCTTCGGCGGGGCAGGGCGCGCACAGCGCCGCGGACGCGACATCTCGATTGATATCGAGCTCAGCTTTAAAGAATCCATCTTTGGTGCAGATCGTCGCGTGCTGATCACCAAGCTCGGCACCTGTGAAATCTGCAACGGTTCAGGCGCGAAGCCTGGTACGAAGCTCAAGACCTGCCCGACCTGCAATGGTAAAGGCCAGCTTCAGGAGAGCCGTAATTCATTCTTCGGCTCCTTTACGACCAGCGTCGTCTGCTCAAAATGTGCCGGCAAAGGGGAGGTACCCGAGACACCGTGTGATACCTGTCGCGGTGAGGGCGTTCACAAGAAAGATGAGGAGATTCAGATTGCGGTACCTGCCGGAGTCGCTGATGGCGAGATGATTCGCATGACGGGCCGTGGCGAAGCAGTACCAGGCGGCTCTGCCGGTGACCTCTATATCAAATTGCATGTAAAAAAAGATGCTCGCTTCTCGCGCGAGGGGACAAACATCCTGACGTCGCTTCCGGTGAAGCTCTCCGACGCACTTATCGGTGCCACGTATCGCGCACCGACACTTGAGGGCGATACCATTGTTGAAATCCCGGCGGGCGTCGTGCACGGCGAGACCATCCGCGTAAAAGGCGAGGGCGTCCCCACAGGGAGGGGATCGCGCGGCGATCTCGTTGTCCGCATCGACATTCAATTTCCGAAGAAACTTTCCAAGACGGCCAAGGATCTTATCGACAAGCTCCGCAACGAGGGGCTCTAGTCTATCCACACTTGACACATTGATTTAGTTGTATCCTTATCGTATACTTCGTATTCGCTCTTTGAGTACCTGTATATCGATTCACCCATTGTAGAAAGGCAACGCCATGCGCGTTCTTGTATCTGGCGCGACCGGCGCCCTCGGCATTCCGCTCGTCAACTACCTGCTCTCGCAGGGTGATCAAGTCGCCGCGCTCGTCCGTCTCAGGAAGGGTCGCTCAGCACTTGCGCTGCGTACTCAGTACGCCCAGGGCAGCCTCGGTTTCGTCTACGGCAATGTGACTGATGATGCTTGCGGCCTCTCTCGCGAGGAACTGCAGGCTCACGCTGGCGCCTTCGACGTCATGATCCACGCTGCGGGCGAGACCACCTACCACGAGACCAATCGGGAGCGGACCTTCCAAGTCAATATCGAAGGTACGCGCAATGCGATGACGCTTGCCACGGATCTCCAGATCCCGAAGTTCGTGTTCATCTCGACGGCGTACGTCGCTGGCAGCGCATTGCACCTCTCTGAAGACGAGGGCGGCGTGCGAGACAACGCTCACAACCCGTACGAAGAGTCGAAGCTCATCGCTGAGCGACTCGTCGAGGCTTTCCCCGGCGACTCGCTGACGCTGCGTCTCTCGACCGTGATCGGCCACAGTGCGACTGGTTCCATCCCCAGCGCCGGCGGCTATGCTGGCTTCGTGAAAGGCTTTTACACCTATCGCCCACGCATTATCCGCTACCCGAACAACCCATTCTTCGTCGACCTGAATCCCGCGTCGACGTTGAACCTCATCCCGAACGACTGGATCGTCGAGCACATCAGGAAGGCTGCCGGTTCGCATTTGACCGGCACGCTGCATCTGACACACCCGACGCCGGTCAAGATGGACTGGCTCTTCGAGAGGACCTTCAAGGGTAAGTGGCTATCGATGCCGCTCACTTACGACCAGACTGAGGCGCGCAAGACCGCGCTCTACACCGCCGACGCGACCTGGACAGCTACACAGAAGGCCCTCGACGCCATCGCACGATATTTCGGTCCCTACATCTCGCGCGACATCGTCTTCGGACACGAGCGCGTGATGCTGATTCCCGGATATCGTCCGCCGCCTATGGTCGACGACGACATGATCGATAAGCAGATGCAATTCATGGTGCAACAACTCTTCGCTCCGGCGCAGAAGCTTGCCCTCGCAGCGGAGTAGTGCCACTGCGATCGATCTTTGGGAAGGGCGACACCAGACGGTGTCGCCCTTTTCTCTTGCTATACTTTTTTTATGTTTGGTTCACTGAATTTTATGGGCATCACGGGCGTGCTGATCGCCGCAACGAGTCTCTTCATGGCGGCACTGATGTTCTCGCTTCAGAAAAACGCGCTTAATCGGATCTGGGGCGCGTTCTGCATCGCCGTATTCGTCTGGGGCATCTCCTTCTATTTTGTAGCGACGAGACAAACACCAGAGGAGGCCCGACTCTGGTGGAAGATCTCACACATCGGCGTGATCTTGATACCGGTGTTCTTCACGCACTTCGTCTACGTATTTCTCCAGCAGAAATCTCGCTTCTCTCTCCCTGGTGTCTACGCTGTAGGAGTGTTCTTTCTCTTCGCAGATCTCGCCACCACCTGGCTGATTCATGACATGCGATTCGTCTTCGGCGAATTCTTCTACGACTCACCTCCCGGCTTCCTCTACCTGCCATTCTTTCTGTACTTCCAGGGTCTAATCATTTACGGTCACTATTTGCTCTTGCGCGCCTACCTTGCATCAAAGGACCTGATGCAGCGCGAGCAGATCCGCTACTTCTTTATGGCGACTTTTGTCGGCTTCCTCGGAGGCGGTATAAGTTTCTCCCCGGTATTCGGCATCGACATCTATCCGACAACAACGATTACCGTAACCCTGTATCCCGTGATCATGGGCTTTGCCATATTGCGCTTCAAGCTTTTCGACATGCGCGTGGCAAGTGCGCAGCTACTCTCTCTCGCCATATTTATTTTTGGCTTTATTAAGATCTTCTCGTCAGCATCACCACTTGAGTACGCCTTCAATATCGGCATGATGCTACTCTCGCTGGTGATCGGTGTGTATCTTGTCCAGAGTGTTCGCAAGGAAATCGAGCAGCGCGAGATGATCGAAGCCCAAGAAAAGCAACTCCAGGTATCGAATCAGCAGCAGGAGAGCCTCTTGCACTTCATCAGCCATGAGATCAAGGGCTACCTCACCAAGAATGAAGCAGCATTTGATGCCATCCGTGTCGGGGATTATGGCGAGGTCTCGCCACAGCTCCATGAGATGTCAGCGACGGCGCTCGAAGACACGCGCAAGGGTGTAGCGACCGTCATCGACATTCTCGATGCATCAAATTTGAAGCGCGGTACGGTGAGCTACAACAAAAAAGACTTCGATCTCTGCCATGCCATTGAGGAGATCGTGGCGGATCTGCAGAAAGACGCTACGGCAAAAGGCCTCACACTTACGTTCCACAAACCCGTCTCTGGTGTCTGCATGTTCAATGGCGATGAGGATAAATTGCGCCGCCATGTCATCCGCAACGTGATCGACAACTCAATTAAATACACGCCATCGGGCAGCGTGAGCGTGGATATGGCCAAGACCGATCGCGTGTACCGCATCACGGTCAAAGACACGGGCGTGGGCATCACTGCAGAGGATATGGCGCGCCTCTTTACTGAAGGCGGTCATGGGAAAGATTCGATCAAGATCAACGTGCACTCCACCGGCTTTGGCCTCTACATCGCCAAACAGGTGACGGAGGTGCATGGCGGTAAAATCTGGGCTGAATCTGAGGGATCAGGGAAGGGAAGCCGCTTCATTATTGAGCTTCCTCTCCACTAGACAAGCTATTGAGATCGTGTCATTCTCGCGTGAGGAAACGACAAGGAGTTAGCCGATGTTGTGCAATGCCTCCACCTTGGCCGCGACCAAGATCGAGCCACGGATTCAAGTCTGCCTGCACGACCCCGAGTGCAATTACCCAACCGTCCGTCTCGGCGAGGGGGATTTCGCTCGCTATGTGCGGCTTGGCGTTCGCAAGCAACCCGACGCCGCACCCATTTACAGGAACGGCGAGCTGATCGAGGCAGTACCCATCAAGATCCACGGCACCCCGCACCTGATTCGACGGACCAACCCGCTCGACCTCTCGCACATCCTGCGCGTTCAGGCCGCGAAGCTCGTCTTTGGATACGAGCCGTTGCTCACGGGCACCTACTGGCCTGGTGGCGAATCACCGGCCGGCGCCTGGACGAAGGCGGGGGCTGCGTGGAACAAGAAGAAGGACCAGCTCTTCGTGCTGTTCCCAGGTCACTTCATTTTCGTCATCGACACCTACGGCGCCGTGGCACGAGTGGATTACGATCACTCGCTTCCTCAGATGGCCCCGGCCAAGCGTGAGGAGTTCGCGCGATACGTGGCCATGTACACGATCAGGAAAGTGCGGGATCGTAACAAGCCGGTTACGGGAAGGCACCGAGACGCGAGCTGGGGAGCGAACACGCTCATCAGGCTTGGCGAGCGCGGACTGGCCACGCAGATCATCGACAACTGGCAGACGGTCTGCGCGACAAGCGCACTGGCCTCAGGTCTGGCACCCATCGTTCTGGAGTAGGAGATCACCGGGGCGTGCGGGCACAGAGTTGCCTGCACGCCCACGTTCATTTTTAGGAGAGTTACTGCTATCATGTCGGTGATGCAACGACTTTTTACTGGGCTCCAGCCATCCGGCACGCTTCATATCGGCAATTATTTTGGTGCGCTCAAGCCCTTCGTCGAGCTCTCACGCGAATACGATGCGAATCTCATGATTGCGGATTATCACGCACTTACCAGCCTTAAGTCTGCTGGGGAGTTGCGCTCCAACATCATCAACGTTGCCAAGGACTACGTCGCGGCGGGTATTGATCCGGAGAAGTCGGTTATTTTCAAACAATCAGATGTGCCGGAGCACACCGAGCTCGCCTGGATCTTCGACTGTCTCGTCACGGTGCCATTTCTCCAGCAAGCACATGCGTATAAGGACAAAGTCGCCAAAGGTCTTGAGGCCAACGCTGGTCTCTTTACCTACCCGATGCTGATGGCGGCGGATATCTTGCTCTACGACACCGACATCGTGCCCGTCGGCTCCGATCAGCGGCAGCATGTCGAATACGCTCGCGAAGCTGCAGCAAAATTCAACAATACATTTGGCGAGACCTTCAAAGAGCCGCAGGAAAAGATCCTTGAAGAGGTCGCGGTGGTGCCGGGCGTTGATGGCAAGAAGATGTCCAAGAGCTACGGCAACACCATTCCGCTTTTCGGCACTAAGGACGAAATCGCCAAAGCCGTGATGTCGATCGTCACTGATTCGACCGGGGATGTACCCGAAAATGTGTACGCCATCCACAAGGTGGTGAAGAGCGAAGCTGAGCTCGCACCGCTGTACGAGGCCAATAAAGGCAAGTACAAAGCGCTCAAAGACGCACTCGTGGAGGATATCGAGACCATGATTGCGCCGATGCGCGAGAAGCGCGACGCCATTTCTGACGACGAGGCCAAAAGAATCCTGGCGAATGGTGCCGAGCGCGCTCGTGCACAGGCATCCAAGAAAATGGCCGAGGTTCGTGTTAAGGTCGGCGTAACACTATGACCGAACGCACGTACATCAAGGACCTCCGCAACAAGGTGGGCGAGACCATCACGATTAAAGGCTGGGTCTCAGTCCGCCGCGACCAGGGCAAGATGGTCTTTTTCGATTTGCGCGATATGAGCGGCACCGTACAAGCAGTCGCGCTGCCCAAGAGCGCAGCCATCGAGATCGCCAAGGAAACCAATCGCGAATACGTGGTAGCCGTGACCGGTATCGCCAACAAGCGTCCGGAGAAGAACATCGATGCCGACAAGGAGAACGGCGATATCGAGCTCGTGATTGACGGGATCGAGATTCTCAACACCTCGCAACCACTGCCGTTTGAACTCATGGAAGACACCTTGCCGGTCAACGAAGAGGTGCGTCTCAAATATCGCTATCTCGACCTCCGCTCTGCTCGTATGCAGCGCTCCATTCGCATGCGCGACAAGATCATTTCCTTTTTCCGTGACTACATGCACCGCCACGACTTCGTCGAAGTCGAGACGCCCATCATGATGAAAGGGACACCGGAGGGCTCGCGCGAATACATCATCCCGTCGCGACTCGAGCAGGGTAAGTTCTACGTACTCCCGCAATCTCCGCAGCAGTTCAAGCAGCTCCTCATGGTCGGTGGCTTCGAGAAGTATTTCCAGATCGCTCGCTGTATGCGCGACGAGGATACGCGCGGCGACAGACAGCCCGAATTTACGCAGCTCGACTTCGAAATGTCATTCGTCTCACAAGAGGACGTGCTCACCTATACGGAAGCGATGTTTATTGAGCTCGTGCAAACGCTCTATCCTGAGAAGAAGATCACGACCACGCCATTCCCGCGCCTGACCTACGCCGAGTCGATGGAGAAGTACGGATCCGACAAGCCCGACTTGCGCACCGATAAGAATGATCCGAATGAGCTTGCCTTTGCATGGGTCGTGGATTTCCCGATGTTTGAGAAGAATGACGATGGTTCCTTGCAGGCGGCACACCACCCGTTTTGCTCAGTGAATCCGGAGGACAAAGAGAAGTTTATGACTGGCACGGACCTGCTCTCGATACGTGCAAACTCCTACGATCTCGTACTCAACGGCTTCGAGCTCTCCTCGGGCTCCATCCGTATTCACAAAGCAGAGGAGCAGAAGCAGGTCTTCGACCTTCTCGGCATCAGCGACGAAGAGCAGCAGAAGAAGTTTGGCCACATGCTCGAGGCATTCAAATACGGTACGCCGCCACATGGTGGATTTGCGCCGGGAATCGACCGCATTGTGATGTTGCTCGAGAATCAGCCCAACATTCGCGAAGTCATTGCCTTCCCGAAGACAGGCGAGGGCAAGGATCTCATGATGGGTGCCCCTGCCGAAGTCTCACCGAAGCAGCTCGTCGAGCTCGGTATCAAGATCGACAAAAAATAATCCATGCCAGAGGGATTTTCTCTGCAGACAGAGCAGTATCAGGGCCCGCTTGAGGCGCTACTGGACTTGATCGAGGCACGCAAAATGTCGATCACTGATATTTCGCTCGCCGAGGTCTGCGATGCATACCTCGCGTATGTCGAGAAACTCCCGGCACTGCCGCTTGGCGAAACCTCCCAATTCATCCTCGTCGCGTCGACATTGCTCCTCATCAAATCGCGCACGCTCCTGCCGAGCATGGAGATGACTGAGGATGAACGCGAGACCGTCGATGAGCTGGAGCGACGCCTCGCGCGCCTGCGTGTCGTGCGTGAAGCATCCAAACACCTCCGCTCGATCTGGGGCAAGGCCCCGTACCGCTTCCCGAAGCGAGCACCGGCGCGTGCCGCGATGTTTAGCCCTGCAGAGAGCTCCATCGACACGCTCCATCGTGCCGCGCAGAAGCTCCTCCAGATCCTCCCGAAGCCCGAGCATCTCATGCAAGCGACGGTCGCTCCGGTGCTTGCGCTCGAAGATGTGATCGTAAGCGTCAAGAAGCGTCTCACGAGCGCCTTTCGCGCACGCTTTAGTGATCTTGCGAAATCCGGCGACAAACACGAGACGATCGTCTACTTCCTCGCGATCTTGGAGCTGGTGCGCAGCGGTACCGCGAGCGTGACACAGGGCAAACTCTTTGAAGATATCGAGATCGAGATAGAAGGCGCACTCGGCGCACCGAAATACGGTGCGTAAAAAGTATCGTCAATCGTGTATCATGAATCGTGTATGGATCTGATTTACCGTATCGAAGCGCTGCTGTTCACCGAGGGCGGCTCGATGAGCAAGAAGAAGCTCATGCAGATTCTCGAGATCACACCCGAACAACTCTCCAGTGCGCTCATTTCGCTTGCGGCACGTCGCGAGGGGACCGGCCTTGCGATCCTGCAATCCGACACCGAGGTCGCACTCACCGTCTCGCCACAGGCAGCAGAGACCATCGAGAAAGCATTTGAAAAAGAAGTTGGTCGCGAGATTGGCGACGCCGGACTCGAGGTGATTTCGATCATTTTGTACCGCGGCCCCTCAACGCGCGCGCAGATTGATTACATCCGCGGCGTAAACACCTCCTCGACCATGCGCACGCTCACGAGCCGCGGCTTGATCGAACGCATCCCAAATCCGACCGATGCACGCGAGTACCTCTACCGACCGACGACCGAGCTCCTCGCACATCTCGGTGTCCGCGACCTGTCAGAGCTTCCTGAATATGCTAAAATCTCCAGCGAATTGGCCGCGTTTGAGCAGACGAGCAGCCCGTTTGAAACGAATGGAGCACACAGCGAACAACCCGACCTCGAAACAGGTAATTGAGGACCTTTTGAAGCCGCCGCATCTCTACGGCGTGCTTGCATTGCTGTGCATTTTGGCGACCTCGTTTTATTTCGCGATGCGATATTTCGAGCGCATCGAGACACCACTGCCGACGCAGGTCGCCGCTGCCTCAAGCACGATTGATGCCTTCGCTGGCATCTCACTGCGCGCACGCTCTGCCATCGTGTATGACATTGCCACCGGCAAAACACTCTACGAGCGCAACGCCGATACCACGCTGCCGCTCGCATCGATCACCAAGGTTATGCTCGCACTCGTCGTTGCCGAGAGCATGCCACCTGAGACCGTCATTACGATTCCGTACGACACTGCACCCGAAGGCACGGCGCAGCGCCTCAGGCAGGGCGAGCAGTGGGAAGTAAGCAAGGTGATTGATTTCACGCTGGTGAGTTCGTCAAACACCGGCGCTGATATTCTTGCTGATGTAGCCAATGAGTGGGTGAAGGCGCGCTTTGTCGGCGCTCCCGCAGAAGGCGCCACCATCTGGCGCATGAATCAACTGGCAAAAGAAATTGGCATGACCACGGCGCAGTTCTCCAATCCGAGCGGCCTCGACATCTCTGCCTCGAAATCCGGTGCGTACGCGAGCGCACGAGATATTGCGCGCCTCTTTACCTACGCTGCATCTTCTTCGCCACATGTGTTCTCCGCGACCGCAGAAAACGGCGTGTTGCTCTCCGATGAAGTAGGTGATCGGGCACAGGCGACCAATACCAATGAAGCACTGGGCGACATCCCGGGCCTTATCATGGGCAAAACGGGCTACACCGACCTCGCTGGCGGTAATCTGGCAGTGATCTATGATGTTGGTCTTGCGCACCCCGTCGTCGCCGTCGTCTTGGGATCGACCCGGGAAGAGCGCTTCGAAGATATGCGAACATTAGTCCCGGCTTCCCGCAAGGCAATCACGCAGCAGTAGGTACGACCACCATGAATACGCTCCACATCGCATCACACCTCGATCTTCTGCGCGTCCTCGCGCCGGCAGCAGTCGCATACCTCGTGGGTATGGTGCTCACGCCGATCGTTGCGCACTATCTCTACCTGCACAAAGCGTGGAAGAAGCGCGCCGGCAAAGAATCACTCGATGGATCTATCGCGACCGAATTCAATCGCTTGCATGAGCAGCACGAAGTCCGCGCACCGCGCATGGGCGGCATCATCATCTGGCTCTCGGTCATCTTAACCATTATCGGTACGACACTGCTGGCGAAGCTGATTCCGCATTCAATCTTGGCGCAGTTTGATTTCTTGAGCCGCAGCCAAACCTGGATTCCGCTCTCCGCACTCCTTATCGGCTCGATCGTCGGTCTCGTTGATGACCTCCTTATGATCGGAGAAAAGGCCTCGGGGCTGAAGCTTCGTTTCCGTCTCCTCATCGTCTTTCTCATGGCGCTTTTCATCGGGTGGTGGTTTTATGACAAGCTCGATGTCGTCACGGTAAGTATTCCATTCTTCCACCCACTCTACCTGGGGGCATTCATTATTCCTTTTTTCATCCTCGTCTCGCTTGCGCTCTACGCCTCGGGAGTGATCGACGGCATCGACGGCCTCTCGGGCGGCGTCTTCGCCTCCATATTTGCCTCGTACGCCATCATTGCCTTCGCGCAGGACCAAATCCACGTCGCGGCCTTCTGCGCAGCAATCGTGGGCGCGCTCCTCGCATTCCTCTGGTACAACATCCCACCCGCACGCTTCTACATGTCTGACACCGGCACGATGGGTCTCACACTCGCGCTCGCCGTCGTCGCCTTTATGACCGACTCGCTTGGCGGGGGCGTCGGCGTCTTCGTGCTCCCGATTATCGGCGCGCTCTTGGTCCTCACCGTCGCATCGGTCTTGCTGCAGATGTTCTGGAAGAAATTCCTGCACCGCAAACTCTTCCGCGTCGCACCGCTCCATCACCATTTCGAAGCGATCGGTTGGCCCGGCCACAAAGTCACCATGCGCTACTGGGTGCTCTCGGTGGTCTTTGCATTCGCTGGCGTCATCATCGCCCTTGCCTCGCTCGCTACTCCTGTTTTGTAATACGTTATCCACTGCGTAAGGCTTACATGACGCGCTAATATTTGAATGCGCCGTCATGTTTACATATGTTCGCCATGGTTTTCTACCTAAGGCGCTCGTGATCAGCCTTCTTTTCTCATTTATCAGCGCTCCTACTATCTCGCTCGCGCAAGAGGAGATGATGAGTGAGCCTCCGGCCACCGAAACTCCTGAGACACCCGCAGAATCCAACTCAGACATACCTGACTCCTCGCTCGAGGAGTCTTTTAACGATGTAGTGGATCTCGCAGAAGACACCGAGGGAGGAGGGGAGGGCATCGATTCAAAGCCTGCAGAAGAAGAGATGGTTAGTGGCATGTCGATGGAAGATTTTAATGAGCTGCCACCGGAAATGGAATCACTCATGTCGTTTGGCGTCGATGACGAGGCGCCTACACTACAGAGCCAGTCAGCCTTTACCTATGCAAATGTAACTCCCAAAGTCGATAATCACTCTGGAGCGCTGACGCAACAGATCGGCCTCGACATTCCACCGGGCAGGCGAGGTATGCAGCCTGCTCTTGCATTGGAATACAACAACCAAAACACAGCCGACTCGATAGTCGGTTACGGGTGGACAGTGTCGATTCCGTACGTCGAGCGCATGAATAAGACAGGTTCGCAAAATCTCTACGGTACAGCACCCTATTTCAGCTCTTCAATAGATGGCGAACTGGCAACCTCTTCAGACGGTGTTTACCGTGCAAAAGTGGATGATGGCAGCTTCACCTCGTACGCATTTAGCGGCAACACCTGGATTGCATATGACAAAAAAGGTACCAAATATTCATATGGGCTCAGCGATCAGTCACGTCAGGCATCATCCACGGAGATGACCATGACTGGCCGCTGGATGCTTGAGGAAATTCGCGATACCAACGACAATTACGTACGTTACATCTACAGCAAGCAGGGGAATCAGATCTACCCGCTCCAGATCATCTACACGGGCCACGGTGTCTCTGATGGCAATATCACTGTAGATTTTGCTTCTTCGACGCGTCCAGACCCGTTTACAAGCTACAAACTCGGATTTCGAGTTGATACGAATTATCGAATCACGCAGATCACTGCTTCTATCGGCGGCAGCTGGGTTCGCAAATACGATCTGACTTATGGGAGCGGAAACAACGGGGTGCGCTCGCTGCTAACCAGCATTCAGGAGACTGGCAAAGACGCTGACAGCGCGGAAATCGTGCTACCAGCCATGACATTCGGTTACGTAAGCTCCTCCACCGCATTCGTTGCCCCTTCCAGCGGCACCCTCATTAGGAGTTCCTCATGGGTTGTTTCCGATGTCAACGGCAACGGCCGCAATGACGTGACAATATTTTCCAAGAATGCCGTGACAAGTGCGCGCAACTACGGCGTGCACGCCGACCAGACATCGGACAGTTCAGACACCATATTCGACAACTGGTGCGAGACCAGCGGTTATCCATACGATAGCTGCATCCCTCGAGAGCGCGGCATACGTTTTCTCGATGTGAACGCCGACGGTAAAGCAGATGTGGCACGAGGATATGAGGATGAGGCTAATGCAACGACGACAAATTATCTGTATCTAAACACCTATGCAACATCGACCGGCTACTCATGGACGGCATCGAGTACATGGACTGGCGTAATTCCTGAATTTGGTCATTTTTATGGACCGAGCACAAATCCGATAAGTACTGGTTTTTTCGGTGAGGTTAATGGCGATGGGTTACCGGATTTTGAATACGCCATGGATGGTGCAACTCTCAAGTCTCACCTCGGCAATGGTTCAGCGTGGGACGCTGCGACGACGACCATCTTTTACCCTCTCAAAACGGTCGCAAACACTTCGGGCTTGCCACAAAACAACTCCCAGCTAGTCGATATCAACGCTGACGGGCTCGATGATTGGCTCTATTCAGACGACACCACAACGTACGTACATCTCAACGACGGTAGAGGATGGCTCGGTACCGCAGATTCACGCTGGACTATCGCGACTTCAACATATTACAAAAACGGGTCGACATACTACGATCGCGGGATGCGCTTCCTGGATATCAACGGAGATGGGTTACCGGATTTTATACGGTCATATTCAACTGGAACACACACCGCGTGTTCGGGGCACCCCAGTACAGAGACTGCGACCATTAGCTACGTATTTCTCAATACCGGATCAGGATGGGCTACGAGCACTGCATACACACTGACCCCCATCACCGCAGGAGTGGTACATGCGCCGAGCAGCTGCACGTGGTATGGCGAGTTCATCTACAACGAATACGCCAATTGGATCGGAAATGGGCAGATGGATCAGGACGTGCTTACGCATATCGGCTACTCAAGCGGCGGCTCGACTGACGTGACGTACACACCGACTGCGTCGACGGGCACCAATCCAGAACTTCCCAGCTCGCTACTCGTGGTGACCAAACTCGTCACTACGGATGTGCTCGGCAAGAGCTTCCAGAATACCTACGCATACTCCGGAGGCAAGATGTATCTCGCACAGGGCCCTCGTGAGAAAAAATTTGCGGGCTTCAACACCATTACTGAGTCGACACCATCCTCGGTGACCCGTACCTATTTCAATCAGGGAGATTCGGTCAACACCGCGGAAGGGGAACAGAGCGACGGCTTTGGACAGATCAATCATCCCTATCGACGAGATATTCTCGATGCCACAGGGGCGGCAACGCTGCAAAAGACCTTCTATCTTTGGAGTGCGACAACCACAGGCAACAGCACACACGTGGCGCTCGGCAGCGAGATGGTGTGGGCAGTAAATTCCAACGGATCGCACAAAGACAGGGCGTCGGCATACACGTATTCAACGACGACGCGCGATCTACTCCAGCAGATCGACTATGGAGAAGTGAGTGGCTCGTCCAACGGCACCTTTTCGGATACCGATACCGACAAGAGAACCTCTGATATCGCGTACGTGGCAAGCAGCTCGATCAACCTCAGTGTGCCCGTACAAAAGACACTTTCGAATTACTACGCATCAACAACCAAAGAGACCAAGCTCTACTATGACTCGTTAGCTTTCGGATTGGTCGATAAAGGTAACGAAACGAAGCGAGAAGATCTCATTGCTACTTCTACATACGCCAGCAGTACCAAGGCGTACAACTCCTACGGACTCGTATCATCAAGTACTGATGCGCGCGGGAAGGCCACTACATACTCGTACGACGCAGCGAATTTCTACCCGGCGACCGTCACCAACGCCCTCTCACAGGCGAGTACGTACACCTATGACTACTCGGTCGGCAAAGTCGCCGAGGCCACTGATCCCAACGGCAGGAAGACGAAAAATGTGTACGACGCCGTTGGCCGCGTGAAGCGACAAGATCAATCTGACCTTGCCACACCGTCGTCCTATGTGACGAAGTCGGTATTTACCTTTGCTAATAGCACAACGACACCGTCTTCCGTACAGCGCACTGATTACCTCAATGCTGCCTCCACGACCGAAGCGTATGAATACTCCGACGGTCTCGGGCATGTGGTTCAGCGACGCATCTCTTCTGGCTCGACCGGCACGACGACAGTGAGCGACATCCTATACAACTCGGCCGGACTTGTAGCCTCCTCGACGCTTCCGTATTTTGCGACCACGACCGTCTACACGTCACCCTCGTTGCTCTCGACCATTTATACATACACGAAATACGATGCTCTTCAGCGGCCACTGCGTATCGAAAACTCGCTTGGCGTAGCCAGCACAACATATACGGACTGGTCTTCTCTGTCCGTCGACATGAATGGTCATGAAAAAATCTTTTATTACAACGCCTTTAACGATCTTGCTCGCGTAGATGAGAAAAAGAACGCGGAGGTCTATAGCACTGTATATACATACGACGCGCAAGGTAATCTGATCAAGATCACGGACGCGCTTGGCAATGTTCGCAACTTTGCATACGACGCACTCGGGCGACGCACCTCCGCACAAGACCTGCACGCGCTTGCCGATGGCACGTACGGCGAGTGGAGCTACAGCTACGACGATGCGGGCAATCTCATAATCCAGACTGATCCCAAGAGCCAGGTCGTCAACAGGACGTACGACGATTTGGGGCGTCTCCTCACGGAGGATTCCACGGGCGCGGGTGGTACCGAAATCACGAATGTATACGACAGCTGCACCTATGGCATCGGGCAAATTTGCAGTGCCTCTTCTACCTCTGCTCTCTCGATTTACGCCTACGACGTGCTTGGCCGAGCAATCTCTGCCACAACAACCATCCAAGGAGTATCGTATGCAAACGCCTATACGTACGATCGCCAAGGCAACATCATAAGCATTACGTACCCCGATGGACGCGTTGTGCGCTATGCATACAACGATGCAGCGCTCCCGAATTATCTGGAAACCAAGCCTGCCGGTGGTTCATACGCACCAGCACTGACATCGCTAGATTACGCGCCGACGAGAAAAATCGCGTCGCAAGAATTCGGCAACGGTGTGAAAACGACCCTTACGTACAGTCCCGCCGAGCAATACCGTCTGGCACGCATCTTGACCGGGCTTGGCGGTAGTGCGCCTGCGAGCCCCAGCGTGAGTGCTGACGGGCTTATCTCGTACTGGAAATTGGACGAAGCGAGCGGTAATGCCGTCGACTCACAGGGCTCAAACACGCTCATCAATAATGCTTCCGCCGTCTATGCGTCGGGCAAAATCGGTAACGCTGTAGATCTTGAGGCAAGCTCAGTACAATACCTCTCGATTTCAGATGGCTCGCAGAGCGGCCTTGATTTGTCGGGAGATTTTACTGTCTCGCAGTGGATCAAGCTTGAAAGCAGTGGAGGACGGTCATCAATATCAAAATATGATGACAACACAAGTAATCTTTCATACAGGACATACCTCACAACGACAGAAATGGGGATGGGGCTGTCCAGCAATGGCTCGAGCGAAACATTCGACTCCTTCTCACAGACGTTCAATACCGGCACGTGGTACCACGTAGCATGGGCATATCACGCAGCTGCTGGCTCAGTCGAATTCTTCGTGAATGGCTCTTCCATCGGTACGAAGACAGGGTACCCGACGAGCCTCTTCAATTCTGCGGCGGCATTTCGTATCGGCGGACAAAATGCCGCATCGAACGACGCACTCTTTGACGGCATGATTGACGAGACGGGGATATGGTCGCGCACACTATCTGGGACTGAGGTCGCTGCACTGTACAACTCCGGCGTCGGGGCGACCCATCCCTTTAGCGGAGACGCCACGAGCTCCATCGCTCAACCAATATCGTATTGGAAATTAGACGAAAGCAGCGGAAACGCCGTAGATGCAGCGGGAACCAATACACTAACGAATAACAATTCTGCAACTTTCGCCACAGGCAAAATAAACAACGGAGCAGATCTCGAACGCAGCTCCTCGCAGCACTTCTCCATAGCGGACGGCTCTCAGACGGGGCTGGATTTCTCTACCGAGATGACAGTTGCTCTGTGGGTCAAATTCGAATCGTTGCCTGCGTCAAACGAAGAGGCGATGCGATTTATATACAAGTACGCTGACGACGATGGCAATAACAATAAGTCGTACTATTTTGCGCTCATTCATCTCGATGGCGAGCTTAAACTTTTTTCTTCGACCATCAGTGACTCCTGCACGTCAGGGTCCTCGCAGACATGGACCCCCTCTACCGACACCTGGTATCACGTCGCAATGACATACGCAACGGGCACCGTAAAGCAGTACATCAACGGTACCCAGCTAGGGTCCACCTTTACGGGAAGATGCACTTCAATACGTAACGGTGCTGCTGCATTCAGCGTCGGTGCCGGTAACAGCGGCGCAAGTGCTCTGGACGGAATCATCGACGAAGTAGGCGTATGGTCCGAAGCACTTTCTGACGCAGAGATTGCTGAGCTCTATGCCAGCGGCGATGGTTCTCAATACCCGTTTTCTGACTCCGGCTCGACTGAAGGATTCGCGTCGCTCATGCAAGATCGCAATTACACATACGATGCGGTAGGGAACATTACGGGGATTCTTGAGAACGCGACCTCGACATCAGGTATGGCTGTAGCGTATGAGTATGATGCATTGAATCGACTGGTCACTGCCTCCACAACAGCCGCGAACACAGCGCCATACGCCACGTACTACACCTACAACGCTCTCGGTAACATCCTCGACGCAACCTCGACCAACAAGGGTGGCGAATCTTCCGGTGGCAGCAACGAGAGCTCAGTAGCCTTGCAATCTGCATCTTCTCAATCTCTGGGTCATGCAAGCGCTGATGCTTTTGATATATCGGGCAGTTTTACCGCAGAGGCGTGGGTCAAATTTGACTCTCTTCCTTCAAGCGGCCAAGCTGCTTTGATTGCAGGAAAGTGGGGGGCAGGGGGCGGATGGCTGGGTGATTCTTATTTCTTAGCAGTCTACAACGACAGCGGTACATACAAACTCTACGCCGCAGCAGTACACGCGTCATGTACAAGTGGCGACGGCGCCTTAGAGACATGGACTCCGTCAAGTGACACCTGGTATCATCTCGCCGTAAACTACAACGCTTCCACCAGAAAGATGCAACTCTTTGTAAACGGAGTGCAGCAAGGCTCAGATCACCTGCTTCACCCTGAACATGCAGGCACATGTCAGAGCTCTGCAAGTTTTCGAGTCGGCGGCGGCCTAGATGGTCTCGACTATTTAAATGGCAAGATTGACGAGGTAAGGCTTTATGATGTGGCCCGGACAGGCACGCAGATTGCAAGCGATTACGATGAACAAATTACAGGTTCCGAATCTAATCTGGTCGCGTACTACAAATTCAATGGCGATTACGACGACGCGGCCGCCGATGACAATGACTTGACAGCGTCCAATTCTCCGAGCTTCAGTGGCGACGTGCCTTTCGGCGGAGGCGTGGTCACGTATCCATATCTATACGAACAAACGGGGTACGCAAATCCGCATGCACCCACTTCGATATACGGTTCGACATACGAATACGACAGGAATGGCAACCTTGCTACGACAACACTCGCCACAAGCACCAGCAAATACTCCTACGACTACGCCAACAGAATGACGCAGTCGGTATCTAGCGGCGCGACTTCCACCTACGCATACGACCAGGCAGGGCAGCGTGTGGCGATGACTGTCGGCTCGACCACCACGATCTATCCGAATAAGTTCTACTCCATAACCTCTACCGTCGTCGGTACTTCGAGCATCACGACATACGCGACCTCGACCGCATACATATTCGCCAACGACGTGCTTGTGGCGACTATCGACCAGGCCTACATCAACGGATCTGCGACAGGCACCCCTAAGACGCTCTACATACATCCAGATCATCTCGGCAGCACTAATGTGGTGACCGATGCAGCTGGCAATATCGTCCAAACGCTCGATTATTACCCGTACGGCGGGCAACGCATAAACTCCGACGCCAACTCTACCGACCGTCAGTACATCGGTGAACGATTCGACGTTTCCAGCGGTCTCCAATATCTGAATGCTCGGTACATGGATTCGCAGCGAGGGCAGTTCACTTCGCAAGACCCGATGTTCTGGAGCCAGAAAATGGATCTCCAAAGCCCGCAAACACTGAATTCGTATTCCTACGCAAGTAACAACCCAATCAGTAATTCTGATCCGACAGGGCTACTAACGCAGGCTCAAAATTCTCAGCTCAACGATATTCGCTCACAGCTTCAAGGTGTCCAGTCCCAATTAAGTTCAGGCAATCTATCGCAGGGTCAAATGGGTTCGATTCAATCAACCATCAGTTCGGCAAGCCGATCAATCACCAGTATTTCGAACGGTGGCATGGCCACACTCGGGCCCTCGTACCAATGGTCGCCGCAGACATCTAACAAAAACGTAATACCTTATACGCCGAATGTGGCTAACGGTGCAATTCCCGTGTATGGCACAGATGCGGACAAATCGCTTGTACTCGGCGTATTTGGATTGATTTCACCGATTCCGGGTGATGAATACCTATTTGGAGCTGCTACTGCAGCAAAGTTCTTTAAGAATGCTCAATATAGTGAAAAAGTCATGCAGCAAATGAAGAATGGCAGTGATGTGTACCATGCATTCCCAGAATTAATAAAGACTGGCGCTAGCGTTGGAAAGGTTACGCAACAGGTAGGCGCAGACGGCGCAGCGTATAACTTCCTAAGAATCCCAGGTGCAATTAACGGAGAAAGTGGTTACTATACGTTTATAAAGAACGCGGCCGGGCAAATTAATCACAGATTCTTTGAACCATTCTAATAACTTTATGAATACTTACGAGGAATATCTTAAGTCGAACGGAACATATCTCAAGCCCATTATAGGAGTAGACTCGTGGGCATTAAATAAAGAGCACGCACTTGCTGCTGCTCAGATACTTAAGGACTCACATATTCCAATATTAGGAGTCGATGTCCTGTTGAATAAGGACGAGAAGTTTTACTTTATTTATCAAAATCAAGTTCAAGGCAGTTTTGCTTGTAACAAGAAGATAGAAGAGTCCGATCACGATTTTGTAGAGCGCAGTGCTACAGAAGTAAGAAATTATGTTGAGACATACCCGAACAGCGATGAGGGTGATCGTTTCTTCACACTTACTCCAGAAGCAATTGTAGAATCGGGACTAAGCACGACAAAGTAGTGGTACAACCTATTACAGAAATTCGAGTGGACTATTAAGCACCACACCGGGGAAATAAAATCTAGTTAAAAGCTTCTTGAAAACGAGTATACTTAACTACACATTATGGCTGGTACCACAAGATCAAATCCAAGAGATGTATTCGAAGTCCCACTCGGTGACAAAAAAGTCTATTTTCAGTACCTCGGCAAAGACGCTGGAGCTCTACACAGCCATACTATTCGAGTATTTAAAACAAAATATCCGATAGATTCAGAACAAGATCTCGAAGAGGTGGTAATGGGGGAGGTCGATTTTCATGCTCATGTAATTATCCCTAGGGGTGTAAAAGAGGGCTTTTGGAAGAAAGCTGGTCCCGCAAAGCGAATTAATGATCAAGTTCCCGTTGTCTTTCGTCGATCAGATGATTATGGGTCAAAGTTTTCTGGTATTTCAAGACGCTGGCGTGTTTGGCGTTTCGGAGAGCAGTCTGAATATGTAGGAGATCTACTGACGGACGAGCAAAAGAAAGCAGAGGTAGCCCCCGTTGTTCCGCCAATCGATATAGTGGAACGTGCCACCACTGGGAAATATAAATTTATGTACCCGGCAGGAACCGAGAACGATCCCTATATCACGAGATAGCGGCGAATAAAGCTGTTCATATGGATGCATCTGAAATAATCGGGGGTCGGAAAGTGCTCCGGTATCCTATGTACTACGAGTATGTGGGCTATTTTTGTCTGCTCGTAGCGGGGCTTGCGGAATAAGGTGTCAGGAACCTTTTCTGATGAATTAGAATATCAGTATGGGTCGAGCACTGCGCACTGATATCGCAGATCACGTATTCCACGTATTGAATCGTGCCAATGCACGACTACCACTTTTTGAGAAAGATGCGGATTACATTCTCTTTGAAGAAGTCCTAGGAGAGGCGCGTGACCGTGTTGATATGCGCATTCTCGCATACACGGTAATGCCGAATCATTGGCACCTGATTCTCTATCCGCGCAAAGACGGAGATCTCTCGCGCTTTATGAACTGGCTCACCCTTACGCATACGCAGCGTTGGCACGCGTCGCATCACACAATCGGTCATGGACATCTATATCAAGGCAGGTACAAATCTTTTCTTTGCGAAAGCGACGGGCACTTTCTACAGCTCGCACGATATGTCGAGCGAAATCCGCTCCGCGCGAATCTGGTTAAACATTCGGATGAATGGCGGTGGGGAAGCGCCTATCGTCGAAACCGTGGATCCGATAACTCTAAGAAACTGCTCGCCGAGTGGCCGATTCCTATGCTCAGCGACTATGCTATCGTTTTGCAAGAGCCTCAATCAGAAGACGAGCTAAACGCCCTGCGTAGATCCGTAACAAGAGGGAGTCCTTTCGGCTCTCCTGGATGGACTGACCGTACCGTTACCGCGCACGGACTACGGACGACAGTTAAACCACGCGGGAGGCCTAATAAAGGTTCCTGACACCTTATTTCTGCTTAGCTTAAGGTCACATGGCAAGAGCTAAACGTGGAATCGGGGCTAAGCACGGCAAAGTAGCAAAACTCGTGCCATAATATTTCTATGGCGAGAGCACCTCGCAGGCACCTTTAGCAGACTGCTAAGCGCGACACTCATAGGAATCGGTTTTCATGAATATTTCGCAGAAAGATGCGGGAACCGTCAACGTCTAATGAGAGGTTAACAATAAACTCACAAACATGAATACTCCTACGCGCTCTGCTGCGCTCCTTTTAGCGCTGATTTCAATTACATCGCCCGCACTCGCTGCTGCACAGACAGCGACGCCGAGCCCCGAAGGGCAGCGCATCATCAATGAGTTGTTGAACGGCACGAGGGGCTCGCAAGACTCAGAGGACATGGGTGATCGCGCATGGCGCGGCTCTCAATCAATCTACGCGCAGGCGAGCTTCCTCGCGAAGGAGCCGGTCTTGAGCCTTCCCATTCCCGTACTCTTCAACGTAGAATTACGCAATCTCACCGCCAATTTCGGCGATCCTCGTGGCGATGGCACACGCACGCACGAAGGACTCGACATCATGGCACCGCGCGGCACACCAATCGTTTCGCCGACAGACGCGGTCGTCGCACGTATCGGCAACGGGGCCAGCTCTGGCATTACTGTCTCTACCGTCAATCCCGGTAGTGAGCGATTCGTCTATATGCATCTCGATTCGGTGGCAGAAGGGCTTCGTGAGGGACAGGTAGTAAAGCCAGGAGATCTCCTCGGGTATGTGGGCAACACCGGCAACGCTGCCGGCGGGGCGACGCACCTGCACTTCGAGATCCGCAAAGACGGCGCACTCGATCCATATCCGCGTCTGACCAAAGTATTTACAACAGAAGAGCGTGTCGCCGCAGCGCAGAAGATTCTCGGCATTACCACGCGCACCGATGCGCAGCAGATCCTCGCCAACTTCGCCCGCGCCATTGCACCCGTCGTCGCACCGGTAAGCACGCCCACCACCGGGACCAGCGCGACGGGTGTGCGTGATCTCAAGCGCGGTATGACGGGCGAGGATGTGCGCACGCTCCAGAAGTATCTCAATACGCACGGTTTTCTGGTCGCCACAGCAGGATCCGGCTCGATAGGGAATGAGACGACGTATTTCGGCCCCGCTACAGAGGCAGCACTGATCTCGTATCAAAAATCGAAGTCCATCGTACCAGCAGTCGGGTATTACGGTCCGCTCACACGCGCGTCGATAGCGACATTATAAAAAGAAGAAGGGCCGCTGCGAGTCGCAGCGGCCCTTCTGATGCCTGATGACAGATCAGCGGCGGTGTCGCGGGTAGAGGCCCATGTACAGTCGGAGGTCGGCCATGTGCACCCAGATCTCCACCAACGTGCCCTCGATGCGCTCTGAGCGATCGATCAGCTCCGGCAGATCGAGAAGATCGATCAGGTAGTGCTTGACGATCCCTTCCTCGTGACGTGCGACTTGCTCCTCGTCCGTCGACGGGCGCGGTTCGCCGACGCAGAGCACGTACCACATCTGGTAACGCTCGGCATGGGTGCCGGCGTCGTTGGCGATCGGCATGAAGAACTGGCGGGCCCAGCAGAGCACCTGCTTGGCATCGAGGCCGACTTCTTCAGCGGCTTCTTGCAGCGCTGCCTCGAAGCCCTTCTTGCCGGGCGCCTGGCCGCCAGGGAGCTCGAGCTGCCTGTTGCTCTTCAGGGCGGTCTCCTCGCCCTCGTCTTCGTAGGCGAAGAAGCTGACCGGTCGGACTTGCTCGATCAAGAGCATTTTCGCGTCGTCTTTGACGGCTCTGAGCTGGTGGAAGAGCATGCCCAGCGAGATCTCGTCGCGCTCCTTTATCCAGGTGGTGAGCTCGGGCGGGATGAAGATCAGCACGACCTTGTGGGCAGTGTACTGACCGTTGGTCCGCGCCACGATTTCGGCAGGGTACGGCAAGAGCGGATGCTCGACCTTGTAGTGCTTGAGCCACGACTTGACGTCGGGCGGAGTCAAAGACTCCATCTCATTGAGCGAGATGATGGCGCGTGCGGGTTGGTTCACGGGATTCTCCTCTAGTGGTCCCACCATATTTAGACATCAGATTCGATGCCGAGTCAACACACCTTCCGCCTAGCCATCTTTCAAGCTACGCTCATGTGTATGAGAGGAAAGGAAGCACTGTTTCGAGATATATTTGCGCGACACCAAGCGGTCGTTGCACAGAGCGCGACGGAAATACTCCCCGATGTGGAGCGCGGGGCAGCGATAATCCTCAAAGCGCTCAAAGCGGGTAAGAAAGTGCTGATCTGCGGCAATGGCGGCTCCGCAGCAGACAGTCAGCATCTCGCAACAGAGCTCGTCGGACGCTACGCGAAGAATCGCAAGGCACTGCCAGCGATCGCGCTGACCACCGACGCCTCAGCACTCACCGCGATCGGGAATGACTGGGACTTCTCGTACGTCTTTGCGCGACAGATCGAAGCGCTTGGACACTCCGGCGATGTACTCATCGCGATCACGACCAGCGGTACCTCCAAGAATGTCCTCGCGGCGATCAAGGCGGCGCGCGCCAAGAAGATGCGCATTATTGTGTTGACGGGCACGAGGGGAGCGAAGCTCAAGGCGAACGTGGATGTCTGCATTGCAGTGCCTTCGATAGAGACAGCACGCACACAAGAGGTGCATGAGCTCATCTATCATGCCTGGTGTGAATATATCGATGAGAATGTGCGGTAAAATCTACGGGTGATAGCGAAGCTCAAATTGCGTGTCGACAAACCACTCGCCTTACTCACGGCGATTTTGATCGTCTCGGGTGCAATGATCTTTGCCTCAGCCGCCTTCGGCCTCCTCGCACGTGGCTCGAGCATGTCGAGCGTCTTCTTTAGCCACTTGGTGCTCGGTCTGGGACTTGGCTCATTCTTTCTCGTAGCACTCACGTTCATCGACTACAAAATCTGGCGTCAGTACGCCCCCTACCTCTTTGCGCTCTCACTCCTCGCGACCGCATCGGTCTTTATTCCACACATCGGCTTCTCACACGGCGGTGGTACGCGTTGGATACACCTCTTCGGCGTCTCGTTTCAGCCATCCGAAGCGCTCAAGCTCGGTGCAATCTTCGCTGCTGCGGCGTACTTCACGGCATTCAAGGCGAAGATCCAAACCTTTACCTACGGGCTCGGGGGCTTTCTGGCGCTCCTTGCGGGGCCGGTGGCGCTCTTGCTCCTCCAGCCAGATTTGGGGACGCTCAGCATCATCTGCCTTTCGGTTGGCGCGATTTACTTCGCGGCTGGCGCTCGCTGGCGCGATATTGCGCTCGTGATTGTGATCGGCCTGGCCTCACTCGCGCTCTTGGCGACACTCCGCCCGTACGTGCTCGATCGCATCGAGACCTTCCTCAATCCCGCGCACGGTCAGCAGGGGCAGTCGTACCAGATTCGCCAGTCGCTCATTGCGGTCGGCTCTGGTGGCATTACGGGCAGGGGATTCGGACAGGGCATTCAGAAATTTACGTATCTCCCAGAGCCGATGGGCGACTCCATCTTTGCCGTCGCTGCAGAGGAGCTAGGATTTATCGGCGCAATCGGCATCGTCGGGCTCTTCCTCGCCTTTGGGCTGCGTGGGTACACCGTCGCAGCGCGATCGACTGATATGTTTGGCGCCTTACTCGGCATCGGTATTTGCACCTATCTCATCGTCGAAGCATTTATCAATATCGCTGCCATGCTCGGTCTCGCGCCACTCACCGGCGTACCGCTGACATTTATGTCGCAAGGCGGGAGTGCCATGCTCATCTCGCTCGCGAGCGCCGGCATACTGCTCAGCATTTCCCGTGGCAAAGGGCGCAAAGCCTAGAGAATTGCGGTACAATTTAGCGGATGAAAATTGTATTAGTCGGAGGCGGGACCGGTGGGCATTTCTATCCGCTCGTCGCAGTCGCGGAATCGCTTGAAGACATCTGCAAAGAGCGCAATCTCTTGGAGCCCGAGCTCATCTACGTCGGTCCCGAGCCATTTGATAAGGCCGCGCTCATGGAGCATGACATTGTGTGGGAGAGCGCTCCTGCTGGGCGCATGCGACGCTACATCAGCATTCTCAACATCCTCGATGGCTTCAAGACGCTCGCCGGTATCATCAAATCCATCTTCCAGCTCTACCGCATCTATCCGGATGTCATCTTCTCAACCGGCGGATTTGCCGCATTTCCGACGCTCTTCGGTGCCAGGGTTCTGAATATTCCGGTGGTTATCTACGACGCCGACGCGACTCCTGGCCGCGTCTCGCTGTGGTCCGCAAAATTCGCGCAGCGCATCGGCGTTGCGCACCCCGAAGCCGCGTCGCGCTTTCCCGCAAAGGTCCAAGACAAAATCGCACGTATCGGCCACCCCATCCGCAAGGAAATAGAAGAGCCTGCCAAAGAGGGTGGGCACGAATTCCTCAAGCTCGACGCATCCGTGCCCACGGTATTCATCATGGGCGGTTCGCAGGGTGCACAGACCATCAACGAGACCGTGATGAGTGCGCTGCCGGAATTAGTCTCGCGCTACAACGTCATTCACCAGGCGGGTACCGCCAATCTCGAAGAGGTGGTCGGCATCTCGCGCGTCGTACTTGAGAATTCGCAGTATGCCAATCGCTACCGTGCCTTCGGACTTCTCAATACGCTCGCCATGAAGATGTCGGCGGGGATCGCCTCGGTGATCGTGGCGCGCGCCGGATCTGGCACCATATTTGAGATCGCCAGCTGGGGCATTCCGAGCATCTTGGTGCCCATCCCCGAAGACATCTCCCATGATCAGACAGACAACGCCTTCTCCTACGCGCGCTCGGGTGCGGCAGTGGTGATCGAGCAGCGCAATCTCGCGCCGCATATCCTGGTCGCCGAAATCGATCGCATCGCGGGAGACAGCGAAGGGCGCACCAAAATGGCCGCGGCGGCGAAGCAGTTTGCACGACCACAAGCTGCGTATAAAATCGCTTCTATGCTCGTCGAAATAGCGATCGAGCACGAGCCCGCCTAGTATGCAAAACATCCGCGTCAGATTCCCACCCTCGCCAACCGGCTTCTGCCATGTCGGTACTGCACGCATGGCGATTTTGAATTACCTGTTCGCCAGAAAGCATGGCGGCACCATCGTATTCCGCAGTGAAGATACCGACAAAGAGCGCAGCAAAATAGAATTTGAAGAAGACATCAAAGAGCAGCTGCTGTGGCTTGGCCTCTCGTGGGATGAGTTTTATCGGACGACCGAGCTCGTCGATACGCACAAAGTCGCGATGCAGAAGCTCGTCGACGAAGACAAGGCATACATCTCAGAAGAGGAGAGCAAGAAAGAGCCCGGCACCATGGTGCAGGTCGTGCGGCTCAGAAATCCCGGCACCTCGATTACCTTCACCGATGTGATACGCGGCGACATCACCTTCGACACGACAGAGCTCGGCGATTTTGCCATTGGTCGCGCCATCGATGATCCGCTCTACCATCTCGCCGTCGTCGTGGACGATGCGCAGCATGGCATCACGCATATTATTCGTGGTGAAGATCACATATCGAATACGCCGCGCCAAATCCTCATCCAGGAAGCGCTCGGTTATGCGAGACCCGTCTACGCGCACTACCCACTCCACCTGGGTGCCGACAAGAGCAAGCTGTCCAAGCGCACGGGAGATGTGGCGGTAAAGAATTATCGCGACAAGGGCTACCTCTCTGAAGCACTCTTTAATTACATTGCGATTTTAGGCTGGACGCCACCGTCTGAGCGCGAAATCCTCACCACCGACGAAATGATCGCTGAATTCGCACTCGAAGATCTCCACAAGAGTGGCGCCGTCTTCGACATCGAAAAGCTCGACTGGTACAACCGCCAGTACCTGGGCACGCGCTCGACAGAAGCATTTGCCGCGTACGCGCTCCCGCGATTGCGTGCAGCGATTGATGCACGAGCACTCGAGTGGAGCGAAGAGCGCGGAGAAAAGCTTATGCCGATCGTCCGTGAGCGCATCAATGTAGCCGTCGATATCGATATCATGGCCGAGGCAGGGGAGTTTGATTTTGCATTCGCTGAGCCGCAGCTTGATGTCGCGAAGATCCCACAGAAGGGTGGGGACAAGGAAGCGGCAGCGAAACACCTCGCGCACATTCATGAAATCTGGTCGGGAATTTCCGATGAAAGTTATACTGACCCTGAGCGTCTCAAAGAAAGCGTCTGGGAATACGCGAGTGCCGAAGGCAGAGGCAACGTGCTCTGGCCGCTTCGCTATGCGCTCTCAGGCCGCGAGAAATCACCAGATCCGTTTATGATCGCATCAATTTTAGGCAAAGATAATACGCTCAAGCGCATCGAAGCCGCGCGAGCCGTACTCGCATGAGCGGGAAGCGCCTGGTGGGAGCGCTTTTTCTCGCCTGTTCGCTCACGCTGATACCGGGAGCGCTTTTCGCGCAGACGCTTGAGGAGCTCAGAAAGCAGGTGGACGATAATGCCGCGCAGATCACCCAGCTCAACAAAGAAATCGCCGAATACGAAGCGCAGCTCAAGACGGCGACCACACAGAAAAATACACTGCAGAACAAAATCAATCAGCTCGACATCCAGCGTAAGAAGCTTCAGACATCTATCACCAAAACACAAAAACAGATCTCAACAACGCAGGCGGAGATCTCCACACTCGGCCAAGGCATTGTCCAAAAACAGAGCTCTATCGCCAACAACAAAGCAGGCCTCAAGGAGTCGCTTCGCCGGCTCGTCGAAAATGAATCGCAACCGCTCGCACTCGCCATTTTGGCGGCAACCGACTTTACCGCCGCCTGGGAGGACGTCGATCAGCAGGAGCAGCTCCATGAGGCGATTCAGGGTGATATCCAGCGACTCAATACCGAGCGCCAAGAGCTCGCGGAGAGCAAGAGCGCCGCTGAGGAAAAGGCGAGACTCCTCGCCTCGCAGCAGAAGACGCTCAGCGAGCAGCAGGGCTCGCTCAATGCCACGCGTGCTACGCAGGCAGAGCTCCTCTCGCAGACCAAGCAAAAAGAGAGCACCTATCAATCAATTCTGGAGCAGAAGCGTGCGCAGCAGAAACCATTCGAAGCCGCCCTCAATGACCTGCAATCCAAACTCGACTACGTGATTAATCCTGATCAGATCACCAAGGCAGGCAAAGGTGTTTTGAAAAGTCCGGTCGACATCGTGCGTATCACGCAGTACTTCGGCAACACTGCCTTCGCGGCATCCGGTGCGTACAACGGCAAGGGACACAATGGCATCGACTACGGCGTGCCCACCGGCACCGCCATCAAAGCCGCGCTCGCTGGCACCGTGATCGGCACCGGCAACACCGACTCGGTGAAGGGCTGCTATTCATTTGGAAAATGGGTGATGGTCAAACACGCCAATGGCCTCAATACGATGTACGCCCACCTCTCATCAATCAGCGTCTCACAGGGACAGACCGTGGGCACGGGCCAACTCCTCGGCTACTCGGGCGAGACGGGCTACGCGACCGGCCCGCACCTCCACTTCGGCGTCTACGTATCATCAGCAACGCAGATCGTGACGCTCGGCAGCGCAACGAACTCCTCGACACCGTGCTCCAGAGCCGTCATGCCGATCGTGCCACTCTCGGGCTACTTGAATCCGATGGCGTACCTGTAGTGAGCCCGTCGAACTATCTATAGGAGGCGCTTGCCGCGCTTGTCCCACTCGGTGAAGCCAATCGCGGTGCGCTCTATTTTTGATGCAGGCCGCGCAGCTCGCAGCGATTTCTTGGAGGCGACAGGGAAGTGACGACTCCAATCGAGCTCCCCTGCAATATCGTGCAAATCCTCTTCTGCCGTGACCCACTCCTCTGGGGCAAAGCGCGAGAGATCAAACGGGGCGGAATACGCGCGAAGCGTTTTCTTGCCGTTGGATTCGAGAAAGTATTCGTGAAAATACGACATCGCTAATTCACGCGGTGATGCATAGACCGCATCGCGGAAGCGCAAAATGGCATGATTGGTCTTGGAGATCGCACCCCATCGAGTGCCCTCGCGGAAGAGCGCGACCACATGATCATCGTCTTCGGCGGCTGTCTGTAAATCCAAAAGGAGCGGCTTGCCACCGTGATACGCAATGACCGCTGCCGCAAAGAGCGCGCCCTCCATACAGTGCGCCTTTTTCTCGCGGAGCATCCGGCGCGGTGAGTAGTACGTCTCACCCTGCACTTCGTAATTGATCGGCAGCGTATCGAGAAAATCTTGGATTTTGGCAGGGGAGTTGAGTCGCGAAAAAAGCTGTCTTTCAGCGGGCATGAGAATCGCTTTTACTCGATCTGCGTATCGCATCGCTTCAGTATTGCATGAGTTGATGCCCAGATGAAGATATGGTGTAATCAATTCTAGGCCTCAAGGAGGGGCTTGCACATGCATCTCATCGCTTTTGCCGTTTATCTCGCGCTTCTCGGCAGCGCAAGCTACATGCTCCTCGCCATCGGTGAGAGCAGGCAGCACCGCTGGACGGGTACCTGGCGCATGACCGCTGTCTACACGCTTTTCTGCTTCACTGCCGGAGCACTTGCGTGCGCCATCATCATCAGCGCTTTCAGCACCACGCTCTGGCCGACGATGCCGGAACTCTGGCCGCTCATCGCCGTGGCAGCAGCGGTCTTCATCTTCTCCTGCACCGCCGGCGCCCTGCGTGCAGCGACCTACAACAACCGCACCAAGATGACCATTAGCTAGGAGGTCCACATGCTCAAGCCTCGCAACATGCTCCTCGGGATCATGGCGGCATCGTTCGGAGCAATCCCGTTGGCCTTGCTGATGTACGAGTTCTATACGAACTCAACAATGCGGCTGACCATGATCGTGGTCATCGTACCCATCGTCGCAGCCATCGGCTTTGCGCGGTGGTACCGCGTGAAATACAACCACATCCACCTCTAGGTCGGGATCTGGTGCGCAACAAATAAGGCCGACACGGTGATCCGTGTCGGCTGAGTCATTTCTATACAAAAAAATAAATGCCGCTGACAAGCAGCGGCAAGAAAAGTGTCCTGGAGAGGAATCGCGCCATTGGGTGTAGATGATGACGCAACATGCTCTCCAGGAACACCCCAGGAGTCCAGGTCTCGTGACGAGCACGAGACTCAGGGAGCAGGACTCCCGGCAACAAGCAGGTCCCGAAGGCACAGAGGAGCTCCTTTGGCTACCCGACCTAAGCGGGGGCTGGAGCTAGTTATGAGGGTATTCTCACTAGCTCTGGTCGGCGCCTCTCTTCCGAGGCCTTCGGGACCACTCGAGCACTGCAGCGACCGGGGTTGGCCGATGCATCACGTCTGGGGGACGTCGCCCGAGGAAACCTACATATACACTACGCCTTGCTCGTGACGAGTCAAATGCCGCCCTTGTCGAGAAGTTTGCCACCCTGTATGGTGCTCGCAGCCAAAGGAGGGCTCGCAATGACCTTGAACATCGGCGCTCTCTTCGCGATCTACTCCATCACGCTGACGCCATACGTTATCGTGAGCTATGTCGGC
>CAZJEQ010000010.1:0-22426 GCA_964545165.1 uncultured Candidatus Saccharibacteria bacterium
ATCCAAGCGTGCCCCGCTTCGGGATCACTTTCTTGATGTCATCTTTGCCGGCTTCCACCGCAGAGAGCTCGTGGAATTCTGCATCGAGAGCATTCGCGTAAATGCGCGCGAGCGTGGTCTTGCCGGAGCCGGGCGGGCCCCACAATATAAAGGAGAAGAGCTCCTGCTTCTCAATCGCGACGCGCAGTGGCTTACCGCTACCGGTGAGATGTTCCTGCCCGACGAATTCGTCGAGCGTCTTGGGGCGAATAGCTGAGGCGAGTGGCTCCATGCGTCCACTCTATCAAATAAGCACATGAGAGACGGCCACCCGTAGGTGGCCGAATCTATTTTGTTTGGGAAGATTAGACCCACTTGAGCTGATGGACTGCGCCGCACGTGCACGTGCCAGTCGTCGGTGGTGCCAGTCCTGCTTGTCGGACCGTGACCTCCTTGTAGCACCCCCTGGCCTGACACCAGAAGGTGGCGCCGGCAACCGCATTGCGCTCGTCGACCCACGCCTCATGCTGCGGAGTTGGCGGCGCTGCCCTGGAAGACTGAGACGCCGGCGAATACGACGGCCGAAACAGACGCCCGCGCAGTACCTCCGGAGGCGATGTCTTCAGCTTCCGCTTGAACTTCGTGTGCTGCATGAGCGCTGCCGTCGTGCGCCACTCCTTCACGACGGCCGGCTTCATGCCGACAACGATACGCGTAGACCGTTCGCTACCCGCTCGGCAACGTTGTACCTGGTAGCGCCCCCGCGCACGGGGAGCGAGCGAAACGTCTTTTCTCCAAATCCTGGGATCCATCGACTACTTCCTCCTGCAGACCGGGCTGCTCGCGCTAGATTACATGAAGATGTTGGGGCGGCAAACGATTGCGCATTTGGTGGTGCTGCTATAATGAGCACATGAATACAAAAATCTGGTTTTACATTATCGGCGCCGTTGTACTCGTCATCTTGGGTGTCGTTGTCTATAAATCAGTCAAAGGTGCTCCCGCAGCTGCCGTGAATACCAACACCGGCACGAACGCCACCTCATCTGCCACACAGGTAGAGGCCCAGGAGGTTTCCGTTGGCACGGGCGCAGAAGCAGTCCCGGGAGCCACTGTCTCGGTACTCTACGTCGGCCAGTTGCCTGATGGCACGGTCTTTGATTCCTCTGCGATGCACAATAATGAGCCCTACACCTTCACCTTGGGCTCCACCGAGGCAGGATCTCCCATCCCAGGCTTCCAAATCGGCGTCAACGGCATGAAAGTAGGGGGTGAACGCATCATGTCTATTCCTCCGGGCCTCGCCTACGGTGATCAGGAGATCAAAGGAAGCGACGGCAAAGTGGTCATCGCAGCCAATTCAAGCCTTGTTTTCGACGTAAAACTCGTCAAAGTCGTGCCGCCAGCCCAACAGTAAAGGCCACAAAAGCCCTCTATAGAGCCATCTTTCGACCCCCTCAAGGGGTTGCAAAGATGTACGATTCATGATAGTATTCTCGTATGCTCACGAAGCGTAAGAAGGCCAACGAAATCGCGAAAACCAAGCGACATGACACCGACACGGGGTCTCCCGAGGTGCAGGTTGCTATCCTTTCGCGCCGAATCGACGAACTTCAGCAGCACCTTTCGAAGAATAATAAGGACAAGCACTCTCGCCGCGGCCTTCTCGGCCTCGTCGCTGACCGTCGCAAGCACCTCAAGTACCTCGAAGAGAACAACAAGCGCGCCTACGGCACGCTCGTGAAGAAGCTTGGTCTCAAGAAGTAAGCCGCGAACCCTTTCGCGTGCGTGAGCTATAATCCTCTGTAGCGGGATTGAAATTTTTATACGTTTAGACCAGTGGCTACACCCTGGCAGGTAATTATTTATTTGTATGGCTATTATCAAGCACCCTGAACAGCGCGTCGGTGTATTTATCGACACGCAGAACCTTTATCACAGCGCCAAGAATCTCTATCACGCGCGCGTTAATTTCGGCAATGTACTGAAAGACAGCGTCGCTGGTCGTCGCCTCGTGCGCGCCCGCGCCTACGTGGTCACCACCGACACGCAAGAAGAGAAGAATTTCTTCGAAGCGCTCGGCAAGATCGGCATCGAGACCCGCACCAAGGACCTCCAGGTCTTCTTTGGCGGCGCCAAGAAAGCAGACTGGGACGTCGGCCTCGCGGTCGATGCGATCACCGCTGCCCCCAAGCTCGACACCATCATCCTCTTTACCGGCGATGGCGACTTCGTCCCGCTCGTTGAATACCTCCGCACCCACTCGGGCTGTCAGGTAGAAGTGGCATCATTTGGTCGCTCGACCTCGGCACGCCTCAAAGAATCGACTGATCACTTCCTCGATCTGGATCAAGATCCGAAGCGCTACCTCCTCAACTATCGTCCGATTCGCGGACGCGGTGGCCGCCCAGCAGCGAATGCCGTGCCAGAGGACACCAACGACGCAGACGTCTTGAAGGAAATCGCCGAAAATTCCAAGATCACCGGCGTCGAATAAGACGCTCGTCTAGAAAAAGCCCCGCTTGCGCGGGGTTTTTTCTTGCGTAGATTGCAGGCAGGGAAGGAGGTGCGTCATGGACGCTTTTACACCGGCAACGCTGGCGCTCATTACGCGCCTCGATTATCTGCTTCTTGCACGCAAGCCGACAGGGGAATTCGGGGCTGGTTATCGAGTCGGCCCCGGAGGCAAGCATCGAGCGGGCGAAAATGATGCGGCATGCCTCGTGCGCGAAACGAAAGAGGAGGTATGCGTACGGCTGTACCCGCGCTATCTCAAGCGTGTCGCAGAAATCATCTCGTATCGCGCTTTTACACCCTGGTTCCGCGTGCAGGTCTACCAAGCATCGCGGTATCGGTACGTGCCTGGCACCCCCGAGATGACGTACGACTGGTATCGCTTCGATGCCTTGCCGCGTGCAGAGATGCCGCCGAGTGATTTGCTGTGGATCCCGCGCGTGCTGCGCGGCGAAAAACTGCGCATTACGCTGCGCTACGACACACGGGGCAAGACATGCCTCAGACACCAGATTCAAAAGCTGATCTTGTGAACAGCCCCGCGCTTCGGGGCTGTTCTCTATTGAGCGCGCATCTCGCGCCGGGAGGAATAGTAGGAGAGCGCGACGAAGACGAGGCCGACGGTGCCGGTGATCACCTCTGGTACGTGCACAAAGATCCCGATAAACATCGCGAGTGCGAGCCCAAAGATCGCGTAGTGTGCACCATGCTCAAGGTAGGGGAGGCTCTCGAGCGTCTTGGCACGCACGAGTGCGAGCGTAAAGGTACGGACGAACAGCGCGCCGACGCCGAGACCAACGACGATCACCGGAAGATTCGAGGTGATGGCAAATGCGCCGACCACACCATCGAGCGAGAAGGCAGAGTCGAGGACGTTGAGGTAGACAAAGAGTGCGCCGCCTGCCTTCGCAGCCATCTCTCCCGCTTCGATCTCAAAGGATTGCGCGATACCCTCGATCACGATAAAGAGCACGACGCCGATCAGTCCCGAAATGAGAAGCGTTGCAGCTTCTGCAGGCACGAGAATCGCGCAGATGAGGAGCACAGAGAGCACGAGCGCGATCTCGATCGCTTCGATACCACCCCAGCGCGAGAGATGGCGCTCGATCGATTTGATCCAATGGACGGTCTTCTTGTGATTGAAGAAGTACTTAAGCGAGACGAGGAAAAGGAACGCGGCACCGAATGCGGCGATGGCAACATGCGCGCTGTCGAGATAGTGCCCGTAGGCAATCGGGTCACTGATCGCAAGCTGTGTGACGGCAAGCGGCGAGAGCCCTGCCGCTGCCGCGACGATAAGGATGGGGAAGAGCACGCGTGTGCCGAAGACGGCGATCAAGATGCCCCAGGTAAGAAAACGCTGCTGCCAAAGAGCGTTCATGCGCTGCAGGACTTTTGCATTCACTACTGCGTTATCGAAGGAGAGCGTTGTCTCGAGCACGGAGAGCAGGATGGCGAGGAGGAGTGCTGCCATGCCGCCCCAGATATACATCGCACCAAAGGCGATGAGAGAAATAATAGTCGGTGCAATGAAGAGTTTCATGGCGTGCATCCTAGCATACGCGTCACTGGAATTTCACCAGAATCCTGGTACGCTGCTTCTATTAATGGATAGTCGTGGTGTTTGGATAGGCAGTGTTGACCCTTGGGGCTCACTACTGAAATCCGGACATCACCCAAGCACATGGAAAAGAAAGTGTATTCCCTCGACATCGGGGGGCAGACCATGTCCGCCGAGTTCAACGACTGGGCGGATCAGGCCACCGGATCGGTATTACTCCGATACGGCAACAGCGCGGTCCTCGCGACCGTCGTGATGGGCTCCAAGGAGTCCGACAAAGATTATTTCCCGCTCTCCGTCGAATACGAAGAGAAGTTTTATGCTGCGGGAGCCATTCTCGGATCGCGCTTTATGCGCCGCGAGGGTCGCCCCTCCGAAGAGGCAGTACTCTCCGGCCGCATCGTCGACCGCACCATCCGCCCGCTCTTCCCCGCTGGTATGAAAAAGGATGTGCAGGTCATGATCTCGGTGCTCTCTATTGAGGACTACGACACCGACGTGCTCGCGGTCAATGCCGCATCCCTCGCGATCGCCACATCGAATATCCCGTGGAATGGTCCGGTCTCCGCTGCTCGCATCGAGCTCGATGATCAGGGCGGCTTTATCGTGAACCCGACCTACAAAGAGCGCGAAGCAGAGGGCAATCGCATGGACCTCCTCGCCTGTGGCAAAGATGGTCTCATCAACATGATTGAGGTCGGTGCCAACGAGGTCTCCGAGGAAACGCTCGCCAAAGCATTTGAAAAGGTCTCTGAAGAGATCGAAAAGATCCAGACCTGGCAGAAGGAGATCATCGCCGATCGCGGTGTCGAAAAGGTGCCATTTGCGGCACCCGAAGCGCCAGCAGAGGTCAAAGCTGCGTTCACCGAATTCGTCGAGCCTAAGATCGAGAACGCTGTCTTTGGCTCCAACGATGGCAACACCGGCAAGAAAAACATCTACGCACTCAAGGCCGAGTGGATGAAGCACGCTGCGGAGAAATTCCCGGAAGTGCGCTCATCGATCTTCGATAATCTCTACGAAGAGCGCGTCAATGATTACATCCACGACGAGGCGATCAAGAAGGGTCGACGCGCCGATGGCCGTAAGCTCGATGAGATCCGACCACTCTTCGCGCAGGCAGGTGGCATCTCACCAGTCGTGCACGGCGCCGGACTCTTCTATCGCGGTGCAACACACGTCCTCGGCGTGCTCACCCTCGGTGGCCCCGGTGATGCGCAGCTCATCGACACCATCGAATACCAGGAATCCAAGAAGGCATTCATGCTCCACTACAACTTCCCGCCGTTTTCTGTCGGCGAGACTGGTCGCGTGGGCGGTATGAACCGCCGTGCTATCGGCCACGGCGCACTCGCCGAGAAGGCATTGCGCGCGGTCTTGCCGAAGAAGGAGGCCTTCCCGTACACCATTCGCATCGTCGCAGAATCACTCGCATCCAACGGCTCGACCTCAATGGCATCGGTCTGCGCAGGTACGCTCGCCCTCATGGATGCAGGCGTCCCGATCACAAAGCCCGTCGCAGGTATCGCGATGGGCATGATGTCTGATGCTGCGGCAGGGGAGTACAAAGTACTCACCGACATTCAGGGACCGGAGGATCATCATGGCGATATGGACTTCAAGGTCGCGGGTACCGCCGACGGCGTCACGGCTGTACAGATGGACGTGAAAGTCGAAGGCGTCCCGCTCAAGGTCCTCGCGGAAAGCTTCGTGCAGGCCAAGGTCGCCCGTATGCAGATTCTCGATGTCATCACCAAAGAAATCTCGGCACCGCGCGCCGACATCTCACCGCGCGCACCGAAAATCCTGACCACGCACGTGAAAGTCGATCAGATCGGCCTCGTCATCGGCCCTGGCGGCAAGATGATCAACGGCATCAAGGATCGCACCCAGTGTGATGAGATCACCATCGAAGACGACGGTACGATCTTCATCACCGGTAAAAACGGCACCGCCGAAGCCGCACTCAAGGAGATCGAAGACCTCACGCGTGAATACATGGTGGGTGATCGATTCGAGGGACCGGTGGTACGCATGATGGACTTCGGTGCCTTCGTTAAAATCGGACCCAACAACGATGGCCTCGTACACGTGAGCGAAGTCGCGCCGTTCCGCATCGGCAACATCGCCGATGCAGTACAGCTCGGTGAAATCGTGCCAGTGGTTCTCAAAGAAATCGATGAGAAAGGACGCTATAATCTCTCTATCAAAGCTGCTGATCCGGAATGGGCTGCCAAAAAAGGCATCAAACCAGAGCAGGGTGGAGACAACCATGGCGGACGAG
This sequence comes from uncultured Candidatus Saccharibacteria bacterium, assembly GCA_964545165.1. Classification (GTDB taxonomy): domain Bacteria; phylum Patescibacteriota; class Minisyncoccia; order Phycocordibacterales; family UBA2100; genus UBA10103. The sequence goes on from CAZJEQ010000010.1 coordinate 6,339, forward strand.
ACAACAGAGAACGCAGAGGCCCTCGCTTCTAACACTCCTCACACAGAGGCAGCTCTCGGAGCGCCACCTGCGCAAGCAGGTGGCGCTCCTTTGCCGTCCATTCCTCCCGTCATCACTCCTGCACCGACGGCACCTGCGGAGCCGAATATTCAGGACGACATGAAAAATATTCTCGCGGGCATAAAAATCCCCGAGCGCCGCGCTGATGCACCGCTGCCGACAAAACAATTTGACACATCACTCGGCGGTGCTGCCGATGAGAAAAAAACTGACACGCCTCCGCGAGCCACGCCAGCAGCACCAGACGGTCTCGCGGCGGTGCATACGCTCAAGCACGATCTGCATGAGGTGGTCGAGGACAAAAAGATTTCCATCGTACGCGCTGCGGCACTCGAATCCGAAAAGCGTGGCCGCCCCGAGCCACTTGAGATGACGCCGGCTCCCAAGCGCAATATCCTCGGCATCGTCATAGTGATCGCGACGCTCGTGGTTCTCGGCGGCGGCGCGATGGCTGGTGTATATCTCCTCTCCCGTCCCACCACGACGCCGATTGAAAACACGACAAGCGAATCCCTGGTCTTTTCGGAATCAGCACGCACCTTTGCGATTACGGATGACGCCGCCACGACGATCAAGGCCCAGCTTGGGCAGGTACGCTCGACCGGCGGTACGCTTGGCTCATTCACCCGCATCATCCCAACGATGGGAGCGACCACAGACGGACAACCGGGGACGCCCGCAACCTTCTCCGAATTTATGCATGCGATCGACGCTCACGCGTCGGATGAGCTGCTGCGCGCACTGAGCGATGACTTTTTCTTGGGACTTCACACGGTGGATACCAACGCACCCGTCCTCGTGATCCCTGTTCTCTCGTACGATCACGCCTTTAAGGCGATGCTCGAATGGGAAAAGACCATGAACGCTGACCTCTCACCACTCTTTACTGGTGTATCGCCACTGGTCGCGGACCAGAGCGGTCTCGTCGTCGATCGCACCTTTACCGACGAGATCATGCGCAACTACGATGTGCGCGCACTGCACGGAGATAGCGGGCAAATCGTCCTTTACTACTCATTTCCGACCCGGAATATGCTGCTCATTGCGGAGAGTCCGTATAGCTTCACTGAAATTTTGAGCCGTTTGCAGGCGTCGCAAAGAATCTAGACGCATGATGTTTGCATAAAATATTGATTTGCTATACTCGTGGCATGGCAAAACTACAGCAACATGAAATGGAGGAATTGCGGGATCGTCTCGAGACCGAGAAGATCGATCTAGAGGACGAATTGTCGTCACACGGACGCGTACTCAACGACGCAGGCGATTGGGAAGGCTCAAGCGCAGGCTTCGAAGGACAGGAAAGCGACCCGAATGATGTCGCCGATCAGATCGAAGAGCTGGTGACCAATGTCCCGCTCGTTGCCGAGCTCGAAGAGAAGCACATCGACGTCTCAGAAGCGATGGAAAAGATGGACGAAGGTGTCTACGGTCTGTGCGAAGAGTGCTCGGAGCCCATTCCCTACGAGCGCTTGAAGGCAAATCCCTCTGCGCGCACCTGCATCGAACACGCCGACGAGGAAGAGGAGGGGATGTAGATCAAGAATAAAAAGAAAGAGACCGTCGCTGCGAGGCGACGGTCTCTTGTGTTGGTCGAGATCGGCACTAGAGAGCTACTTGCGCGCGGACGATCACGCGATAGTACCCGGGCTCATAATTCCTGTCTCGCCACGTGGCGCTCAGATGCCAACCCGACAGCTGATGACCATTCGGGTGATAAGTGATCTTCACCACCATGCGCTTCAAGAAGAGCAGGAAATGCCGATGATTTCCTTCGGTGACCTCGTCGTCGCCCTGGCGCTGTTTCTCGATGATCTCGGCGATGATGGCAACTGCTTCCCGCTCCTCGAAGAAGTTGTCCGTCGGGAGTTCGGCCTCGACCTCTTGGTCGTTGAAGTACTTAGTCTTAACGACCTTGTGGATGTCGACGGCGAATCGCGCGCCGGCGTTGATCGCCTTCCAGTCTGAGACAATCGGGTCCCAAAACGACTGGCACATATGGATCGTATCGCTGCGATTCCAGAAAGGCGGGTAGTACTTGAGAGGCTCGCGGGTTTCCGAAAGGACGATCTCGACACGCTTTTCGTGCTTGAGAATGCTCATAACGTTCTCCTCTGCCCCTAGGGCTTTTCGGTATCTTCTGGCAATACTGTAGCCTGTTTTATGCCCATTGTCAATCTTTATGATATATTTAACGCGAGCTTGATACTCAATTAATCCATATCTATAGGCATATTTTATAGATTGGATATTATTTATCAAAAATATTGACTAAATACATTTTTTAGCATACATTGGACTCATATGGACCTTAACGGCGCACTTGCGACCCTGGGGCTCAGTGACAAGCAGGCGAGCGTGTACCTGGCCCTTGTGGGGCTCGGGGAATCCTCTGCCTACGCAATTGCCCACAAATCAGGGCTCAAAACGCCGACCACCTACGTGATCCTCAAGGAATTGATCGAGATGAACATCGTGTACACCATCCCGCGCGCCAAAAAGCAGCTTTTCGTGGCCATGGACCCCAAGCAACTCTTCGCCAAGGCCGAGACGCGCTTCGTGGATGCCAAGAGCATGCTGCCCTCCATCCTCGCACTCGTCGCGGCGCCATCGAGCGCGCCGGTGACGCGCTCATTCGCGGGGAGAAATCAGCTCCTCACCGCATATTTTGAAACACTCGCCGTGAAAGACAGCACATTGCGCGGCTGGCTCTCAGAAGGTGCGTGGTCTGAGCATGGGCTCGACTTCTTTCTCAATACCTACCGACCGCAGCGCATCAAACAAAATATTTCCAACCAATTCATCGTGGGCGACACGCCGGTCATGCGTGAATACGCCGAGAAAGACGCGGGCGCTCTCAAAGAAACGCGTATCGACAAGAATTTTGCTCCTCAGACTGATCTCCTGATCTACGGCGGCAACAAAATCATCATCGCCTCGTTCTACGAAGAGATGGGTGTAATCATCGAAAGCCAAAAGGTGCACGACCTCCTCGCGGGGATATTCGAAGCGCACTGGGCTGCGATACAAAAGACACGTTGAGTTGTTCACGTATCGGACTAGAAGCTACTCGCGAGTAGCTATAAGCTAGTTCTATGTCCAAGCAGGATATTGAATCTGGCTTCGCGCGCATCCACGGTGCACAAGCATCGCTCCCCAGCGCACACATCGTCGCGGTGGAGTGTGATATCACGCGCGGCTTGCACGCCTTTGCCGTAGTGGGACTGCCCGACAAAGCGGTGGAAGAAGCAAAGGATCGCGTGGCGAGCGCGATCAAGAATTGTGACTACGAATCGCCCAAGCGCAGCAACAAAAAGATCGTTGTCTCACTCGCGCCCGCGGAATTAAAGAAAGAGGGCGCCGCATTCGACCTCCCATTTGCACTGTCATTCCTCCTCGCATCGGAGCAGATCGATTTTGATCCGGCGGGTAAGCTCTTTGCGGGCGAGCTCACGCTCGACGGCAAGGTCTCACCGATACGCGGCGCGCTTCTCATCGCGCTCGCGGCACGCGATGCAGGATTCACCGAGCTGTACGTACCTGCAGAGAATGTCGCCGAAGCCGCACTCGTCTCGGGTATCACGATCTACCCCGTATCAAATCTCTCCGACCTCATCGCACACCTCGTCGAGAGTGAATTTCACCTCACCGCGCACATCACCGACGCATCCGTCGAAATGGAAGAGACTGAGGGCGGGATTTCGCTCGATGACATCCGCGGGCAGGAGAGTGCGAAGCGCGGGCTCGAGATTGCCGCTGCAGGGCGGCACAACATCGCGCTCTATGGACCGCCCGGGACCGGCAAGACCATGCTCGCTCGTGCCGCCAATGCACTCCTGCCAGATTTATCCGAAGAAGAAGTAATCGAGGTCACCGCTATTCACTCGCTCACGGGCCAGGCGCAACGTGCTATCCGCCGCCCACCATTTCGCTCACCCCATCACACCTCATCGTACGCCTCGCTGATCGGTGGCGGCTCCATCCCACAGCCGGGCGAAGTCACCCTCGCGCACCGCGGCGTGCTCTTCCTCGACGAATTTCCTGAATTCCATCGTGATGTGGTGAATGCGCTCCGCGAGCCATTGGAGGATAGCCAAGTATCTGTATCGCGTGCACGTGGCTCGGCAACATTCCCTGCGAATTTCATGCTGATTGCCGCGCTCAACCCCTGTCCGTGCGGCAAGTACGGGACGCGTGATTGTCGCTGCATGCCCAATGCGATCGATAAATACCGCCGCAAGATTTCTGGCCCTGTAGCGGATCGCATCGACATGTGGGTGCACGTGGGGGAGATGCCACTCGAGACACTCGCGATCAAATCCAAGAAGGATACTGGCCAAACAGCCGCAGCGCGCGAGCGTATCAAGGCCGCTCGCGCGACACAGCTCGACCGCTTCCAGGGAATCAAGCGCGCGACTACCAATGCCGATATGGGGCCGAAGGAAATCGAGAGTGTCGCCAATCTCTCGAAAGCCGCTGAGGATGCGCTGGTCGTCGCAGCGAAGTCGATGAAACTCTCCGCGCGCGGCTACCACCGCACCATTAAGCTCGCGCGCACCATCGCAGATCTCGCCGGCTCTAAAAATATCGACCCACCACACATGCTCGAAGCCCTGCAATATCGACAGCGCGATATATAGCCCATCAAATCTTCATCAAAGCAGTGTAGGCTTCAGTGATATGTCTACTCGTATCCTTGCCGCCGGCGCGATCATCATCGCGATTATTGCGCTCGTGAGTTATTTTATATTTACCCGTGACGATCGCGGTTCGACCTCGGATAGCTACCGTCTGCGAGAATTCGGTCTCGAAATTACCGTCCCGCGTGAGCTTCGCGATATGCAATATATAGAGCAACAAGGGACACTGGGGCAGCAACTCCTCATGCGCTCGGGCGACATTGAAAGCGCCGGCAAGAGTGCGTGCGATCTCGGTGTGTTTATAAAAATCCCCAAAGATGACATCCCAACAGATTCAGTGTGGACTACAGAACATCTCATGGAAGCGCGCGGGGAAATCGGGGGCAAGCCTGCACAGGTGAAAGAATTCACGGATTTCTACCTGGTCTTCGAGCCCAGTGAAGCCGTGTGCGCAACAGGGAATAATGTGGGGCGCGAGCAAGCTGAGCGCACGGCGCTCTGGCAGTCGCTCACCTCGGCGCGCTACGCGCAGTTTTAGATGCGATCTTTGTGCTCGGAGAAAAAGATTCGATTCTTTTTGAGGCCCAGCGGGGCGAGGCGCTTCACGATGAAGTCTTTCATCGCTTTCTCTGAAGTGAATTTCACTACCTTGCTCTTATCGATCACGGCCCAGGCACCCACGGTGCGGAGCACGTCTACTTTGCTGAGCACGATGTGAGTCACCCCATTCATACGAATGGCGCGCTCCATGGTCTGCATATTGAGCCAATTGGTCTGTCGACGACGGCCGGTGGTCGCGCCAAATTCCTCGCCGATATCCCCAATCTTATCGAACACCTCGCCTTTTGGCTGGAATTTCTTGGAGCCCACGTACGTTTCGTAGATTTTGGCGACCCCCCACACATCACGTACCGCTCCCGCAGGGAGACCATTGAGAAGCGCGCCCGCGGTCGTGCAGTGCGAAGAGGTGACGAACGGGTAGTCGCCCCAGTCGATGTCGAGGCCGAATCCCTGCGCGCCTTCTGCGAGGACGGTGACGTCACCCTTGCTCTCGTACCACTCGCTATAGAGATCGGTGAGATACGGCTTGAGACGCGCTTCCTGCTTTGCGAGTTTGCCAGTGCGGCCGTACTTCTCGCGATAGGCGGGGCCGTTGCCCTGGCCGGTCGTGCCGATCTTGCCGCCTTTTTGTTTATCCTCAGCGACATTCGCTGCGGTAATCACGTGTGCATTCTCCGCAACGAAGATCTTGCCCTTGGTTTTTACGCCGCCCTTCTCGAGCATGGCGACTTCTTCGAAGAATTTCTGCGTCGAGACCACACACCCCGAGCCAATCACCGAGCGGACACCAAAAAAGACGCCTGCCGGAATCTGGTGCGTCACGAATTTCTTGCCCTTATGGAAAATGGTGTGCCCCGCGTTGCAGCCGCCGTTGTAGCGGAGGACGTGGGTGTATTTTTTGGTGTGGGAGAGGTAGTGGGCGACTTTGCCTTTGCCGCAATCTCCGTATTGGAGATCGACGATCACATCTACCTTTATAGCCATGACTGCCTCAGTCTAACAACAAAGGCCCCGGGCGACAAACAGGGAGGCCGCCACGGATGTGGCGGCCTGAGGGCTAAAAATCTTGTGGACCTCCGGGTCTTCTAATGAGCCAGCGAGGACCGCGCGTGGAAGAGCTGAGCACGCGCATTTCGTACCCGAGCGATGCCACGAGCGCACCAATAATCGGCGTCGGATCGTCTGGGTGAAGCGTCCTTCCCAGACGGAACGACGGCAACTGCAGAAAGTCCTGGAATGGATGCGACGCAAGCAGGTAGCCACCCGGGCGCAACAGAAGGGCAATGCGTCGCAGGTTGTTGAGCACACGCTGCTTCACGACGGCCTTATAGGTCGCGTCACTGTCCTCCGGGGTTCCACCACGAGGCCAGTACCGCAACAATCCTGCTACGGGATCAAAGGAGACGAACGCTGGGTAATCTCCACGCTGTGCGAGCAGTGTCGTGAACAGCGAGAAATGCTTCGCCGAATAGAAGTCTCCGCATACGCGAACGACACCCTCGATCGGGGCAGAACAGATTGGCTGTATCGAGAAATTGTAGCTCTTGTTGGCGGCAAGCGATCCGCCGACGGCACGGCCGCACAGGTCGACGTACACCGCGTCTTTCCCGCGAGAGCGCAGCCGCGTGAGAAAGCCACGCACATCATCGCGAGCAGCGAGCAGGTCGTCGGTCTCGAATCGCTCGAAGTATTCGATCGCATCATCGCAGTCGTACCACCATGGCTTTTCAGCGACACTGAGTTCGGTCGCCGAATGCGCGCGCACGAGCTGGAGCGCGCTGCGAACGCTCGCGCATGAGCGTTCGGCAAAAGTAACCGGTGCATCCATGAATGCCTCCTTCAGACTGCGAAGACCTTACTATGGTGCCCACGAGGTGTCGAGCTTAGAACGGGTTCCGTATACCGTTACGAATCTGGAAAAAGTCGCCCATGTCTAGCTAGAAATCGAAGGTGTGAATCGCGGCGTTTTTGGGGGCAGCTTGCTCTCCTGATGAGAAGAGCAGATGCATGGCGCCGATCACACCGCCATGAGCAGCGATGAGGATGGTTTTGTCTGGATGGGTGATCTTCATCTCTTCGACGAATTCCGCAACACGCTTCTTGAGATCCTCGATTGATTCTCCGCCATACGGCCGGTAGTCGAAATCGAGACGCTGGTCTTTCTCGTACGTGGCGGCTCCCTGCGTTTCCTCCTCGATCTGCGGCCACGGCTTCCCAGCAAGTGAGCCATAACTAAATTCTTTGAGCTTATCGTGCGTCACGATCTCCATGCCCAATTTTGTATTCAATATCTGTGCGGTTTGGTATGCGCGCTTCAGCGGTGATGCGAAGAAGAGATCCACCGAGGAGGGGAGCTGGGCAATCGCTGCTTCGACTTGCTTGATGCCCTCGGCATTGAGTGGCGCGTCGATCTCCTGGCCCTGCGGGATTTTATTCTTATTGAAATCTGTCTGACCGTGACGAACAAAGATGAGCTTCATCACTACAATCTACCTCGCGCGCACGGGAATGCGAAGGTGTCCTAGAACGGATTGCGAATGCCCCGCCTCCGCTAAAGCTACGGACGGGCAAGCGTTACTATCTGCACGAACCATCTGATCTGAGTATCAAAATGGGTTTCTGATTCCATTGCGGATCTCGAAGTGTACGTGTGCGCCGGTGGTTTTGCCGGTGAGGCCCACGTAGCCGATGACAGAGCCGGCCTGTACATGCTCGCCGCTGTAGGTGGAGATGCGCGACATGTGTGCATAGAGTGTCTGCGAGCCGTTGTCGTGCTGAATCACGACGTAGGTGCCGTACCCACCGTTGTATCCGCCGCTCTTAGCCACGATCACGTCACCCTCGGCCGAGGCCATGATCGGCGTGCCCACTGGTGCGGCGAGGTCGACACCGTTGTATCCGTGTACGCCCTGAGTCTCCGTGTAGCTGGAAAGTGGTGCACGATAGTAGCCGACCTGAATCGCCGTGCCACGCGGGCCAGATTTGATGGCGACATTGGTGGTGCCCGTAGATTTCGTCGGTTTCGGTGCGACGGTGCGAAGCTCACCATCAGGAATAATGATCTCGGTACCGGCAGCGAGCTTCTCGCTCTCCAATCCGTTTCTATTCATTATCTCAATCTTGTCGCCACCATATTTTTTCACGATGGACTCGAGTGTGTCGCCACGCTTCACGGTGTACTTCACGCCGGGGACGGGGAGAATGGTGAGCGTCTGGCCGACCTTAAGTGCGGCACCCTTTGCGAGGTCGTTGGCCCAGAGCACCGTGTTGGGCGTCACATCATAGAGTTTCGCGATGCTTGCGACCGTATCACCCTCGCGCACCACGTGGATGCTGATGATGGCGCTCTTGGGCTTCTCAATATCAGCGAGCGTGCCCGACGGCCCTTCCTCGGGGACGAGTGCCGATCCATCGACAATAGTGATATCTCCACCACCCTGCGCAGGAGCCGGATCGATATTCATAGCGGGCTTCAGCGCGGCGCTCGACTGCAAGGTGCCCGAGCCCGTCGCGACTTCGGCATTGGCGACATTGCCGGTAAAGGTAGCAATGATCGCGCTCAATACGGATGCGCGAGCGATCGCGGGAATGAGCGTCCCCATGACGAAGACGACCGAGATGAGTGAAATGGCTGCCGTAGCGAACCGTCTCCTTTTTTGTATCTTCCCAGAGAGCTTCGCCTGGGAGAGTTGTGAGATGCGTTTTATAGGCAATGCTGCCGGCCTTTCGAATCGCAGGGAAGAGGCAATAACTCCTCATCCTATTTTATCGAGACTTATAGCCGTTTTTTACCAGGGCACGGGCAGTTAGGCTGTAAATTTGGCTTAAAACCTCAACATTTTGAGACTTTCGCCTTCAGGAATAATCCGTGAATGCCGCTGGTCTAACCACCGTACCCCAGGGGGGTGTTCACGGTCAATTCATATTTCGGTGGGGCGGTGGATAACGATTTTGTCAACTTTTTTCCGGATCCATGATCGCTAAAGAATGGCTTATTTACTCACTTTTTCTCGATTCGATCCTCCATGAAGGTATGCCTTGCCATATGCCAAAACTGTGGGGTTTTACCCATGCTCTGCCCCGTGAGATAAACGCGCTCCGCGCACGTGGCAAACAACTCTTTGAGTTATCCCGTTGCTGCAATTCTATAGGGTCATATCTCATGGGGTATAGTCGCTCGATGTCGAACTACCTCGATGGTCTCAACAAAGCACAACGAGAGGCTGCCGAGCATATTGAAGGACCACTCTTGATCGTGGCGGGTGCCGGAGCCGGGAAAACAAAGACCATCACGCACCGCATCGCTCATATGATTGAGCGCGGCGTCCCTGCTCGCCAGATTTTGGCGGTCACTTTTACGAATAAAGCTGCCGCGGAGATGCGCGAGCGCGTCCGCGGCCTCATCCCCGAGGCGCGGGGAATGCCGACCGTCTCCACCTTTCACTCACTCGGCGTGCGGCTCCTGCGCGAATTCCATGCAGAGGTAGGCCTTGCGCGCGCCTTCTCGATCTGGGACCGAGATGATTCGAGTCGCGCGGTGAAGCGTGCGCTCGAGAAGCTCGATGTGGAACAGTGGAAGCCGGGCAATATCCTCTCGGCGATTTCACGGCAAAAGGGTGATGGGGTATCGGTCGCAGAATATGCCGCACATACCAAGAACTTCCGCGAAAAGACGATCGCGCAGGCGTGGCACCTCTACGAAGAAGCATTGCGAGCAGAGGATGCCCTGGATTTCGATGATCTCCTTTTCCGCACTCTCAAACTGCTTCGCGAGAATGATCGCGTACGCTCACTCCTCCAGAATCGCTGGACGCACCTCACCATCGATGAGTACCAAGATACCAACAAGGCGCAGTACCAGATCGCGTCCCTACTTGCGGGCGACAAGCGCAACATCTGCGTCGTAGGTGACACCGATCAAAACATCTACTCGTGGCGCGGAGCAGATCTCGGACATTTGCTTGAATTCGAGCACGCCTTTCCCGGCACGAAGGTCGTCACGCTCGAACAAAATTACCGCTCGACCCGCACTATCCTCTCTGCGGCCAATGGCGTAATTGAGAAAAATCTCCGTCGCAAACCAAAAGTGCTCTTTACTGAGAAGGAGACAGGGGATCCCATCAATCTCTACGGTGGCGTGAATGAGATGGACGAAGCCTGGTATATCGCGCAGCGTGCCGCCACCCTCATCGAGACCGGTACCAAGCCGAGCGAAATTGCCGTCTTGTACCGCGAGAATTTCCAATCGCGCGGTCTCGAAGAGGCGATGCTTAATTTCGGAGTGCCGTATCGCGTCCTCGGGACACGATTCTTCGAGCGCAAGGAGGTGAAGGACACACTCTCATACCTGCGCGCAGCACTGAATCCGAAAAACAAAGCCGATCTCGATCGCATCGTCGCGGTGCCCCCTCGCGGCATCGGCAAGGTGACGCTCGACAAGATGCTCGATGGACTCGATGCAGAATTGCCCGCTGCTGCGCAGAAAAAAGTTGCTGCCTTCCGCGACACACTCGTCAAAATCCGGATTGGTATCGAGACACTGCCCGCATCCGAGGCAGTCGCGCACGCCGTCGAGGTGAGCGGACTCGAGGCGCTTTACAGCAAGACCGATGAAGGCAAAGAGCGTCTCGATAACATCCGCGAGCTCGTCAACTTTGCGGCACGATTTGATAACGATGAGCCACTGCTCGGCATGGAGCACTTGCTCGAAGAGGCGGCACTGCAAAGTGATCAAGATCAGCTGGAAGAGCCGCACGAAGCAGTGTCGCTCATGACTATTCACGCCTCCAAAGGTCTGGAATTCGACGCCGTATTTATCACCGGACTCGAGCAAGGCCTCTTTCCCTCACAGCGCGATTCGGAAGGGCGCGATGACGAAGAGGAGCGCCGCCTCTTCTACGTCGCACTTACACGCGCCAAGAAAAAGCTCTTTCTCTCCTACGCCTCGAGCCGCATGAAATACGGCTCACGTGAATTCACCATTCCCTCGGAATTCATCGACGACATCGATTCGCGCCTCGTCGAAGTGCATCAGCGCAAACGATCGCTGCTCGATGACGAGGATGTGATTCGTTGAACCACTCGTGTAGGATGGGCGCATGGCAAAAGGAGCGAGATTAGGGCAGCACTTTCTCAAGCACGCGTGGGCAGCGCGCGCCTTGGCGCATGCGGTAGGCGTGCGTGACGGGGAGACCATCGTCGAGATTGGCCCCGGCAAGGGCGTGCTGACTAAGGAACTCCTAACATTTGCGCCCGTCGTCGCTATCGAGAAGGACCCACCGCTCGTCGAGATCTTGCAGACGACCTTCGCCAGCGAGATCGAGCGTGGCCAGCTCACACTCATCGAATCCGACATACGTGACATCAAGCCTGAAAAACTTGGACTCGGCACCTACGTACTGGCGGCGAACATTCCGTACTACATCACTGGTGAAATCATCCGCCAGTTTCTCACGAGTGCACACCAACCGCGCGCGATGGCACTCCTGATCCAAAAGGAAGTCGCGCAGCGCATTACGAGCAAGAAGGAGAGCATTCTCTCACTCTCGGTCAAAGCGTACGGCGTGCCAAAAATTGCTGAGAAGGTCTCGCGCACACACTTTTCTCCGCCACCATCGGTCGATTCCGCTATTCTCTCGGTGAACAACATTTCAAAAGACTTCTTCGCGAATATTTCCGAAGGCGATTTCTTCACGGTTGTACACGCAGGCTTCGCTTCCAAGCGCAAATTCCTCTCCAATAATCTTGCGACGGTGTATGGCAAGGAAGCGGTGACGAGTGCGTTCGCGACGTGCAGCATCCCCGAAAAGGCGCGCGCAGAAGATGTGCCGCTCGAGAAATGGAGGGATCTCACTGGCAGCCTCACAGATAATTAGCTCGCCGCCGCTCGCCAATTTCCGTGAGCACGCCTCGGCTTCGCATCTTGCTAGCTGCGACATGCCTCCGGCCGTCTAGTCGGAGAAAAACAGTACGCAGGTACTGTTTTTCTACTGACTAGACCCCATCATCGTAATTGAGATACCCGGTGCGACGATAATCGGGACGATAGAGACCACGCAGAAATAGGGAATACCGGTGAGGCCGAGCACCCACTGCCCCGAGCGGGTTGGGGGACCTGATCGATATGTCTGTGTCGCGGGCGTCCAGAGGAATGCGCCCCCACGCGGCGGACCGACGAATGCGTAGAGGGCCCCGTTGAAACAAGGAATTGAAAGCGAGACTCGTCCACCAAACGGTGCGGCGGCGGTCAGGGCAGGGAAGAGCAGTGTGATCGCGAGAACAATCGTGCCTACGCGATGCCTCATCTATCTATTGTATCATTCACGCATGGCAGACACCGTTCGCGAGCGTACACGTTTTCTCGAATCACACCCGCTCGCCATCGCTATCACGGTCATTGCACTCTTTTTTCTTGCTGGCGGCTTTATCTTGCTACGACGCGAAGGTCGCACCCCGACGCCAGAGAGCGTGACGTGGAATGCGGGCGTCAGCACCTTCCAAAATCCGATCGCGACCGGTCCCGGATCGACCACCGATACGCCTGCTTCACCGACGACCATCCCCTCCGCGCCCGACACGGTGCAATTGCCTCCCGCAACCACGCCAACAAATGCACCCGTAACCACCGATACTGGCTTTCAATCATTCTTGACCGGGCTGATGACGACTCCTGCCGCCGGGAGCGCTGCTGCCTCAAGCAACAGTACTGCTTCTTCGGATATCTTCTCTGCATTTTCGTACCTGCCCCAGGGACTGATCAGCACGACACTCGAAAAGCCACGTACCCCTGAGCAAGAGATACTCCATACCTACGGCAATGCTGCCGGCGCATTCATCAAGCGCTTTGAAGCGGGGCATCCTGATATGGTGAGCACGCTGGAGGCCTTTACCAAGGATCGCACCAGTGCTGAAGGTGCTACGGGCATGCGTGCGATTGCCGCAGACCTCACCGATATAGGTGCGAGCATGCTGAAAATGGACAATATTCCCGAGGAAGTGCGCTCTGCGCACGAAACGCTTGCCCACCACTATGAAGACATCGGTGCCAAACTCGCTGTAATCGCGAATTCCTCCACTGATGAGGGCTATCTGGACGCAATTACTACCTACAATGCCGCAGCCGACTCTTTCACCGGGGGCTACATCGCCCTGATGACCCTGTTTGCAATCTCGGGCGTCAGCTTTAGCGCCTACGAAGACGGGAGCGCATTTTCGTACCCGGGAGGCGGAGGTTTTTAAGGGATAAGACAGAAAAGGGAATACCGTAGGAGGTATGCCCAACGTCATATTCCAACAGGAATGTGTCCGGGCATAACTCTTCAGATTCTTTGCTGAGAACTTGAAGGTTATACCCAACGTCACGTCTCTGCAGAGACGTGTCCGGGCATAACTCAAGAGATCCTCTGGTGAGGATCTCAAGGTTATACTTGTACTATGCGTGCATTCCGACACATCATCTCGTCACCGCTCACCGGAGTCGCCGCGCTCTCGGCGATCCTCCTCGTGGGCGTTGTTCTCTGGCAGAGTACTGCTGGTCTGCGACCGGTCTCCTACAAAGCACCGAGCACCACCGACGAAGAGACGCGGAAACTCGATCCATTGTGGGAACAAGAGATGATGCTTCTCGGGCTCGCGACCTCGAGTGGCACACTCGCGAACAACGGCGAAGATCCGATAGCACTCATCGGCCCCCAGATCACCGCGCAGCTCCTCGGCACCTACACCTCGCTCGTCGATTCCGGCACGTATTCACCCGAAGCAGGGACGCAAGCGGCGGCGGCGATTGCGTCCAACATGCGTGCGCTCGTACCTTATACGCCGCACACCAAGGCAGAGCTGAAAACTACCGAGGACACTTCGTATGCACGCGTCATGACCTACCGTGACGACGCGCAAAAAGCGCTGCAGCCACTTCTCTCCAATACACGCGCCGAGTACGAAATTTATGCTGCATATATAGAGACAGGGGACGCCGCAGAGCTCGTTGAGCTCCAGCGCGTCGCGAAGAATTATGCCGACGCAGCAGACAGCATGATGAAAGTCACGGTGCCCAGTGATGCGGTCACCATGCACCTGAGTATCGTCAACGCACTTGGGCGATTCTCCGAGAATTTGAAATCCATGGCGCAGCACGTAGATGATCCGCTCGCGTCCGCTGCACTGCTGCGTACATACAACGACAGCGAGCTCGCCGTCGTGACGTCCTTCGACACCTTTGCCAAGTACGCCAAATCAAAAATGCCATGACCCGCCGGCTCTCGTATATCACGCTCGCACTCGTGCTCATCACGCCGGTCTTTGCCTTTGCGCAGGGATTTTCGCGCGATGGCATCATGGGATGCAACGCATCGCAGTACGGTGGCAGCCCGGGCACCACGGCGGCAACACAGGGCGTCTTCGTCCCGGTCTTCGATGCGGCAGTTGCGCTGAATACCGGCGTGCTTGTCTACAAAGAGTGTGTACTCAAGGGCGTCGCCAACCGCTTGCGCGAGAATGCGACTGCCTCGATCGGCGCTTCTGCGACCAAGGCATTCCTCACCGGAAGAAAATCAGTCGACGCAAACGGCAATGCAGTGGAAGCACCGCTCTTCTCGCAAGATTTCGATAGCGAGTCGCTAGCAGAGCGTGACCGTGCCACTGTGCAGGCATTGCAAAATCTCGACACGCTGAACCCAGCGCTTCGCGACAGCACCAAGCGCGCTATTGCACGCGGCTACTACAATTCGACTCGCAACCGTGCGAGCGCACTTGCGTGCCCATACGATGACGTGACGAACGCACTCGAAGGTAATCCCGCTTCGGTCGACGATGCGCTTGCGGCATTTCAAATCCCTGCCTGCTCTCCTCTTGGTGCCTATATCACGGGAGAAAGCTACGTCGATTTCGCTGGTAACAATAGTGTAAATAATCTGGCACGTCAGCTGGATTGGGGCAGAGGTGTCTATGACGTCTCTACGATTGATGCAAACGGTCGTCGTATCACGACGACACCTGCAAGCTTCGTCGCCTCAAGCCAAGAGCAGATCCTGCAATCAGGCTATCGCCAAGCAGAATCGGCCGATGACATCGACGAAATGGTCAGCGCGCTCTTCTCGGGACTTTCGACGCAGATTCTCAGAAGCAGCCAGGGCCTCGCGGGCCTCGCGCAGCCAATCGGCAATCAGCCATCGTATCTCGATCAAATGACCACCGCTTCGGCCCAGGGACTTCGCGATGCGGTCAACAATGCGGCTATCGCAGTCTTGCGCGACGCGCAGCTCGTCGAAAAAGCGTATGGCGACATCATGCGTGCCATCCTCGCGCAGCTGCAATCGTCGCAAAATAGCTTCCGCGCAGCAGAGAGTCTGTGCTGGAGCAGCATCATCCAAAAGGCATGTGCGGGGGGAACACTCAAGTTCAGTGGCGGCACCGCTACCTGCACAAGCGCCAAAGAAGCCTGCACCACCGATGCGAGCGGCACACGCGTCTGCTCGCTCAACAACCAGCTCCAGATTTCTACATCTACCATTTACTCACGCAACGCCATCCTCAACGGCGGCGGCGCTGAGACCTTCAATCTCGCTGGCACCGTGGAAAAGAACATTCAAACATCCGACAATGCCTTGAAGCTCTTCGCCAACCTCATCCAGAGTGTAAGCGGCAGCGCCTCACAAAGCGTGCAACTCCAGGCACAGCTGCAGCTCGATCAACTCATCGCACAAGGACTCATCCACAAGCAATCTGGTCCTCCCGGCTCTAACAGCCTTGATGAGGCAGTCGCATCAAAAAATGCTATCGATGCGACGATTGCAGGAGGCAGCACACTCGCCAGCAACATCAAAAAGCTCT
>CAZJEQ010000010.1:22436-33819 GCA_964545165.1 uncultured Candidatus Saccharibacteria bacterium
AATGGTGACGCCAATGACGGCACCGAAGGCGTCGTCCCATGGAATGGGACCTATCCCCCTGACTCAAAAAATGGCAACTTGGATATCGCTGGTTGGTGCAACGTAGGCGAGACCACTGCCGGGACACAAACCATCGATCGCTGGATAGCGAAGTGGAAAAAATAGCATGATTTCTCTTTCTCGGATATTCACTAGACAGACACTCGTCACTATGGTGATTGCGGCCGCGCTATTCGGGACACTCATACCAACATTCGCATCAGCACAAACCTTTGACGAGGTCGCGCAGTATCGGCGCATCGTTTACGAGGTCAACAAAAAGCAGCCACCATCAGCATCAGAGATAGATGCATGGCGCCGTCAATGGAACGACCTCCCGCCCGCACGACAAGCGGAAGAACTTGCGTATTGGAAGAGCCAAGCTGCGAGCCCAGAAGCAGCAAAAAAATTAGCGAACGATCCGAAAACCGAGAAGTGCACAAACTGGATAACGGACTTCACGTTTGAATCTTGTATTTTGAATCCGGTACTTAAATTCTCTGGATCTCTTGGGCTCATGGCCGGCGCATACGTACTGCGCGGCGTCGGCTGGCTCTTCGACATACTCGTGCAGACGATTATCGTGCAGTTCGGCACCACGCTGACCGACATGAAGCTTACCGATTGGATCGCGAGGGGGTGGACGGTCTTTCGCGATATTGCCAACGTGCTCATTATCGGCATGTTTGTCTTTATCGCAATCAGCATCATCCTTGGTATCAAAGAATTTGGCCAGAAGAAACTCATTGCCAACGTACTAATCATATCGGTCCTGTTGAATTTCAGTCTTCTCTTTACGCGCATCATCATTGACG
Source organism: uncultured Candidatus Saccharibacteria bacterium (assembly GCA_964545165.1). GTDB lineage: Bacteria > Patescibacteriota > Minisyncoccia > Phycocordibacterales > UBA2100 > UBA10103. The sequence continues at coordinate 23,291 of CAZJEQ010000010.1, forward strand.
CATCGAATTTCACCGCATACCAGATCTACTCAGCCCTCGGAGCAGGGAGCGATTCGGGAGGATTCAAGATTTCGGAGGGATTCCTCAAGCCGATGGGTATTACGACCATCTGGAACGACTCCCAAGTGGTCGTGCAAAAGATGGCTGATCAGCAAGGTGGCAACGCCTTCCAAGCGTGGATATTCGGCTGGGTTGGAGGCGTCATGCTACTCACTGTTGCGCTCGTCCTGCTCTATGGATGCTTTCTTATAGCGGCACGCGGAATACTGCTGATATTTCTTATGATCACCGCTGCAGTGGCCTTCGCGACATACCTCATCCCCGGTATGGCGCAAGGGGAATATGGTTTCAACAAGTGGTGGAAGACACTTTTCAATGCCGCCGTATTCGCGCCACTCCTCATGGTCTTCCTCGCGATCTCGCTCGTCGTCATTACCCAGGCATCCGCGCGTGCTCCGGATGGCACGCCCATCGGCACGATTATTGCTGACCCGAGCACGTTAAGCGCGGGCCCAGGTGCGTGGTCTACCATTTTGCTTTACATTCTCGGCACCGGGCTACTCTTCATTTCGATTAGACTTTCAAGCAAATTCGCAGGATCAATAAGCGGCATGAAGTATGTGCCGGGCCTCTTTAAGAATACCGTCGGCACTGCCGTGGCAGCACCGTTCGCCTTAACGGCGGGCAGGGCTATCCCGATGCTTATGCAGCGCACACTGGGTGCACGAGCACTCGGCACAGCAAATTCATTACGCAGTGCCGCACAGACCTCGAACATGAACGCCGGTCTCGCCACGAAGAAGGCATTTGATCTGACCTCACAAGCAAAAGTGGCAAGACGCGCAGGAGACATCGCCGGGGCAGATCGTCTCACGCGTGAGGCGAATGCACTGCGCAAATTTGCAACAAACAAGCAGGGTCAGGCGCAAAGCCTGATCGAGAAATCCGAGAAGGCGAAGAAGAAAGCGGACAAGACATACAACATCATGGATACCGGCGTCGCCAAGACCATCAACAAGGTCGTTAACAACACAATGTTTACGGGCGAGTCAGAGAAGGGTGCCAAGGGCTACGCCACACGCGTCGAAGAGAAGGCGAAGCATGCAGCGGAGCTTGCTGAGAAAGCGAAGCCAGGGGAGGAGCAGAAGACGGTCATCAAGGAGAGGGTTGCGGCCGAGATGGAGCAGAAGCACGGGGGCGAGCTGCAAAACAGGCGCACCATGAATCTCTTGGCAGAGACGAATCGCGATGCCGCAAAAGCCACACGCGATAGCGCCAGGAACGCGAGCGATATTGCCAAGTCTGAAGCCCAGCTCGAGAAGGACAACAACAAAACCTTTATTGAAGCTGCGCGCACCTTGGCAGCCGCTGAAGCCGCGAAAACCGATAAAGAGCGCGAGCATGGAGACGCAATACGTGCGCTTATGGCACGTATTGATGGGGAATCCAATCCCGCACAGAAGGAACGCCTGCGCGATATGCTCACACAAATGCATACAGATTATGCGAACGAAATTCGACCACTTGATCAGCGTGTCACTGCCGCAGAACAGGAGCAGGCTCGCGTTACGAGAGAACTGAACCAGACCGCACTTGGACGGAACGCGAGCGCAGCAGATGCTGCGGCAAGTGCTGCAGAGCGCGATTTCGACGAGAAGAGTACCAAGGCCACAAACACGAAACAAAGCTTGGAGAACTACCAAAAGGCAGTCGATAAAGAAACTGCCAATCTCATCAAAACATACGAGGGACGGATGGTTGAATCAGCAGAAGAGATCGCCGCTGGTCTTGGCCGCCATGAGGCGGGGACGGGCATACGTGTCAGTCCCACACATGTCGCGAATGAAGCGCGTGGCGCCTTCCGCAAAAAACAGGGCAATAATGCTCGCATTAAAGAACTGTTCAAAGCTGAGAAAATTATTAATGAGGCTCCACCGACCGATGCCGCCGGTGCATAATCAAGGCCTATGGATGAAACACAACTACAAGATCAGCTGAGCGCGCGGTTCAAGGAGCTCCCCGAGAAAGTGCGGGCTGCTATTACGTCGGCTGATGTGGAAGCGCACCTGCGTACGCTCTCCGAAAAGCATAAGCTCCATGTGGATCAATGGGCAGTCCTCGAAAACGAGGTCATGCTCACCATGCTCGGCTTCCAAAAGACCGCTGATCTCGCGAAAAACATCGCGCACGAGGTCGGCATACAGGAAGACGCGGCCGAAGCGCTTGCTGCGGACGTCTCAAAAGTAGTGTTTGAGCCGATCCGCGAGGAGCTCGAACACCTCGCACCCGAGCCAGAGGGGAGTGACACCGCACAGGGCGCCGTCGAGATACGCGAGGCGTCTGAGGTAGAAATTCCTACTGCACCGATTGCGGAAGTCGCGAGTGCGCCGACGCCGGAGCCTGCGCCAGCGCCCACGCCAGAGCCTGTCGTCGCACCGAAAATACCCGCGCCATCCATCACGCCAGCGACACCGCCGAAGAGTGCTCCGACCACGACCGTGGCGCGCGCGCCACTCTCGAGCTCATACCAAGCAGCAGCACCAAGTCACGAACGTAAAGTCATCGAAGGAGATCCCTACCGCGAACAAATTGCGTAAAGTCAGCTTCGGCCTGTGCGCAGAGATGTATAATAATGAGGATGCAATTCCAAGTTCCTCAATTCATTGAAGTCGAGGATAAGATTTTTGGTCCGCTCACGTTTAAGCAGTTCATTTTTATCGCGGGTGGCCTTGGCACTGCGTACCTCATGTGGCGCATTTTGCCGATTATCATTGCGGGCCCGCTTATGGCACTCGTTGTCGGCTTCGCTGCGGCACTTGCCTTCTATCAATACAACGGCCGCCCCTTTCTCGTCGCACTCGAAAACGGCTTTTACTTCCTCATTCACTCCAAGCTCTACCTCTGGAACAACGAGCAGCGCAAAAAAGTCAGCCCGAAGCGGGTCGAAGCACAAATGGCTGAGCCTGAAATCTATATTCCGCACCTGTCGAATTCCAAATTGCACGACCTTGCCTGGTCGCTCGATATTAAGGAGCGCTTGGGCGCTGGCGTATCCGACGAAGACGACCGCGCGACACGCACACCCGAGCCGATGACCTTGCCGGGGGAGGTGATCGAGCGCTTACAGCGACGACAATAAACATTTATGGCACTCTCCGAAGCAGCCGCGAATCCGCGCGCAAACAAACGCTCAACCCAGGAATTCGTTCCGATTTCTGAGGTACGCGACGGCGTGGTCGTCATGAAAGACGGGTCCCTCCGGGCGATTCTGCTTGCCTCGTCGATCAACTTCGCACTCAAATCAGAGGACGAACAGACGGCATTTATCGTGCAGTTCCAGAATTTCCTCAACTCACTCGACTTTTCGGTACAGATCTTCGTGCAATCTCGCGCACTCGACATCCGCCCGTATGTCGCCACGCTCGAAGCCGCCTACAAAGAGCAGCTCGATGAGCTCATGCGCGTGCAGATTCGCGAGTACATCGCATTCGTGAAGAGCTTTACCGAGGCGGCGAATATCATGACCAAGAATTTCTTCGTCGTTGTGCCGTACGCCCCATCAGCCCTCACGAAATCTGGCGGCGCGCTCTCATTCCTCAGCGGCGGCAAGGCGACTGCTGCGGAAGCAAACAAGTCATTTGAGGAGCAGGTGACCCAGCTCGAGCAGCGCATCGGCATCGTGCAGCAGGGCTTGATCCGCACCGGCGTACGTACCGTACAGCTCGGCACCGAAGAGGCGATTGAACTCCTCTACAAACTCTTCAACCCGGGCGAAGAAGGGAAGCCGATGACGCTTGAACAACAGAAATAGTATGGATATCACCAACCTCCTGTCATTTGGCAAAAAGAAGACCGACTCGCCGGATGTCTTGCCGGTGTTGCCTGAAGAGATATACCAGTCAGGCGTACTAGATTTGCAGGACGTCATCGCCCCGCATGCGCTCCAGGTCGCTTCGCACGAGCTCGACCTCGGTGAGAAAATCGCGCGCACGTTTTTCGTCATTTCGTACCCACGTTTCCTGACGACGGGCTGGTTCGCACCGATCATCAACATGGATAAGGTGCTCGACATCTCTATCTTTATCCATCCGATGGATACCAACGAGATGCTGCGCAAATTCCAGAAAAAGGTCGCAGAGATCCAGAGCCAGATCACCACGCGCGAAGAGAAGGGGATGGTGCGCGATCCGATGCTCGACACTGCCTACAACGACCTCGAACAGCTCCGCGACAACCTGCAGCAGGCGCAGGAACGCATCTTCGATGTCGGTCTCTACCTCACCATCTACGGCTCCTCCCGCGAGGAGATCGACAAAATCGAGAGCGAGATTCGCTCTGTCTTGGAGGCACGTCTCGTCTACATTCGCCCCGCGCTCTTCCAGCAGGAGCAGGGCTTCCGCTCAGTCCTTCCGATCGCGACGGATGAGCTCAATGTGCACACCAAGCTCAATTCCGCACCACTCTCCTCCATCTTTCCCTTCATCTCCTTCGACCTCACCTCTGACCGCGGCATTCTCTACGGCATCAACCGTCACAACTCGTCACTCATTCTCTTCGATCGTTTCTCACTGGAGAACTACAACTCGGTGACATTCGCGAAATCCGGTGCCGGTAAGTCCTACTGCACCAAGCTCGAAATTCTGCGTAGCTTGATGTTTGATACCGAGGTTATCGTCATCGACCCTGAGCGCGAGTACGAATATCTGGCCGACACCGTGGGTGGACGCTACTTCAACATCTCACTCTCATCCGAGCACCACATCAACCCTTTTGATCTTGCGGTGCCGCGCGAAGACGAAAATCCGTCGGATATTCTCCGCAACAACATCATCACGCTCGTGGGTCTTTTCCGCATCATGCTCGGCGGTCTCACGCCTGAAGAGGACGCGATTATCGACAAGGCAATCACCGAGACCTACGCACTCAAAGACATCACCGCGGAGGCAAATTTTGCACAGGTAGAGCCACCGCTTCTCTCGGACTTTGAATTGGTGCTCTCTGGTATGGAGGGAAGTGAGAGCTTGGTGCAGCGCCTCTCGAAATACACGAAAGGCACCTGGTCCGGCTTTATGAATCGTCCGACCAACGTCGACATGAATAAGAAGCTGATTGTCTTCTCCGTGCGCGACATGGAAGACGATTTGAAGCCGGTCGCGATGTACATCATTACCCACCACATCTGGAACGCCGTGCGCAAGGAATTGCGCAAGCGCCTGCTCGTCATCGATGAGGCGTGGTGGATGATGAAGGCACAAGATACTGCCTCCTTCCTCTTCGGTATCGCGAAGCGCGGTCGTAAATACTATCTCGGCCTCTCGACGATCACCCAGGACGTCAACGACTTCTTGCAATCGCCCTACGGCACAGCAATGATCACCAACTCCTCAATCCAGCTTCTCTTGCGTCAATCGCCGACCTCAGTCGACTTGGTGCAGCAGACCTTCAAGCTCTCCGACGAAGAGAAGTACTTGCTCCTTGAATCAGACGTTGGCGAAGGCATCTTCTTTGCGGGCCTCAAACACGTCGCGATCAAAATCATCGCCTCATATACCGAAGACCAGATCATCACCTCGGATCCGTCACAGATCCTTGCTATCAAAAAAGCAAAGCAGGAGCTCGAAGCAGCGAGCGAGGCGCCGGTGGACGTCGCTGCCATGCGCGAAGCCGATGCGGTAGGCGCACAAAATCCGGCACCCGCACCGACGCCGACCCCCGCGCCAATCGCTGCAGCCACGCCGACACCGCCGACGCCAGCCGCCGAACCGCCGGTACCAAATATTTAAGAGTCGAAATATACCGCAGGGTATAATGCGCTGATGTTGCGAAGGCACCTCCTATCGCTCACCCTTGCGCTTGGTGTATTTCTCGTTCCTGCACTCAGCTTTGCACAGTTTTTTGATGCGTCCTCGCTCTCGATTGCGAGCTCAGTCAACGCTCCCGGCCCGGGAGACACCGTGACACTGACACTCTCGGGCCCGACGCTCAATCTCGATACTGCCTCGATTGTCTGGAAACGCGACGGCACGACCATACTCGAAGGTGTCGGCGAGAAGCGACTCGATATAACAATCGGTGCCATCGGCGTTGAGACGACGATATCGGCGAGTGTCTCAGCGGGGGAAGAGACGGCATACACAGAGGTTTCATTCACCCCGTCGCGCATCATGCTGCTCTGGGAGGCAGACTCGTATGTGCCACCGCAGTACGCGGGACGAGCACTCCCATCTGCAGGGACGCGCGTGCGACTCTGGGCCCTTCCATACCTCTCACGCCCTGATGGGAGCCTGTACCCCACAGCTGACCTGACCTACACGTGGAAACTCGACGGCAGTACGCTGACAAATCTCTCCGGCCGCGGCAAATCATCCGCCACCATCGGTAGTCCTGAACTTTTCGGCAGCTACACAGTATCGGTAGAAGTCAGTGCTCCTAGTGGCGCACGCGGCATCGGGAGTACTCGTATCACCACCGTCGAACCCACGGTGCGCCTGTATCCAAATCATCCGCTGTTTGGCTTAGAGCGATGGAGTGCACTTGCTGCAAACGCCTTTATAAGCGAGCGCGAAATGACTTTTTCCGTCGTGCCGTATTTTGCTCCCGCACGCTCAGCTGACGATCCGCAGCTTCACTATGCCTGGCGCGTCGATCGGGTCAGTGCGCCGACAGATACGGCGCAGCCGAGCACGATTACACTGAGTGCGCCACAAGAAGGTATGCTCGCCACCATTGATCTTGTACTCACGCACGCCAACAATTTCCTCATGGAGGCACGCGGTGCCTGGCAGATCACGCTTGGCGCGGGAGCTTCTACAGGCGTCTTTGATCCGTTCCGGACGACGCAATAACACCATGCGCAACACCACACACATCATGCGATATGTAGCCGCTGCAATTATTTTCGTCGTCCTTGGTGCGCTCGGCGGCTGGTACTACGTGGTGCAGCGTCATATCGCTACGACAACAGGCGAGGGTAGTGCACGCGGTACGGGGCTCGCCCCTTCGTTTGGGGGAGCACTCGGAAGTGCCTTCGAAAATGCAATCGGGGCAAACAATACCGCGAGCCCGACAGGCGAGCGCCGCGCCGCGCCGCGCTTCTGGCAGGTGATCAAAAACCCTGTCGCGGGATTCGGATTTGCCTCGACAACGCCACGGCTCTACTTCGCCGAAGTCGCGACGGGCAACATCCTCGAAGCAGACCCGCTCACGAGCGGTATCGAGCGCCGCACCAACACACTGCTACCAAAGCCATTTGAGGCACAATTCTCCCCGAGCGGCGCCGTGATCATGCGCTTTTTGGAAGGCGAGCAGGCACGCACCTACACCGCGCGCCTGTCGACCGCGACCTCAACGGACACGGCATCCTCCTCATTGCGTCTCGCCGGCGATTACCTCTCGCCAGAGATTCTTGATATTGCGATTACCCCGAAAGAAACGCTCGTGTACCTCCAGGCAGAAGCAACGGGCGGCGCGAGCATTGTGCAAAGCGATTGGAAGGGAGGCGCGCCTAAAAAGATACTCTCGCTGCCGCTTCGCGGATGGGATCTCTCGACGATGGGTGATGGCACCATCGTCATCGCGCAAAAAGCATCGGATAGCGTGACGGGTGCCGCATTTACGGTCTCGGCGACCGGCGCACTGACCCCGCTCGTGGAGAATCAGCCAGGACTCACTGTCCTCGCGAAAACGCCGACGACCGTACTTTTCGGAAGCGGACTCGCACTCTCGGTGAAGACCGCAAACAAGGGGACGATCGCACTGACACAGCGAACCCTCGCAGAGAAGTGTGTGTGGAGTCGTGGTACCGCACTCATCCTCTACTGCGCCGTGCCACGTCTCTCGCTTGGAGCGACACCATTTCTCGATCGCTATCAGGGCGTGCGACACTCGAGCGATACGTGGTATCGCATCGATGTGGAGGCGGGGACCGCTGAGGAAATATTCGCGCCAGATTCCAGCGCAGAAATCGACGTCGAGAAGCCGCAGATAGATGCGGGCAATCGATACATCGCTTTCACCAGTGCAGCGGATAAGTCACTCTGGATGCTTCGAATCACGCCATAATAGACGTATGCGAACTGCGCGATTCTTCTTGCTTGCCATACTCCTCTGCGCCTCGCTCGTGCCGGTCGCACCCGCGCTCGCCCAAGTGCCGTGCACCACAGGCACCTCGGGTGGGACGTTTTGTCCGCTCGCGGATGTGCGTGGCTCAAAGATAGAAAAGCTCTACGCCACTGAGGGCAGCCTGTCGGGCTTCGTCTCTGGAATTTTCTCCATCGCCATTTCCGCAGGTGCGATTTTTGCCGTGCTCCGGCTTTCCTGGGCAGGGTACCTCTACATGACGAGCGATAGCTGGGGATCAAAGGGTCACGCGCGCGAGGTGATCGGCGACGTGGTACTGGGGCTCCTACTCCTCCTGGGCTCGTGGCTCATCTTGCATCAAATCAACCCTGATATTCTCAAGGTGAACTTCCTCGCGGAATTATCAAAGCTGAAGCCCGTGGAAACGCGCGGTGCGGGTATCAACAACTTGTAGCGATTACGCTACCGCCGTAGGCGCGGTTTATTAAGCCGAGTACTTGATAACGACGCGGCGACCGCGTCCTTCGCCGAGCGACTCGGTCTTTACATTCGGAGCATCCTGGAGCGTGGTGTGCACAATGAGGCGCTCATAGGCAGACATCGGATTCAATTCGACGTCGTACTGGAGTGAGCGCGCGCGATCTGCCATGAGCAGCGCCTTGGTCTGGAGCTCTTTGATGCGCTGGACCTGGAAGTCATTGACGTCGATGAGAAAGCGCGGATCTTCCTCGCCCTCGACAGCGGGGTGCTGCTTCTCGTAGATTTTCTTCACGATGAGATCGATCGCGTGGAGCGTCTCACCGCGCGCGCCAATGAGCGCCTGCGACGCAGAAGTCTGAATAGAGAAGATGCTCTGCCCCGCGATTTCAGCGTGCGTGACGGATTCGTAGGGGAAGCCGAACGAATCGAGAAGACCTTTGACGATGTTTTCGACTGCCTGCTGCATGCGAGGCACTATACATTACCTCACTGCCAACTTCCAACTCTCGACTATTTGTCGAAACGGCGACCCGTGACCAGCTCTTGGCAGATCATGAAAATGCTGCTTGTTGCCCAATACAGCGGTGCGGCGGCGGCCACGGTGTAGCCAATGACACCGACGATGATCGGGAGGACGTAGCGCGCCTGAAAATCGAGACTCTTGGCCATGTCCTTCGAGAAGGATGATTCGACGGTCTCGACCGGCGTTGCCGAGCCGCGTGGACCCATCGAAAGGCGGGTGTACGTAAGCTGCGCCACCATCGCAATGAGCGCGAGCACAATGGAGTGGCCCGCCATATTGATGAGGCCGAGGAATTCCATGTTGACCGCAGTCGGCATGGGGACGAACGAGTAGAGATACTCGGGATTGACCGTCGGGAAGCCACCGAGTGCGAAGACCCAGTAGAGGCCGAGCAGAATCGGAAGCTGCACGAGGAGGAGTAAGAAGCCGGAGAAGGGGTGGATATCGCGCTCTTTGTAGAGTGCGAAGATAGCCTTGCCCTGCTCTTCCGCCTTATCTTTGTATTTCTTTTTGATCTCTTCAATCTCTGGGGCGATAGCCTTCATACCCATCTGCGCTTTGGTCGCACGGCGCGCAAGCGGCCAGAGCACGATGCGCACGAGAATCGTCACGATAATGACGGCGATACCGATATCGTGCCCGGGAATGATGTCGACGAAGTAGACGAGGGCGTTGTAGATGGGGTAGTAGACCACCGCATCAAAAATGTTACCGATCATGATGGCGAGATTGTATACCGGATACGACCTCCCGTACACCTCTCCCTAGATACGCTCGATGAGTTTTTCGATATCGCGTACTGATTCTTGCGAGGTGGCGGTGAGTGCTTCCTTTTTTGCATAGAAGACGTAGGTGCCGGGTGCGAGGCGCGAGAGAGAGGGAAGGAGTGCTGCACGGACCCGGCGCTTCACGCGATTGCGGTCGACCGCACGAAGTGAGACCTTTTTGGACACCACGCAGGCCACCCCGGCGCGCCCTGCCTTACCGACAGCCAGGGAGAAATACGCAGAAGAAAACCTCCGATTGGGTCGGAAGGCTTTCAAATCGGCGACGGTAAGCCGATATTTCTTGGGCATAGGGTTGTCTATCGAGGATAGTGAGTAAATAGCGTGCGAATATCGTACGCTATTTCGAACGTCGCAGATAGTACGCGACGTAGTCGCGTCAGACCGAGAGCTTTGCGCGGCCCTTGCGGCGACGACGCTGAAGCATCTTGCGGCCACCGACGGTCTTGGTGCGGCCCAAAAAGCCGTGCGCACGGGCACGCTTTCGCTTTTTCGGCTGGTAGGTTCTTCGCATGGGCGCCACTATACGCTATTTCTAATAATTTCCAACCCCCAGCGCGCTCCCGGCCCTCGCGAGAGGGTCGGCGAGGTTTTTTTGCCGTCGCTATCTGCGGCTGCTGCCGCAGCGCTCAGTCTCGGCCCCGTCGGGCCTGCGAAGACGG
>CAZJEQ010000011.1:0-32065 GCA_964545165.1 uncultured Candidatus Saccharibacteria bacterium
TTATTTAAAAATCGGGAAACGCAGGGTACTCCCCTGGCCTGGGGTGGGGGTTTATTAAAAATGTTGGGCAATTTTTACCCCCCCCCCCCCCGATCTATTAGAGATTTTAGTCTGCGTTTGGTGGTACCTCTCCGTCTGCAAATCGATCCTTCGCACGTGGAATTATTCCATACTTAGGCTGCTGACCAGCAAACCCTCTAAATATTTTAGGGGTGGTGTTAGGTGTGTTCGTGAATAGAACAATCATTGTCGCTAACCCATCGAAACCAATGGGGCTATCTGGGTCAATTTTCCTACACTCTTCAGTAATGCTTTGCATTAGTTGCGAACGCGAGGCGCGATTATCGGGATGAAGTGGACGATCAGAGATATGATGTATTTTTTCGGTCTCGATCGAAACTCCAACTTTACTTATCGCAGCATGCGCTTCAGAACATATGCAGGGCAGAAGAAAAAACTCAGAAAAACTTCCGATCAGGGGAGTTTGTTGGGCAATATGATTGCGGGATTTCAAAAATTGCTTGCCGCTAGCAGAAAAGTCATCGACATAGACGATTGCTCCACTGCCCAGTTGAGTGGTCAAATTGACAAAATCAGCGACATTTTTATGGTCGCATAAGCGAAAACCTCTCCGCTCGAAATTGGTTTCGTCTCTTAGTAAGTTGAACATTAAATGACTGCTGCTACCGGGATCATCTAATGTTACATAAATAATACTTTCAGGAGGGATTCCCTCTTTACTCAATCTATTTATAAGATTTTCGTGGAGATCCCTTAAGACTTGTCTGACATCTTTCTCCGAAAAATAGAATATCTTACCTAACAATGAGGAAAGTTCGTATTGAATGTCTGTTGGAAATTGTCGAAGCCAGTCATAACACCGCGCTAGAGTTATTTCTTGCTGACGATAATCAGCAGCCCTTTTAGAGAACTTGAGTAGGTTGTAATAGACAAGCGGAGTCCGCAACGAACTTTTAATGCTCATAAGGTCTACAAACTTTCCTTCGGTGGATCACCGCCAGACATTTTCTCTATAGTCTGGTCCAGAAAATCGCGGGTCTTCTTAAGGCGCTCGACTAGTACTTCTTGATCTTCTGTGGTGAATTTGAGATTAAACTTTCCTAACGTCTCTACAAAATCCTCGCAGGCGCTTATAACAGTCTTGATGTCTCTACGCGGTAGATATTGATCAAAGACTGCTCTAGTCTCAAGACCTGAATCTTCGATGTACCTTTTCAAGTCGTTAGCAAATTTTCTCTCAGTCCCCTCCTCTTTTGATCTCTCAGCAGCTTCTTGAATTCGACGGAAGTGGGTAACGCTCTTTATGTTCCCTTTCCAGTATTTATCGACAAATTTACGTAGCAATTCTTTCTTGCCTAACTCTTTAATAAGGTCGGGTAATACCTCCGCAGTTATATCAACAACAGGCTGCGCCTCTATCCAGAAATTAGCTGGCACGCGTTCGCTCGGCTCCTCTCGCATTGACATGTCTTGAAACTCTTTCGGAAGATCTAGGAGAATCTTGCAACGTTCAACTTGAACTGTGCTCAACCCTGTGATCTCAGCCAGTTTCTTTGTGTCGTTATCGCCATCTAGTGCCGCTATCACTTCTTTAAGTCCTAAAGCGGTCGGCATCAAGAGCCACTGCTCACGAAAATTATGTATAGAAAACATGTATATCAGAGCGGCTACCTTGGTCGGCGGCTCGACAATGTTTGCAGGGATGTTCTTTACAATCCCCTCTTTCTCGAGAAGAACGCAGCATCTATATCGTCTTTCCCCATCTAGAATCGAATATTTTGTAGCGCCTTTTGCCTTGTATACGGTAATGGGAACAAGTACTCCGTGTTCCTGAATGCTCTCTTTCAAGTTCCGCAAGGGCTCCTTATCAAAAAGTGCTCGCGGGTTGTTGTCGCTTGCTCGTATGTCTGATATCGATAGTTCTTTCAGTGATCCGGTCGGAACTATTTGTGGTTGGATAGACATATTAAATCTTGAAGTTTGAAATCAGCACTTCCTTTGAATTTCGTCGATCGGACGCAAATCCAGCTATGCTGCGACGCACCGAGACTCTACTTGAAAAGTACCCTTCCGCCAACACCGTTGCTTCACTGGAATTTAGATAACTTACAAGAAATTTAATGCCTTTTTTATCCAAAGAAGCCATCTGCACTCTTAAGCGGTTGATATCAATGATAGAAAATTTTGAAGGGCCGTAGTCAATAAACACTCGTGCATTTTCTACGCTAAAGGGGGGATCCATGTAGACGAAGTCCCCTTCCCTCACGTGAGTGAGCGTGGCCTCGAAATCAGCATTTAGCAATATGGCTTTCTGCAATTGCTTACCAGCGCTCTCGAAAGTGTCTCGCGCCGGTATAACTCCACCGTTTCCATACGGCACATTGAACTTACCACTTGTGTTGGTTCGATAAAGACCGTTGAAACAAAAGCGATTGAGATAAATGAATCGAGCCGCCCTAAACGTCTTCGTTCGTCTGTAAGGTTCAAGTGCCCTCAAGGAATAATAAAATTCTTTCGTTTGGGGAAATGCGATGAGCGCCTTGTAAACCTTTTCCCAGTCTTCTTTCAATGCCTCGTACGTCTCGATCAGCTCAGCGTTCATGTCACCGAGAATTGCTCCCTCGGGGTTTATGCTGAAAAAAGCACAGGCGGATCCCGCAAAAGGTTCGACGTATCGAGTCGCGCCGCTTGCCTGCCAATAGTCTGTCAACGTCGGTATCAACTGCCGCTTGCTCCCGGCCCATCGAAGTATGGTAGGAGTTGTCCCCATAAACTTCATTGTAGAGGTCGTTTGTGTGCTTGTTAATAGCAAGAAACTAACAAGCGCACGCTTGACACGTCTCTCATGGATTCCCTTTGAGGCAATATGTCGACTCCATTAAAACTAAAGCCGCACAACACAGATTGTGCGGCGCAGTAGAGTTTTGATACAGTGCTCGCGGGATGGTTCGGCACGGCCCTTTCCGGGACCAGGATGTGCGCGGAACCAATGGGATTCGTCCCAGGGCCTCCAAGTAGATGACACAGTCACCCATACGCTTTAAGCCTTTTGGCGGCGGCGTTAGGCGAAGTCACTTCTGGAGGCCCTCCTCTTTTATATTTCTGCAGCCTTCCCATTTTGAATATCTGTGGTAAAAACCGCGCGGCATATCGCCGATGGAGGACGATACGAAATGGCATGCGCACATCCCAAGGCCGTTGGGGCCACCTGCGGCGCGGTGACTCTCCGCCTGTTGCGTGGGGTGCCCAATACCGTCGTGCGTGTAGACGGCACCAACTGGGTTCCCTACGTGATCTTGGCCGATGGTTTTTCGGTCGATTTCCCTGGCCCGATCACCCTGCATCGCATGGCCAAGAAGCACCTCGGCCGGCGCTATCGGACCTACGAGCGCAAGCAGTACAGCGGCAAGCTGTTCTGCTACCTGGAAGCCGGCACGACCCCGGAAGGCCGCGCCGCCTTCCTCGGCGCCGTCTGTGCCTACACGAAGACGATTCGCGCGCATCCAGGCTGATGTTTGACGCACGCCGCCCGGTACCGAGCTTCCCGACTCATTCGTCGGGAAGCTCCACTTTTTATATAAAACAAAACGCCTGGAGGGTCGCGAGGACCGTCCAGGACGTTGTTGGTGTGCAGCGCTGCTACTCAATAGTAGCGCCCGCTCTCGCGGCGATACAGCGGGGCCGCAGGAGCCGCGCGCATGTAGCTCGGCGGACGCGGTCCTTGGGACACGGGCTGCCCGCCTCCCATACCCACAGCGTGCTTGCTGGGCTTCGGAATAGCGGGTGCCGCGGCCACCTGATGACCATTCTTGTCGTAGAGGATTCCGCCGACCCAGCGGCAGCCAAAGCGCCCTTCCCGCTCAGCCTTCTTGCGCTGGTGCTTGCGGCTGTACTGGAGCCACCACTCGCCTTCCAGCTTGAGCTCGGGCTTTGGCGGAGGCTGCCGGCTGGCTGCAGTGCCCAGACCAAACGCCGACCCGCCGCGGAGAAGACTAAAACGCGATGATGTGATGGACATCGATTCCCTTCCAGTCAGTCTGCCTGATTGCAGAGCTGGCAACATCATAGGCATTCTGCGAAGCGGGTCAATGAAGCGCTGAGCCACCCTTCCCATCTTGAGCATCTGTGGTATAAACCGCTCGGCAAAATCGCCAGGACATTGGAGGACTAGAGAAATGTCGAGGACTCGCAGCGAGCCGCTCACCGCCACATATGGTCGGGTGACGCTCCGTCTCGAATACGCCGGACGCTTCTACGAGCGCAATCGTCGCTGTTACCGCGACGATTACCGTGTGAGTGCGATTGGGCACCAAGTGATCTTCCCGGGCGTGAAATCCATCCGACGCCTCGGCCACAGACACCTCGGTCTGACGTGCAAGCGCAACCCTGCGCTTGAAACCACCCCGTACCTGTTGCCGCTCCACTTGGAGCAAGGCACCTGCGTCGAGGCTCGCGCCGCGTTTCTCGGCGCCCTCGCGACCCGCACTCGCGTGGTGGCTGGCGGGACAGACTGATACGCGGCCGACGCCGCCCGATACGGAGCTTCCCGGCTCCTGTCGGGCGGCTCCTTTTTTTATAAAAACGAAGAGGGGCCGGTGCGGCCCCTCTGCGGAGATCTGTATGGTGTGGCTTAGTGCCACGTCATCGGCTTGATGTGGCTGCGCCAGTAGCGCTCGATGCGGTTGACGCCAAGCCGGTAGCAATAGGCGTAGCTCACCCGCGCGAGCGCTGTCAGTGCCAGCCAGGCCAAGACCTTGAAGTAGTCGGCGCCGCCGCCCGCGAAAATGGAACTCGGCTCCTCGATGGCCATGCGGAAAAGCCGATTTGCGCACCCCAGGACCACCAGGGTCCAGAAGACGACGCAGATCAGCAACGCGCCGACGAGGAAGAGGTTGAGGAACCACCGAGCACTCAGCTCCTCTTCTTCTTCGAGCTTCTGGCGCATGCATCCACGCGCGAAGCCCAGATAGGCAGTAGCCGCGAGCACGGCGATGAGTACGACGGTGAAGATAATCGGTGACGGCATCTCATTCCTCCCCCGAAAGATTCGGGCTTCATAGATTATGCCATAGAAGTGGCATATGTCGAGCTACGCTTGTCTATAAAACAACGAAGGGCCACGGTGGCCCTTCGCGAATGTGCGACTGGATCGATGCTGGCGTGATACTGCACAGCAAGCACTCGGGGAGCTTGACGCGGACGATGTTGATACCCGTCAGTGCCCACGTCCCTACCATCACAATGGTGACGATAAGCGAGAGGACGAGCAGCATTCGCGAATTGATCGCCACTGCCAGCGCGAAGAGAAGCAGCGGGATCAGGACAACGAGCGCGACAGCGTTCAAGTCGGCAGGGGCGACGATCATGTCCGCCTCACGAGTCGACGCGCGTCGAATGCTCGTTTATACACGGTGCGATACAGCACCGGTAGAAGCAAGACGGTGACCCCCAGGAGCATCACGTCGAGCCGTGCCGCAAGGGCGATTTGGACTGCGCCGCCGATCATGACGAGTACCGCGATGAGGTTGCACCACCAGGCCCACGTGCCTGAAGCCGAATACACCTCTTGACCGCGATACAGCTTGTCGGCGTCTTCCTTGCCAAGCTTGATGCCCATGAATGCCGAAAGGGCGAACATCGCCGCACAGAAGCCGGCCATAAGAAGCGAGATGGACATGGTTGAGTCTCCTTTGCTTGTCCTGCCCATCACGCTACGCCTGTCCCCGCCCCGGGTCAAACCCGATTAGCGTACGAATTTCACCATGATCCACTCGTCGATATATTCATCACCGACGCGCAGATGCTTCTCGAGGACGCCGATCTTTTTGAATCCGAGGCTCTCGTAGAGCGCGATCGCTGCCTCTTGTTTAAATGTCGCGTCGAGCATTACTTTCATCAGCTTGGGATAGCGCTTCATCCCCTCTTCTATAAGATGCTCGACGAGTGCGCGGCCCGCACCCTGCCCGCGCAATTCCGGAGCAATGTAGATGCTGTAGATCCAGCCGATGTGCTCGCGCTTCACACCCTTCTCGAGGACGAGACAGCCAAATCCTCTGAGCGCGCCCTCGGAGCGTACGAATATATAGAGATCCTCGCGCAGGCGTCGGCGCCACTCTTCTTCTGATACCGCGCTGGCCTCTTCCGGTGTCTGCCCAAATGCGTAGGGCTGATCGGCGACCGATTGCACGCGCAGATCGCGCGCCTCTTTCCACTCGCCTTCTGTCAGCTGTACGAATTCGTAATCGGCCATGCTACGTAAACGGAATGTCGTACTGCATGAATTCGGGGAGGAGCTTCCTGCCGTAGAGGAGGCGTGCGACGACTTCTGCGTGGCAGAGCGCGCCGGTGAGTGCGTTGTGCGGGCTCGGCTCTTCGGGAATGCCGCAGTATTCGAGCACCGCATCGAGATTGAGTGCGGAGCGATTGTTGCGTGTCGGCGGCTGGATGCCGTGGGTCACCATGTGCATGTAGGCGAGCGTATGCGTGTCGATGGTGCGATGCGCGAACGGCCAATCGGTGTGCCCGGCACGGCGCGCGCCATAGAGCAAGAAGTCGCGATCGAAGGAGACGTTCTGCCCCGCAAAGGTGCGCTCATCGACTTTCAGTGCCCAGTCTTTAAATGCATGGGTGAGGTCTGCCTCAGACGGCTTCGATTGATCTGCGAGCTCTGCGCGCGTGAAGCCGTTGACCGCCAGTGCCTCATCTTCGATGTGTGCGCCATCCCAGACGCGGCATTCCATATAGAAACGATTCTCGGGATGCGCGAGGTCGAGCGCCCCCACCGAGACGATGGAGTTTTTGACCGGATCCAATCCGGAGGCTTCAACATCAAGTACGATCATGAATGCATTGTATAGGGTATGAAGTATTGAGTATAGAGGGAGAATGCAAGGTGCATTTTTCGCCATACCCTATACCCCATACGCGATACGCCCGAGTTCTCATTCCAATCCTTTGCAATTCTTGGCGGCCCGATACCCTGCCGCTTTGGCAGCATCCACCGTCGCAAATACCCGTTGGTTGGCCGGGAGGATTTTCGCCGCCCCAGCACACCAGGGGTAGTAGTAGACCTCCCCCGTGCGGGAGGCCACCACCGCGCCACCCGGGGTAATTGCCCCCAGGGAAGCCCCCTGAGAGGCTTCAGCGACCTGAATAAGGGGTCTATGGCCCTCCAGGGCAGAGAGTCGGCCCAGGCCAAAGGCCCCCAGGGAGACAAGCAGGATAACGGCAAAAATGCCCCATTCCCCCACGACAGCGTCCGTATGGGCCTTGATATTTACCCACAATTCCTGTATATTCTTCACACGCATATTGTACCGCCTCAGAGCGGCGCAAAGTGCCCGTAAAACAACACCATGGCACATACAAAAGCTGGCGGAACAACCAAAAACCTGCGCGATTCAAATCCGAAGTATCTCGGCGTGAAGCGTGCGGATGGTCAGAAGGTCACCGTCGGCGAAATCATCGTTCGTCAGCGCGGCACCAAGATCATGGTCGGCAAGAATGTCGGCCTCGGCAAGGATCACACGATCTTTGCGATGTCAGCTGGTACGGTTAAATTCCGCTCGGCTCGCAAGACGAATTTCGATGGACGCACCGTCACCCGCCGCGTTGTCGACGTCATCTAAGCGACTTTTTCTTCACCAACAAAACGAAACGACCCCCACCTGGGGTCGTTCTCCTTTTAGGATGGGCTACTTTGTTGCAGCGACGACCCGCACCGTGATCTTCGCACTCTTGCCGCCGAGCTTTACGCCCACGCTCGTCTCCCCCGTCGATTTGATCGGGGCATTGATGACAATGGCATCTGCAGGCAGCTGCGTGCCACAGGCAGTGCGGAGCGCTTCGAGGACGAGCGCTGGCGCGAGCTGCTTGTAGAGGTGACCGGACTCATTTGCGCGAGCGGCGACCTCGATCGTTGTGCCCTCGATCTGCTTGGCGAGTGCCTCCCACTGCTTTTCCTGCGCCTCATGCTGGGCAGACTCGACTTTCTTGCGTGCCTCGTGCTCAGCGATTTTCTCCTTTGTCGCCTGGACGGCGTGCCCCTGTGCGATCAGGAAATTCAGCGCGTATCCGTCGGAGACCTCTTTGATCGTTCCGCGTGTCGCGACACCTTTTACATCTTTGAGCATGAGTACCTTCATGCCCTGATAGTAGTACCTCGGCTCTAGCTATTCAAGAGCTCGAGTGCTTTCTCCATTTGGCGATCCTTTTCCGCCTTGATATCAGCTTCGGTGAGTGTGACCTCGACATCGGGGACAATACCGGTGAGCGGGATGTGCGTGCCATCCGGTGTGAGCCACTGCGCGACGGTGAGCTTGAGTGCGGTATCTGGCGTAATCTCGATAAGCTCCTGGACCGAGCCCTTGCCAAAGGTGTTGGTGCCGACGAGCTGCGCAATCCCGTGATCGTGGAGTGCGCCGGCGAGGATTTCCGACGCGGATGCCGATCCCTTGTCGACGAGAATGACCATCTTGAGATTTTTGTTGAAGACGTTGTAGCCACTGGAGCGGTGAATGATATTGGTGCCATGACCCGCGTAATCTTCCGTGACGACGATCGCGCCGGAGGGCAAGAAGAAGCTCGCCATCTCGACCGCACTATCGAGGTAGCCACCCGGATTGCCGCGAAGATCGAGCACGAGCTTGGTCGACCCCGAGGTGATGAATTCACGCAGTGCCGTGCGGAAGAGATCTGACGAATTCGCCGCGAAGGTCGAGACCGAGATGACGAAGACACCATTTTCCTTCTGCGTCGTCGTCACGGTCGGGACGTTGATCACATCGCGCGTCACCTTGATATCACGCGGCGACGTCCATTCCTCGCGCATAATCGTGAGCGCTACTTGGGTCCCCTTGGGACCGCGGATTTTCTTGACGGCATCCGTCACGGCGACACCTTGCGTGGATTCGCCATCAATTTTGAGCACGAGATCCCCTGCCTTGATACCAGCCTTGGATGCGGGCGCGCCTTTGATGGGAGAAACCACCGTGAGTGTGCCGGCCTTGATATCAATTTCCATACCGACACCTTCGAAGAGACCGCTCATACTCTCGGTGAATTCCTCATTCTCGACCGGTGGGAGGAAGAAGGAGTACGGGTCCTCAAGTGAATCCGTCATACCCGAGATCATGCCAAAGAGACGGCGCTGCGCGGCTTCGGCGGTGGAGCTGGCCACATAGGGTGTGGAGCTCGCGACTGCCGCCGGCACAAAACGCTCATCGATGATGTGCCACGCTTTCCACACGGGCGAGAAATCGACCGATTGTGGCTGCGAAATATCGGTGCCCAATTTCGCACCGGGGCCTCCGATGAAGTGCCCAATACCGAGGCCGAGGAGCAGTGCCACGATCACGTAGACACTGGCGGTGCGTGCGGAGACAGACGGACTTTCGTGCATGCGCCGAATTATTACACGGATATGCCGCGTGAGAAATAAAATTGTTGTTTCACCCCGTGAGATACGCATACCGACTGCAAGCGAGATATCGACTTACCTGTTAACAGTCGGATACATATTCAGATTTTGAGCACATATCTCACGGGGTATACTTTCATGTAATGAAGTCGCGCTATCACCACAAAGGCATCGTTTGGGTGGATTTGGAGAACCCCACCCGACAGGAGGTGCTCGATGTTGCGACAGAATTCGGCCTCGATGCGCTCACGGCCGAAGAGCTGCTGGCACCGTCCCTGCGTGCGCACGTCGACGTCCGGCCGAGCTACGCCTATCTCATCCTGCACTTCCCCGCGCTTCGCCACGCACATCGCCATCGTGAGCAAGAGATCGACTTCGTGATCGGGCGCGAATTTCTCATCACGGCGCACTACGACACCATTGAACCCCTCCACAAATTTGCCAAGGTCTTTGAGGTCAATTCGGTACTCGAGATGGGCGGAGTCGGCGATCATGCGGGGCACATTTTCTTCCTGATGCTCAAGCGTCTCTACCGAGCCGTCGAGCACGAAGTGGAATACGTGCGTCGCGAGCTCAGTAATATCGAAGAGCACATCTATTCAGAGCATCAGGTCGCGATGGTCTCGGCGATCTCACGTGCCGCGCGCAATCTGCTCAATCTCCGTCAGACCATTGAGCCGCATCGCGATATCTTAAAGAGTCTTGAGAGTGAGGGGGTCGCCTTTTTCGGTGAAGAATTCCGCCCGTACCTGCGCACCATGGAGAACGACTACTATCGTGTGCACAATCACATCATGCGCAATACCGAATCGCTGCACGAGCTGCGCGAGACCAACAATTCACTCCTCACCACCAAGCAGAACGAGACCATGAAGATCTTTACCATCATGGCATTCGTCACCTTCCCGCTCTCGCTCCTCGCTGCTATTTTCGACATCAATTCGGTGCACAATCCCCTCCTCGGTCTCCCCTACGACTTCTGGATCATGCTCGGCATCATGGGCTTGGCGAGCATCGTGATGTTTGCCTACTTCCGCAAAAAACATTGGCTGTAAGCAGCCGTTTCGCAGGGGAGCTATCTCCCCTGCTTACTTAGAGTTGTGAAGAGATAATAGTAGAATACCCAGATGAACTTCTGGCCCTTTAAGCGAGGCACTCCCGCACAAGAGCTCAGCACTCGTACGCCGCTCTATCTCTACAACACCCTCGGCAAAGCGACGCAGGAATTCTCTCTGCCAGAGCTTGCCAACACCGTGCGCATGTACAACTGCGGCCCCACCGTCTACGGCCGCCAGCACATCGGGAATCTCTCGATGTTTGTCTTTGCCGACACGCTGCGTCGCACCCTCGAGTACAACGGCTACCAGGTCAAGCAAGTGATCAATTTTACCGACTTCGGCCATCTCTCTTCTGACGCCGATGAGGGCGACGACAAGATGACGATCGGCCTCAAGCGCGAGAAGCTCAGGCCAACGATGGAGAACATGCGGCTTCTGGCTGAGAAATACGCAAAGATTTTCGTCGAAGACTTGCAGACGCTCAATATCAATACCAAGAAAATTATCTTTCCGTACGCATCCGACCATGTGCCCGCACAGATCGCGATGATTCGCTCACTCGAAGAAAAAGGCTATGCCTACCGAGGCGAAGACGGCGTGTATTTCGACACCACACGCTACCCGCACTATGGCGAGCTCGGTGGCATAAAGACGGGCGATACCGAGTCGCGCGTCGCTGCGCGCGAGAGCAAGCGCCATCCCACGGATTTCGTCCTCTGGAAATCGTCGAAGAAGCTCGGCTGGGATTCGCCCTGGGGCATGGGCTTCCCGGGGTGGCACATCGAATGCTCTGCGATGATCCGCGCTATTTTGGGCCAGCAGATCGACATCCATACCGGCGGCATCGAGCACATCGCGATTCATCACAACAACGAAATCGCGCAGTCTGAATGTGCCAACGGCAAGCGCCCCTTCTCCCGCTTCTGGATGCACCGTGCACACCTCCAAATCACGGGTGGCAAGATTTCGAAATCCGCGGGCACGGTGATCTATCTCTCGCCAGACATTATCGAGAAATCGCATCCGCTCGCCTTCCGCTACCTCCTTCTGGGCGCGCACTACCGGACCGCGCAGAATTTCACCTGGGAGTCGCTCGAGGCAGCGCAGAGAGCCTACCTCAAGCTCCGCGCACTCGTCGATTCATCGCCCGACGGCGGCACGATCAACGAAGCATATCGGGCACGCATACACGAGCGCTTCAACGACGACCTCGACACCGCTGGTGCACTTGCGGTCGTCTGGGAGATGACCAAGGATGCGAATCTCTCGCCCGAGGATATCCGTGCCACCATCCTCGATGCTGATCGCGTCTTCGGCCTCGGGCTCGATGAGCGCGACGAGCGCGCTCGTACCCTCAATGCCGCTCGTATCGGCGAAGCGGTAGCACTCGAAGACCTCTCAGCAGAAATCACCGATATCATTGAGCGTCGCAATACCGCTCGTGAAGAGAAGAAATGGGAGGAGGCAGATACGCTCCGCCAAGAGATCGAAATCCTCGGCTACACCATCAAAGACTCTACCGACGGTATCCAAGTATTCAAACGCTCCTAGTTCTTCCTGCAGATATAAATATGCGATCGCACATTTATATCTGCAGGGGTTAGTGCTGTGCGATGACGAAATTCACGAGGCGGCCGGGGACGACGACCGTGCGAACGATCTCCTGCCCGACGAGCTTTGCGGCGACTGCTTCCCGGGCTACAGCTTCGGTGACCTCTTTGCTGGCGTCCGCCGCGACGCTCACGTCGCCGCGCATCTTGCCGTTGATCTGAATAGCGATGGTGATGGTGTCCTCCGAGAGATATTGCTCTTCGTACTGCGGCCAGCTTTGGAGATGCACTGATTCGTTATTGCCCGCGCTCTTCCACAGCTCTTCCGCGAGATGCGGGGCAAAGGGAGCGAGCATCTTCGTAAATATCGCCCACTGCGCCTTGCCTATCGCCTTCTCCTTCTCCAGTGCATTGAGGAAAATCATCATCTGACTGATCGCGGTGTTGAATTTGAGCGCGAGGCCATCCTCGCCGACTTTCTTGAGCGCTTTGTGGAGCGGCACATTGAGCGCAGCGACCTCCGCATCCTGTACGAATTCCTCCGCACGGCCCACGCGCTCCAAAAAGCGACGCACGCCGACGACACCATCGGGATTCCATGGGTAGCTCGCGACTTCGTTGTACGGACCGATAAAGGCAAGGTACATACGCACCGTATCCGCACCGAGCTTCTCCACAACCTCGTCGGGATCTATCACGTTGCCGCGGGATTTACTCATCTTCTGCCCATCAGGGCCCATGATGAGCGAGCGGTTCATACGGCGCGTAAACGGCTCTGCATCTTCGAGAAGTCCCATGTCGTAAAACGCCTTCTGCCAGAAGCGGCTATAGAGCACATGCACCGTCGTGTGCTCCGCGCCGCCGCTGTAGAGATCGATCGGCATCCACGTCTCGAGCTTCGCGGGATCGGCAAACGCACGCTCATTTTTTGGATCGATGTAGCGGTGGTAGTACCAGGATGAATCGACGAAGGTATCGAGTGTGTCCGTCTCACGGCGCGCAGCACTACCGCACGACGGGCACGACACATTCACGAACGACTCGACTTTGGCCAGTGGGGAGCGACCCGTGCCTTCTGGCAGATAATCATCCGTCTGTGGCAAGACGACCGGGAGCTGCTCTTCGGCGACCGGTACGATGCCGCACGCATCACAGTGGATCATCGGGATCGGTACGCCCCAGTAGCGCTGACGCGATACGATCCAATCGCGCAGACGATACGTCTTCTTGGCACGACCAAATCTCGCGATCATATCGGCGCGCGCCTCGTCTGATTGTCTGCCGCTGAACTCGCCCGAATCAACGAGTACACCATCTCCCGTGTATTGAGATGCGCCGTGCAGTCGATCCCACGCAACGAGCATTTCAGAACGATTGATATAGGTGCGGACTTCGTCCTTATTGATCCATACAACATCGTGGAGCTCTTGCTCCTCTGGTGCGAGCTCGTCGCGCGCATCATCCTGCAATTCGTAATAAAGCGGCAGGTAATGCCCGAAACGATTTTGTTTTTTTGAAATCGAGTAAAACTGCGCGTGCACCTGACCGCCGAGCGCTCTGACAAACTTCGCATTGCGATACCCGGTCTCCTCGTGCACCTCGCGAGCACCACAGATGATCGGATCTTCGCCTGCTTCTATGCCACCGGTGACAAAAGCGCGCATCGGCTGGTCCTTCCAGGAGAGACAAATATATTTGTCCTCCGACCAGTGCTTGATGATCGCGAGGATGCCCGTGCGCTCAATCAATGGCTCATCCGGTCGGATACCATCCATACCGCTGGTGCGGAAGCTGAGTGGCTGCACCACCTCTTTTACCGGGATTCCAAATTTCTGAGCAAATTCGCCGTCGCGCTCGTCGTGCGCGGGCACGGCCATAATGGCTCCCGTGCCATATCCGCCGAGCACATAATCGGCGACATAGAGCGGGATCTTCTCCCCCGTCGCGGGGTTAACTGCTTCCACACCTTCGAGCTTCACACCGGTCTTCTCCTTCTCTCCGGTCTGTCGCTCAAGCTCGGTCTTCTTGCTCGCAGCGGCGACATATGTGGCAACCTCGTCGTTGTTCTTGAGCACGGTCTTGTGACCAAGTGCGAGCGTGACCCACGGATGCTCCGGCGCGAGCACGAGATACGTCGCACCAAAGAGCGTATCCGCTCGTGTCGTGAATACGCGAATCGTCGGGCGCAGCCACATCACGACATCCGGCTCGGTGTCGCCGGTGAAATGTGACTTGCTGGAAGTGCCAAGCGTCACCGGTACATCAAGTAAGTCGGCTACTTCTTTGGCCTGTGCATCTGAGACGGCGTAGTCAGTCGGATCATGGAGCACGGTGATCGATTTGGCATTCTTCTTGATCTTCGTACCATCAAATTCCCAAGTAAACGTCTTCTCAAATGGTCGCGGATTGTCTTTAAAATTCTTGCTCACAAACCCGCCGACGGTCACGAGGCGAGCGATGGGGCGCTCCAGCTTTTCAAGCACTTTCAGTGCTGCGACAGCGCCGAGGCTGTGTCCTACGAGCACGGTGCGCTCGTCATACTCAGTCGCAGCGAGCGCAGCCGCAACCCATTCGTCTTCGGTTGGCTTATCCGCATTCGGTAGCTGCGGCATCACCACTTCATGGCCCATCTCTTCGAGCCTCGCCTTCGCCCACTGCCAGCGTGGTCGATCCGGCCCGCTCTCGAAACCATGCAAAATGACAAACTTGAGCTTCTGCCCGAGATCGAGGGGGAAATCGATTTCTGCACCGATTGAGCGGCCGATCCAATTCTTCTGTGATTCCTTGATCTGCTGCGGCCAGTCCATCCCCTCCAAATCATCGATGAGACGATCCGCATAATCGGTGATTTTGATATTCCACTGCAGCATTTTGCGCTGCTCGACCTCGCTCCCGCAGCGCTCGCACTTGCCATCCACCACCTGCTCATTGGCGAGGACGGTGAGATCTTTCGGGCACCAATTGACTGCCGTCTCGCGCTGATACACGAGACCGTGTTTGTGCATCTGGAGGAAGAGCCACTGCGTCCACTTGTAGTAATCCGGATGGCAGGTCACGACTTCGCGCGACCAATCAAACATCGTGCCCATCGACGCGATTTGCGTGCGCATGTGTGCCATGTTGGCCTCGGTCCACTCGGCGGGATTGATCTTGTTTTTGATAGCCGCATTTTCTGCGGGAAGTCCGAACGCATCAAAGCCGATCGGGTACATGACATTTTTGCCCCGCATACGCAGGATACGTGCCAGCATGTCCGGCACCGCAAAGGCGTACCAGTGGCCGACATGGAGATTGCCCGAGGGATATGGCAGCTCGACCAAGAGATAGAAATTGTCTTTGCCGGGCACCTTGTCGGGCGTCGTGTATATCTTGTTCTTGGCCCACTCATCCTGCCATTTCTTCTCAATTTTCTTGTGATCGTACTGCATGGATTGGTACACGTTAACACGCCTCCCTGCAGCCAAAAAGACCCCTTGCGGGGTCTTTTGGTGTCAGCATTTATCGCACCTTGGTGTAGGGCGGATAGCGCTCCGGATCGATGGTGCGCTCGAAGCATGCTTCTCCTGCTGCATGCTGCCAATTATCTTCTTTGAGCAATGACGGCGCGATGCTCGGGTCGATCGGCACGGATCGACCATCGGTCATCTGAGTGCCGCCCTCGGTGGCAAAGGTCGCACAGATCTCGAATTTGAGAGCGCCCGTAGCACGATACCCATACGGCTCTTTGGTCGCTGGATCGAGCGGAATTTCGTTGTAGGAAATTGGGTCTTTGAGCGCTTCGAGTGAGGCCGGCAATTCCTCCTTCTGCTGCCAGAAATTTACGACTTGCCACTGCAGGTTTTGTAGATCCTGGACGCGAATCGCATCCTGTTTCTTCATGCGGATCTCCGATGGTGTGCCGACGATAAAGAAGCCAGAGACGATTGCGATGAGGACCACGAGGCCGACGCCGTAATTCACCATGCGAGCACGAGCCGGCTCTTTCTGCCAGTAGCCGCGCATATCAGCGAGGAAGTGCATAAAGCCCAATCCGGCGACGAGCAGCACGGTTGCGACCTTGAGAAGAAATCCTGCAGTCAAATCCTCTCCCTGGAGGAAGGTCGTGAGGAGCACGATGAGATCGATGACCATCGCCGCACCGGCGACGAAGAGCGTGAGGAAGATCGCCCAGCGACGCACCCAGATATCGTTGCGCGACGAATCATGCGCAATGTCGCGACGGATGAGACGCATGAGGATCAGAAAGACCGGCGTGAGCACGATGAGCGATGCGATCTCGTAGCTCATACCGCCGTTTTGGTACGGATCAGCGTAGTAATACGCATTGGTAATCGCGTTCGGGAAAACGGTATTAATATAATCAAACATGAGGGCGATAAACGCGATTACCCCTGCGTAGAGGCTCGCCATCGCACCAAACCAGAGCACAAAATCCTTAGCCGTAGCTTTTGTTTTTTCCATACCGAAAGCATATCACGGTGCCGCTTTCGTCAAAGGAGGATTATGAAGGCCTCTAGCAATGCAAAAAACTCCCCCGTGGAAAGCTTCGCTTCTAACGGGGCAGGCATCACATCGCTAACTATGCAGAAACTCCATCACGTCCCCATCTTGCACCACATACTCCTTGCCTTCGGTGCGAAGTGTGCCCTTCTCACGAGCCTTGCTCCAGGAGCCTGCTTCAAGGAGCTTGTCCCAGAAGACGACTTCTGCGCGAATGAATTTATCGCGGAAATCGGTATGGATCGCTGCGGCCGCTTCGGGTGCCGTCGAATCACGCTTTACCGTCCAGGCACGCGTCTCTTTCTCGCCGGTCGTAAAATATGAAATCAAATCGAGGAGTGCATAGCCACCCTTGATGAGCGCATTGATGCCGTCGTCCTGCACACCGAGCTCGCGGCGGAAATCTGCCTTCTCGTCTGAGTGCACATCGCCGAGTTCGTTCTCGATACCGGCATCCACCGTGACATAGGCGGCGCCAGATTCGTCGAGATAACTCTTGAGCTCCTGCCAACGCTGCCCGCCTTCGGCATCGAGATTCACGACACCACTCTTCCTGTTGAGTACGTACAAAATTGGCTTCAGTGTAAGCAGGTGCAGCGCCTTGATGCGCTCGATCTCTTTGGGCTCGAGCGAAACGGTGCGCGCCGCCTTTCCATTCTCAAGCGCCTGCATGATTTTTACCAAGACCTCACGCTCTGCGATCAGATCCTTGTCGCCACCACGCGCATCACGCTCGACGCGCTCGAGGCGCTTCTCCACGCTCTGCTTGTCGGCCTGCACGAGCTCGAGATCAATGATCTCGATGTCGTAGCGAGGATCTACCGAGCCGGCGACATGGTGGATATCGTCGTCTTCAAAGATACGCACCACTTCGGCGATCGCATCCACTTCGCGGATGTGCTGAAGGAATTGGTTGCCGAGGCCTTCGCCTTCGGATGCGCCTTTGACGAGACCGGCGATATCGACGAATTCCACAATCGCGGGCACCGTCTTTTCAGAATTCGACATTTTGCTAAGCGCATCAAGACGATGATCGGGCACCGCGACCACGCCCACCGACGGATCGATGGTCGCGAAGGGATAATTGGCAATAAGCACGCCCTTACGCGTGAGTGCATTAAAAAGCGTCGATTTGCCGACGTTGGGTAAACCCACAATTCCGATCGAAAGCGCCATATTCGAAGCAAAGTACCACAGTAACCCACTGTTGACTACGGTAGAACAGTGGCGTTTACTACACGAAGTCCTCATTGAAGGAGTTACCCATGCTTATCCCCTCAGACGCGGGGCTGACTTCGAGCATCCTGCCGTACGACGTCCGCTACGCGCTCCGCTATCGCGAAGGGCAGCTTCGCGTCGAAGAGATTCGTGCGCTCGCCGAAAACGGCTTTGAGAACGAGGCCGTCTACATGCTTCTCAAGCTGTACGCGCCGCACTTGTTCCTCCAACACGAGCTGCTCAAAGAGCTCGTGGCGCGGATCGCTCACGTACCCGGTAACGAGCATGTGACCGACGCGCAGACCAAGCTGGTGCTCAAGCAGTTCGTGCTGGAGCATGCACGCGGTGCACACTGGAGTGTCGACGGCACCAAACTCGCCCAGATCTCGCGGCAAGGCTTTGCTCTATGGGATGAGCGCTATCACGACATTGCACGCTGCTGCGCCGTTGATTCGCGAGACACCTACATCATTGCGCACGCCACCTTCATCGGCCTGGCCGCTTTTTTGCAGGCGCATCGGCGTACGGGAAAGGAGCTGCGCATCATCATCCCGAAGCATGCGATGAACAAGCTGCTCGGCTACTGCGGCTATGCGGTCAACGACACGGTGGAATTGCTGCACAGTGACTTCCCGCGGCTCCGCGAGGCGTTCATCCTCGATGACACCATGCGCACTGGTACGTGCCAGCGCGTAGTAAGCACCTTCTGGGCCGCGGGTGGCGGAGAGGTTCCACCCTTCGAGTTCATGGCCGTCGTCAATGATCGGGCAACGCGGTGCTGATTAAGACGACCACAGATCTTCGAGATGCCGGCAATTTTGTCGGCATCTTCGTTTTATATACCCCTCGAACCGAGATGCGCGATCGTATTGAGCCAGCGGGCTTTGCGCGGCTCAGGCACATTTTCAGACGGACCAAACCACGTCGTACGGGTTTTAAATCCCGCAAACCACAGAATCCCCCATTTGAGCTGGGCGTTGACGTTGCCGGGCAAGAATTTCACGAGGAGCGGCTGTGTACCACTGGTCACAATCACGCGTGCGGTTTTGCCGCGCATGAGACGATGCCAGAAAATGGTGCGCTTCCCTGATGGCATTTTGATATAGCGAAACGCAGATCCCGGCAGCCACGCACGGTCGAAGACTCCCTTGAGAAGGGCCGGCATACCCACCCACCAGATCGGGTGGATGATGACGAAATGATCGCTCGCCTGCACGAGCTCTTGGAATCTCTTGAGATCGGGCTCGAGCTCCTGCATGGCGCGATAGCCATGATGCAGAATCGGATCAAACTGCATCGAATTCAGATCCATACGATCTACCGCGTGGCCCGCTTCGCGGGCCGCCTTCTCATAGGTGTCGGCGATTTCGTGACAAAGCCCGACATTGTCGGGATGCCCGAGCAGCATAAAAATTTTCTTCGCCATAGCTAGTCGCCAGACATGTCGTCCTCCGGTGCGGCAGGGCGTCCCGTACCATCGAGGATATGTTCGGGCTTCCTGTATTCGAGCCCGTGCCCCGTGTCGACGATCTGCTCTCCTTCGGGCTCTACGCCCAGATCAGTAAGTTTTCGTGCCATGAATGAATTATGCCGCAGGCACTAGTCGCGCGCAACGCCGTCTTCACGAGCAATTGCGATAATGGCGCCTGCGTCGTCTGTCGCCGCGACATTGACGCGGCGCTCGATACCGCAGCGCTCACAGCGATGCACAATGCGATACGCGGGCGACGAGCCTTCAATGCGAATCGGCTTCATCATGCCGCCGCAGGCTGCCGCGCGATCACCCGGATCATTGTCGATGTGCTTGCTCCACAAACAACTCGGACAATGATTGGTATAGCCGCTCCCGGCGGTCACCTGGCCACAGTGCTCACACGTAAAATCTTCAACAACTCGCGTAAATGACATACTATTTTATGACGACAGTCTCCTTTTTCTGAATGCCCTGACCGCCCGCGCTCACGCAGGTTAGCAGATACTCACTGCTGGTCGCAAATGGCACGGTGATTTGTCTGGCACCACTCGCGCCTCGCGCTATCTCCTTGCCACTCTGCGAAAGAATGCAGGGGAAATCACTTTTCATACCAGCGCTCGTCCATGAGACGACAAACGGGTCTCCGATTGCCACCAGCTTCGGCTGTATTGATAGATTTGCCAAGGGCTGCACCGACGGGACGGATGTGGTGGCCGTCGTCGTGGTAGCAGTCACGGGCGTGGTAGTCGGGTTGGTCGTCGGCACAACGATCGGTGATGGAGACATCACACGTATCGGTAGCTGCTGTGATGCCTGCTGCTGAATCGGCGGTGCTTGATATGGATACTGCTGCTGATAGGGAGACTGTTGCTGCTGCTGTGGCTGGAAAAGTTGCCCGAGGTTCAGACCGTTGAATCCCCCCATCACATTGCCATTGTTGAGATTGCCGAAGATGCTGGCCTGCGCCATCGGGCTTCCTGTGTTGTACGTGCTGGCGCGGCCATCCCCCACAGATGCTCCGACGCTAAAGGGGCTACTCACCCCGGTGTTTGTTGAATACGATGTGACCACCGATCCGCCGGTAAGTCGGCGATCAAGCTCGCCGAATACTCCCTGCACGGTCCCGCCGTTGGTGAAAATGCCAGCATTACCACTGCACGCGCCGTTGCTCACTGCACTCCCACAGAGCACCGACGCAGGAGCGTTGGGATTCTGTTGTTGAGCGGCAAGTATGTTGCGGAAGCCGCCCTCACCAAACACGTGAATCGCGTACATGCACGAGGTCACAGACACGCCTGCGGACGTACATCGATCACCGTATGTGGCGGCATGCTGCGCGTAGCGTGCGTTGACGACTTGCGACGACGCCTCGACATCGAATCGATATGTGCAATCGCGGTACTGCGAAAGTCCGGTCGCGGCGACGTCCGCCTGCCAGGTCTCGCAGAGATAATGGTGCGCGCCACCGACATACGGGTTGATCGCATTGGTCGGCGCCCGATTGCATCCACTCTCGGCAAGCATCATATTTCCGGCGATACCATCTTGGCCGCACTGTCTGGGCAAATTCCCCACCGATCGGGCGTCCGGATCGGAAAAGCTGGTGGCGCCCGAGCGATAAAACGGACTCGATTCGAGCGGATTATCAGCAAGCGCCTTCTGCGCTTGCTTTGCAGCCTCAAGCGCACGCTGGTCGGTCGCGAGATCGGGATTAATGCCGATCGCCTCAGCCGCGGCCTTTGCCTTCTCCGTATTATTCGATGCCATCGCTTCGATGTATTCAAACGCACCTTTGCGATTCGAGACTGCCAGCTCTTGCGCCTTCTCCGGTGGCACGCCGGTGTCGGTGAGCGCCTTGATGAGCGTCCCGGATTCGGTGGAGAGTCCCAGTGACGGTGTATTACGAGGCGTCCCTGCCGTCGCGATGGAAATATTGGCGTCAGTATCGGTGCGAACCGTCGAGACATTCATGCCGCGCTTGCACCCCGCCTCATATGCCTTCTCAAGATCAGTCGCGCACTTGGAGACGACGACGGTGTCTGTCTGACAACCGCTAATATCCCGAGGAATGGTGATGGCGACCGTGGGTTGTTTTTGACCTTTTGCGCAGCCGACCTGCTCAAATTGCTGCTGCGTTGTGCAGATGCAGGTCGATTCCTCATACGCATTGCCAAGCTCGCTGCGATTCACAATCATCTTGTCGTTGGTACACAGATTGCCCTCGACCACCATTTTCTTCAGCGACGATGCCTCGCCGCCCGGATTAAATTTGCGTGCCTCTTTCTTGATGGTGCCGGGCTCGCAGATCTTCTTGGTGACTTCGCTCTCGAGTGTGTCAGCGTGAACAAAAGGGATCCAGAGAAAAAAGAATGCGCCTACGAGCGCTGCGAACTTCATTACTCTATTGTACGCGCTCGTCTCTCGGGCGCTGGCGTGTAATGTGGACTACAGGAGCACGGTGACGCGATTGCCGGAGCACTCGAGCACACCATCGACGATCGTAAATGTCTTTTCACCGGAGTCATCCTTCACCGAGATATCTCCTGCCTTGAGCGTGGTCACCAGCGGCTCATGATTGGCAAGAATGGTCATGACACCGGATGAGCCAGGGAGTGTGACAGAAATCGCGCGACCGTCGTAGCGCGTCTCGCCAACGCTTGCGATAGTGAGATGAAACGTGTGGTCCGCCATAGGCGCTATTCAGCAATGACTTCGTCAATCGAGCCTTTCATGTAGAAGGACTGCTCGCTCTGCGCATCGTGTTTGCCATCGAGAATCTCACCGAATGAGCGCACCGTATCGGCAAGCGTGACGTACTTACCCTTCTTGCCAGTAAATGCTTCTGCCACCGACATCGGCTGCGAGAGGTATCGCTGGATTTTGCGTGCACGGTACACAAGCTTTTTGTCATCTTCGGAGAGCTCTTCGATACCGAGAATGGCAATAATGTCCTGGAGATCTTTATAGCGCTGGAGCACGCGCTTCGTCTCGTTGGCGACGCGATAGTGCTCCTCGCCGACGATTTCCGGGGTGAGCGCCGTGGAGCTGGATTCGAGCGGGTCGATCGCAGGGAAAATCGCGAGTGCCGCGAGCTGACGCGAGAGCACAATGGTGGAATCGAGGTGCGAGAAGGTCGTCGCGGGAGCCGGGTCGGTCAAGTCGTCTGCCGGCACATAGATAGCCTGCACCGACGTAATCGAGCCTTCAGTCGTTGAGGTGATGCGTTCCTGGAGATTACCCATCTCTTCAGCAAGCGTCGGCTGGTAGCCCACCGCGGAGGGTACGCGACCGAGGAGCGAGGAGACCTCTGAACCTGCCTGAACGAAACGGAAGACGTTGTCCATGAAAAAGAGTACGTCTTTGCCACCCTCGTCGCGGAACGCTTCTGCCATCGTGAGACCCGAGAGTGCTACGCGTGCACGTGCGCCCGGCACCTCATTCATCTGACCAAAGACGAGCGCGGTCTTGTCGAGCACGCCCGAGTCTTTCATTTCATGATAGAGGTCGTTGCCTTCGCGGACACGCTCGCCAACCCCGGCAAACACTGAATAGCCGCCGTGTTCGGATGCGACGTTGTGGATGAGCTCCTGAATCGTCACGGTCTTGCCCACGCCTGCGCCACCGAAAAGACCCACCTTGCCGCCCTTGATGAAGGGAGCGAGAAGATCGATCGCTTTGATACCTGTTTCAAATACTTCTGCCTTCGTCGACTGACGAACGAATGCTGGCGGTTTCTGGTGAATCGGCAGTCGTCTCACATCTTTGCCTGCAGCTTCCTTGCCATCGATTGGCTCACCGATGACATTAAACATGCGACCAAGCGCTGCGTCGCCTACCGGTACCGAGATTGGTGCGCCCGTGTCGATGACTTCGGTGTCGCGCGCAAGTCCCGACGTATCCTGCATCGCGATGCAGCGCACACGATTGAGGCCCAAGTGTTGCGCGACCTCAAGGACGAGGCGACCACCCTTATGCTTCACCTCGAGTGCATTCTGAATATCGGGGAGATTCTCATCGAAACGACAGTCGACGACCGGACCGATAATCTGTGTGATGACGCCTTTAGACATAGTTGGTTTAAGTTGAGAGGATTATAGCCGCTATTTATTAAATTTCTAGGGGATTACCGTACTGCTCGACGAAGAGCTTGGCGGGGCGGAAGAGCGGCTGCGGCAGCTCCTCCCACTTCACCCATCGCCATTCGTCATACTCAGTCGGAAGCGGCACCGGCTCCCCCGCTTTCCAATCGGCGATGTAAAAGGTCGTGTAGTACTGCACATTCATTTCGACATTTAAATCCGGCATGATCACATTGAGCGGCTGCAGATTTTCAATCTCGATTGCTGCCTCTTCCATCACTTCGCGTCGTGCGCAGGTCTCGTGATCCTCGCCCGGATCCACATGCCCGCCCGGCGGGCACCACGTACCCGTGCCACTCGGCGTATTGCGCAAGCCAATCAAAAACAAATCACCTTTGTGCACCCACACACCTGTCCCGTAACGCACCTCTGGTTCGCTCATACAAATTCAGCAAGAAGCACCGCTTTTATTTTCTCAAAGGCGCGCATCCGATGACTCACCTTGTTCTTCTCTTCAGTCGTGAGTTCGCCACCAGTCTTCTCGCCGTTGTCGTACAAAAAAATCGGATCCATACCAAATCCATTGGTACCGCGAATTTCGTGCGCAAGGCTGCCGCGCGAAAATCCTTCGCTCATACGCACTTTATCGATAGTGGGATCATAGACAACGATAGTGCTCCGTGCCGTGCCCCCGCGCTCGCCATCAGGAACATCCTGTAATGCCTCGAGCATCTTCGTGCATCCACCATCCGGCGTCCCTGCTCCAAATTCAGCCGTAAAGACACCCGGCTTGCCGTCGAGATGATCAACTTCGAAGCCTGAATCTTCGGAGAGTGTGAGCGTGCCCGAGCGCTTGCCATAGATGAATGCTTTGGTAAGGGCATTCGCCTCGTAGGTGGTACCCACCTCCTCAACATCCGCTGCAATGCCAAGATCTCCCAGTCCGATCACCGTGAAGGGCAACCCTTTGAGCAATTCGGAGATCTCATCCACCTTCCCCTTTCGACTGGTCGCTATCAAAAGCTCGCGCATAGGAGCTATTTCATCGCCTCCATACCAGAGGTGATTTCTGAAACTTCTCGTGTGATCGCGGCCTGGCGTACTTTGTTGAATTTACGCGTGAATGCTTGAGCCATCTCTTTTGCCTTATCGGTCGCACTCTTCATCGCGACCATGCGTGCTGAGTGTTCAGACGCCTTGTTCTCCAGGAGCGCGTGGAATAGTGCGATGTTGACGAGCTTCGGCAACAAGACGGCAAGCACCGTATCTGCATCGGGCTCCACCGTATACGCGGCGGGCGCATGCACAAGACGGTCGGCGGTCGCTACTGGAGTGTATTTGCCGCGCGCCGGACGAATACCTTCCACGATCGCACGCATCGCCGCAGCGTTCACCGGGACGACCTTGTGTGCGGTGGGTACCTGCTCGAATGACGAGACGAAATTTTGATAGATCACGTAGACACTCGTAATGTCTTCGCGCGCAAGCATGCCGTCGGTAATCTCACGCAGCTCCGTTTCGGAAATATCATCACTTACATTTGTCTTGTTGAGTCCCATCGCGTACCCGCGCGATGCAAAGAAATCCCCACCGCGGCGGCCAAAGGCGAAGATCACCACATGACCCTTGTCGATCTCGCGCGCAACGCTCTCTGCCTTGCGAATGACACCGCTGTTCAATGAGCCGGCGAGACCCTTGTCAGAAGTGATGATCACGATTGCCGTTTTCCCTGTGCGCTCTTGCATGAGCGGATGACGCGCGAGATCTGAGGTACCCGCAAGACGCTCCAAGACGGTGAGCGCGGCGGCGGCGTATGCGCGCGCGCCGATGGCACGCTCCTGACTTTTGCGCATCTTGACTGCAGAGACCGCCTCCATGGCACGCGTCACGGTGCCCATCTTTTTTGATGAGATGATCTTGGCCTTGATTGATTTCAAATTGGCCATAGCACTGTATTACTGCGCGAGCGAGAAGTATTCGTTGTGTGCAGAGCGGAAATTCTCCATCGCCTCTCCGAGCTCCTTCTTGGCATCATCCGAGAGCTGTCCGCTCTTTTTGATACCCGCGAGTGTGTGCGAGAAATTCACGTCGAGGAATTCCGTAAAGGCGCGCTCGACTTCCGTCACGCGGTTTGCTGGCACATCACGGAAGAGTTTCTGGTTGGCGGCATAGATAGCGGCCACCTGCTTCTCGAGCGGGATTGGCTCACCGTTTTTCTGCTTGAGTATCTCCACCATGCGACGGCCGCTCTCGATGCGATCAGCTGTCTCTTTGTCGAGATCCGATGCGAATTGCATAAATGCTTCCAATTCGCGGAACTGTGCGAGCTCGAGCTTGATGCCACCCGCGACTGCTTTCATGGCTTTGGTCTGCGCCGCAGAACCCACGCGTGAGACGGAAATACCCACGTCGATTGCCGGACGAACACCCTTGTTGAAGAGATCCGTGAGCAAGAACATCTGACCGTCGGTAATGGAGATGACGTTGGTTGGGATGTAGCCAGAGACGTCGCCCTCCTGTGTCTCAATGATCGGGAGTGCCGTGATCGATCCGCCACCCATCTCATCAGAGAGACGTGCGGCGCGCTCGAGCAAGCGCGAGTGGAGATAGAAGATGTCGCCCGGATACGCCTCGCGACCTGGTGGACGGCGCAAGAGGAGTGACATCTGACGATACGCCGTCGCCTGCTTCGAGAGATCGTCGTAGATGATGAGGACATCCTTGCCCTTATCCATAAAGTATTCGCCGATCGCGACGCCTGCAAACGGTGCGAGGTACTGCAGTGCTGCCGGCGCAGAAGCCGGCGCGTCAACGATGATGGAATACTCGAGTGCGCCTGCTTCGCGGAGCTGCTGCATGATGCGCGCGGTCTTGGATTCCTTCTGACCGATCGCCACGTAGATACAAATCGGACGCGTGGCTTCAGGCTCGTTTTTCTGGTTGAGGATGGCATCGATGGCAACCGTCGTCTTGCCGGTACCACGATCACCGATGATGAGCTCGCGCTGGCCACGACCGATTGGGATGAGTGCATCGATTGCCTTGATGCCTGTCTGGAGCGGCACGGATACTGATTTGCGCTGAATCACGCCTTTGGCTTCGCGCTCAACGGGCATCATGGTCACGTTCTTAAACGGACCCTTGCCGTCGATTGGCTCGCCCAATGCGTTGACCACACGGCCGAGGAGCTCTTCACCAGATGGCACTTCAAGAATCTTTCCCGTGGATTTCACCGTCATGCCCTCACGCACGCGTGCGGTGTCGCCCAGAATCGTCGCGCGAACGCCATCTTCTTCGAGGTTGAGAATGAGTCCGAGCAATTCGCCTGCATCCCCGAGGGATTCGTTGAGCTTCTTGCCGCGACCTTCTTCAAACACCACAACCTCAGACATCACTGCCTTCGAGAGACCGTCGATCGCGACCACGCCGTCGCCCACGGCTACCACCGTGCCCACATGCTGCGCCTCGTGCTTCGGCGCATCCTGCTCGATCTCTTTGAGAATTTTCTGTACCGTAGATGAATCCATAAATTATTGTTAGGCGCCAACGACACGCTGATACATCGAAAGCAACCGCTCCTTATAAGTGTGATCAACAAGGAGGTCTTTGCCCTCAAGGCGCCAGCCGCCGATGACGGTATCGTCGACTCGCGTCTTGAGGTCTTTGGCGTCCATCCCGTGGGATGAAAGTACCTGCCCTGCTTCTTTTTTTGCACTGCGTTCATCTGCTTCACGAGCAATGGTGAGCACGATATCGCTCTTGCGGCCCTCGCGAGCAGCGAGACGCGCAAACGCACGTGCGACTCGTGGGAACAATGCGCTGCGTCCCTGCGTCGCGAGGAGCTCCTTGATGGAAACCACGGCCTTATGCGGCGTCATGCCGCCTTCGACGAGCTTCCAGAGTGCTACTGCGTACGCGTGTTCCATATCGTTATGCAGACTTCTCGCGAAGAATCTTCTCTGCCGCAAGCATGGCGGCGCGCGCGATATCTTTCGAGCTCTCTGCCATAGCCTGGCGCTGCGCCTCCTCGGCACGCTCCTGCGCCTCCTTCATCACGCGCTGGGCGCGCTCCTCGGCAGATTTCACTATCTCGCTTCCCTTCTCATCGGCGCGTGTACGCGCTGCAGCGACGAGTGTCTCTGCCTCACGCGAAGCGGTGCCGATCAAGGAATCACTTTCGTTCTTGGCATCTTGCAGGGTGCGCGCTGCTTCTTGCGCGACACGCACGCTCTCGGCGACCTTCTCGCGGCGCTCATCAATGATTTTGAGAAGCGGCTTGTAGAGGAAGTACGTAAGGACCGCCAGAAGCGCAAAGAAATTGACCCCCTGGATGACCAAGAGTTTCCAATTGAGGCCGAATGCTGCTGCGAATTCTCCCATAGATGACTACGTGGCTATTCGATTGATTTGGGATGCAGTTCTAGGCGAACGAGGAGGAAGGAGCGAGCCGTACGCGAGGTACGGAGAGCGACTAACTTCGAAGTTCAACGACGAAATGCGCCCAAATCAATCGAATTAGACGAATTTGATAATGAAGGAGACCACGAGGGCAAGAATACCGAGCGCTTCCGTGAAGACGATCGGGAGAATCATGTTGGACACGATTTTGCCCGAAGCATCAGGATTGCGACCGATAGCTTCCATTGCGCGACCACCAATAAGACCCACACCGATACCCGGACCAAGTACGCCCAAGCCCGCGGCGAGACCCATGCCGATCATGCGTGCTGATTCAACATCCATAGTTGTTGTGATGCGTTAAGTAAATGAATAAAGATCCGACCGCCGGCATTTTAGCACGAGTACAGCGCTTTTCTAATGCGCGTGCGACTCCTGCCCATGCGGTTCTGCGATCGCCAATTTGATGAAAAACAGTGTCAGGAGCGGAAACACCGCCGCCTGCACAAATCCTACGAAGAGTTCGAATGCCATCATCGGTACCGGGAGGAAGTAGGGCACGAAATAGCCGATGACACCGAGGAGCACCTCGCCGGCGAAGACGTTGCCGAAGAGTCGGAATGAGAAGGAGACGAAACGCGAGAGCTCAGAAACCAGCTCGATAAGCCCGACGACGAAATTGATCGGCGACGAGAAATTGATGAACTTGCCCGCGTAGCGCCAGAGCCCGAGCGCCATAATGCCGGCGATCTCGATCACGATGACCGCGATCACCGCGAGTGCGAGCGTCACGTTGAGATCAGTATTCACACTGCGGAAAAGCGGCGCGCCATCGAAGAGGATGGAGCCCACGCCCGGCGTGAATTCCATGACGTTGGACACGAAGATAAAGAGGAAGAGCGTAAGGAGCAGCGGAAGAAAGCGACGTGCAAGCGTACGGCTCTCGAGCGTCTCGGTGGCAAAGGTATACACGTAGTCGACAAGGCTCTCGAGCAGGAGCTGAAAGCGATTCGGGATGATGTTGATTTTGCGCCAAATCATCACCGCAGCCACGATGAGCACAAACATCGCGACCCAGCTGGTGATGAGCGTGTTGGTGATCGGAACACCCCAGAGCGTACCAAGCTGCTCAGCGGCAAGCTCCACATGGATGCCGCTCTCGTGTGCCGGCGCTTCAGTATGTGCGTCAGTGACGGCGTGCTCCCCTACTGCGACTGACTCGAGTGCGTGCGTATCATCTTCCATAAGAATGGCGGAATTCTAGCATCTTTTTTGGCGTTTACTACGAAGATTTGTTGTTCGCGGCGCTCGTCGGGCGAAAGTTTGACAAGGAATCCGCTCCATCTCATAGTGCAGACTGCCTGTGGCAAACCTGGAGGATTCGTAGTGAGCAACATCATCATTCGATTGGACGGGAGCTATCTCGCAGGAAAGCGTCCCGAGAACTTGGCCACCCTGCTGTCGGTGCTCCCGCTCTTGCTCTATGGCGAGACGCCCGCCGCCAACATCCGCCTGCGCTCGAGCGATCGCACGCTGCTCGCAGAGGATCTGCCGTTTGCATTCCACAAGGCGGGACGCGTCAGCATTAAGGTAAAGCCGGGTGATCACGACGACAACCTGCGAACCGTCGATGGCATCGTCGCGGACATGCGCTTCTACGTTGCGCGATCCAAGCGGCTCTTGCTCCGCGTCCAGGTCACGGCGCCGCTCGCCAACAACCGCTCGTGGATGGACAAAACCGGTGTGTCAGCGTCGTGGCGTTGGCGCGCGGACGACTTCGACGAGCTGAAAAAGCGCGCGGCATAGCCTGCCGCAGAATCACATGCAGACGCCCGCCGCGATTACTTCGCGGCGGGCGTAAGATTTTCTATACGTTCAGCGCTTTAGAGCGTACCCGGAGCCTTTTTTGGCGGCAGGAGGACGTTGTCGATGAGATAGACGATACCGTTCTTGCCCGCGTATTCGGTGATGACAATCGCGCTATTCACGAGCGGGATCTTGTTGGCGCCGTAGCTAAAGTTGAGCTCATCGCCCGAGAGCGCGAGGATAGTGCCTGCGACTTCCGCATCGACATCCACCGCGCGACCAGAGACGACATGGTATTTGATGAGACGCGTCTTTTCAGCAGCGGTCATGTTGGAGATCGTGCCACCAGCGAGCTGTGCAAACGCACCGTTGGTCGGGACGAACACCGTGTACTTGCCCGTGGAGCTTAGCGATGCTGAGACACCCGTCGAGCTATAGAGTGAGCGGAACTGGGAGGTACCAGAGAGGCCCGCAATAATCGCATTGACTGTCTGCGTGGAACGATTGACCTTCGTGATGACGACATTTGAGCCGGTCGTCGTACCGCCCTGTGCCGGTGTCTCGTCGGTCGAGGTCGCGGTGTTGTCGACGCCCGTAGAGGTCGAGAGCGGACGCTGCGCCACTACCCACCAAATAAGAAGTGCGGCGATGACGAGAATGGCGACCGATCCGACCCACATCCCTTTGTTTCGATTCATGTGCAAATATTTAATATAGATAAAGGCAGCTCTATACGAGCATACCCTACGAGACGCGCTATTGTGCCGCTTCTGTCATGAATTTGTGCATATGTCTGGCCACTGCTTTCTCTCCTCCTTCGAATGAGTGGCCAACTTTCGGCACGATGACGACCTGATCCCCTATTTTAAGGTGCTCGGCGAACCAGTCTGCCATCTGCGCACTCGGTCGGTCGCGGTATTCATCTTTCTCAGCAAGCAGCGCCAAGATCGGAAGCTTCGCGGCTCGCAGCGTCGTCGGCACACGCTGGGGCGCCCAATAGGTAAATATCTCTTCCGCGCTCTCTCCTGAATAGAGACTGAGGAATCGCTGCGCGTCGGCGATCAGGAACCACTCCTGTGCACCCACGGGCACGAGTTCGTTTTTGCGGCCGGACATCGTCATCTGCTTGGCTACTTTGAGACCTGCTTTGATCTTGGTATCGCCGCCGAGCTTGACCTCTGCCGCGTAATCACTAATCGGCGCAAGTAAGATGATGCCTTTCACGCCTTTGCCCTGCCTACCGACAGGCAGGCCGCGCTTGGCAGCCCAATAGATGGATTTCTGACAGCCGGTCGAATGTCCCGCGAGGAAAATCTCTTTCGCACCGAACGATTTTGCCGCGTGAATCGCGCCGTCGATATCATCGACGCAGTCGGTAAAGACTTCGTGCGCCGAGCCGCCGAGGATGCGCTTCTTGCCCTGCGATACTTTTGCCACTTTGTCGTGTCCGCGATTGTTAAACACGAGCACCGCGGTATCGCGATTGACCAGTTCGTCGGCGATGGCGAGCTTGCTAAAGAGCGAGCTCCCGAGCCCATGCACCCAGATGACGACACGCGTGGCTTTGACGGGGCCAAGCAAGAGACCATCAAGGCAGACCTTCTTGGGCGTGGTGATTTGTACGTGCTGCGCAGAACGCATGAGGGATTTCATACCTGTATTAAGAACGACTCACCCGAATATGCAAGCGCCCCTCTCGGGAGAGAGGGGCGCTTACGAGATTCGATGTAGGTGAGATTACTTGCTGATCGCGAGATTCTGCGTACCTGCCTTTTCGAGGACACCGATCGCGAGGCGAAGCTGATTCTGCGTCTTCGGCATATCTTTGATATCGATCTTGCCGACGACACGGATCTCGACTCCTGAGCAACGACCGAGGGCACGAGCGGCACTGATCTGCTTGCCACCGAC
This sequence comes from uncultured Candidatus Saccharibacteria bacterium, assembly GCA_964545165.1. GTDB lineage: Bacteria > Patescibacteriota > Minisyncoccia > Phycocordibacterales > UBA2100 > UBA10103. Next base: position 31,434 of record CAZJEQ010000011.1, read on the forward strand.
ACGAACGGTGTCTGTGGTATCGAAGAGAATGTCTACCTTGTTGACCATGCGAGCGTTCATCACGTCGCCAATCACGCGAAGACCAATCTGCTCCTTCACGACCTCAAAGCCACAGTTGTTGGACGCATCTGCTGAGACCACTTCGATGACGGTGCCGAATGGCAATTCGTCGGCGAGGTCACGAGAACGGGCTGCGATAAGATCAGGGTTCGAGAATGCACCACTGGCGGTGATGTCCGGGGTAGAGTCGGTCTGACCCGGGACCGCGTTGTAGGCAGTCATGTTAACGGCGTACGTCGGAAGCTCTACGGGAGCGGTCGGGGCGACAGTCGCCATCGGACTCCAAACAAAAAGGCCAGTTACGGCCGTAGTTATGAGTGTATTCATGGGAATAGCTGTGATTACCAGCTACTCCAATATTCTAACATTTCTAACCTTGACTGTCAATACCCTTTCGTGGCCTAATGAGTTTCTCATGAATAGAAAAACGAGGCTTTAAGCCATATTATAGCCTTGACATCTGCCCCATTTATGGCCCTGCTTGCAGGCAGGTTGATGTTTTGATGAGCTAGGTGCCCTCTTGCCAGCTCGCGAGGTAGTGCTTTTGGGCGTCGGTGAGCTCGTCGACGCTC
>CAZJEQ010000012.1:0-24859 GCA_964545165.1 uncultured Candidatus Saccharibacteria bacterium
AGCCACCACGATGAAGATGATATAGGTGGATTGCTCAGCGGAAGTTGCAGGAATAAGCAATACCAAGAGTCCCGCCATCGGGAAGAAGAGTGCTGCCGTGATCGCACTGCCGAGAAGCGTCGCGAGCACCACCCGAGCAAAGAACCACATGAGCTCGACGGAAAATGGTTGGCGCGTGACCATCTGCGCGCGCTGTACGCTGGATGCTTCGTTCACACGAGAATGTTACCACGCAAAAAACCACCCTTCCGGGTGGTTGATTGTTTTGTTTTCGTTTGGGAACTACCAGGCGAAGTGGGCGAAGGCTTTGTTGGCCTCAGCCATGCGGTGAGTGGTTTCCTTCTTAGTGACCGCAGAGCCTTCGTTCTTGATGGCGTTCTGGAGCTCGACGAGGAGCGCGTCTGCCATCGGCTTACCCTTGGTACCTTCGGCAGCATCGACGATCCAGCGGATGCCGAGTGCGAGGCGACGATTCGGATTCACTTCACGTGGCACCTGGTAGTTGGCACCACCGACGCGGCGTGAGCGGACCTCGACGGTCGGTGACGCATTCTCGAGTGCTGTCTCAAGGAGTGCGACCGGATCGCCATCAGCCTTAAGTGCATCCATCACTTTGTAGACGATCTTGGTGGCAGCCTCCTTCTTGCCGTCATCCATGACGTAGTTGATGAGCTTGGTCACTTTGACCGAGTTGTAGATCGCATCAGGCTGCGGAAGGTGCTTGCGTTTGATTGGGCGTCGCATACAAATAGTTTATTTCTTGAAATTACTTAGCAGCTTTTGGCTTCTTGGCACCGTAGCGAGAACGACCGCGGCGGCGCTTGTCGACACCCGTCGCATCGAGCTTACCGCGCACGATGGTGTAGCGGATACCGATGTCTTTCACACGACCACCACGGACGAGGACGACCGAGTGTTCCTGGAGGTTGTGGCCCTCTCCCGGGATGTAGGCAGTGATTTCCATGCCGTTGGTGAGGCGTACGCGAGCGATCTTACGGATAGCCGAGTTTGGCTTACGAGGAGTCTTGGTGGTGACACGCGTGCAGACACCGCGCTTGAAGGGTGCCGGGTAGAAGGTCGGGCGGTTTTTGAGCGTGTTGAAGCCGCGCTCGAGCGCAACGGTCTTCGACGGACGCGTCTTCTTGACGCGAGCACGTTTGGTAAGCTGGTTGATCGTAGACATTGCAATGAAAAATCCCCCGGAGGGATGTGCGGCGATACTACTATAGATGCTCTTGCGACGCAAGAAAGGGCTATACGCCGGCCAAAAGCCTGGCAAAGACGAAGACGAAAGAGCTATAGGAGCTTCCGAGCATATTCACCAAGACGAGGATCAAGATGAGGCTGACGATAAAATTCCTCTCCAACACATCGCGCAGACGGTCGTATCCGGCGGAGAGCGGGTGTGGGAGAAATGCGGCGAGCACCTTGGAGCCGTCGAGTGGCGGGATCGGGATCATGTTCAACACAAAGAGCGAACAATTGATCATCACGACATAGAAGAAGGTATCGACGAATGCTGGCGAGAGGTCGAGACGGATAAGGACGCCGAACAGTACTGCCAGCACGAGATTCGAGAGCGGGCCTGCAAATGCTGTGATGGCCTCGCCCCACTTGCGAAGGATCTGGAAATTGTAGGGATTGACTGGCACGGGTTTAGCCCAGCCGAAGAACATGCCCGCGAATGAAGAGAGGATCGGCACGATGATGGAGCCCATGATATCGATATGCGGGATGGGATTAAGCGTAAGACGCCCTGCATAGCGGGCCGTCTTGTCGCCGAGCCAATCAGCCGCGACCCCGTGCATCACCTCATGGATGATGATCGAGAAGATCAAGATGACGATGATATAGATGGTATCGGGGGACATTCAGGAATAATAGCATTTTGACTTTCTGCTGCAGACGGGCTAAAGTACCCCGACTATGGCACGTGTCTGCGACATAACAGGATCCAAATCCCAGGTCGGCGGTGGGTATTCCAACCGCACGCGTGCGACCAAGTTCAACCCGACGGGCAAGCGCCGCCGCCAGGTCAACCTCCAGAAGAAGACGCTCTTCATCCCGGAGCTCGGCAAGAAGGTCACCGTAAACGTATCGGCCAAAGGCCTCAAGACCATGAAGAAGCGTGGCGCCTACATCACCCTCAAGAAAGCGGGACTCGTTAAATAAGAAAACAAAAGACGGAGGCCTCGCGCAAGCGAGGCCTCTTTCCTTTTATGAGCACCTCGCGATCGGGCGCTCTGCTTCAAGTCAGGTGCATCAGGTACACGTCGCGCGCGAGACGAAGCTTGGTCTCCTGCACAAGCAGGAACGTTTCGCGAAGCTCCTTGTCGACAGGCAGCCCCTCATCATCGACCGCCTTGTCGTCGGGGATCTGGACATCCTTGAGGCCCATGCGATCCAGCAGCTGCGCGCCGACCTTGAGCGCGATCTCCTCGGGTGCGAAGAGCACGTCGGCCAGCCCCTTCACGTCGCCGTAGTGCTGGAACACAGACCGAATGGAAACACCGGCCTCCTTCGCGACCTCAGCGACCGTCGGCGGACGAGGCCGAAGCTTACCGTTGGCATCGAAGATCAGGTGCCGCCCGGCATCGATGATCTTGCGCTTGGTTTCGTCGGCGCGCCGATGACGCCCATCGGTGCGTTTGGCACGAGGGACGACCAACGTGGTCTCATTTCCACTGAGCATGACAACCTCTCTCTTGAGTCGAGTGGTGAAGCGATAAACAGGTACGCAACTCGACGCAGCCTACATGAAGCGACACTGCGGAGCAAAAAATTATTTCCTAACAACGTGCGCACCATCGGAGACGAAGGTGACGGTCCCCTCCTCGCAGGTGTCGAGGATTTCGATGCCCATGTGTTCGAAACGCTCGACCACTTCGGGAGATGGATGACCGTATGTGTTGTCGCAGCCGCGGCTAAAGACCACGTATGCCGGATCGACAGCGCTCACGAATGCTGGCGCGGAGGAGGTCTTCGATCCGTGATGCCCCGCTTTGAGTACATCCGAATGCAGCGCTGCACCATCGAGCGCAGTGAGGTACAGCTCGATCTCATCTGGCGAATCGCCCGTGAGCATAAAAGATGTCTCACCGTAGACGAGCTGCACGATGGTGGAATCAAGATTGGTCTCGACATGCGGCAGCGCTCGATCAGGAAAGAGCACGCGCGCCGATACACCCCCACCGAGATCAATCACCTGTCCGCGCTCAGCAAAATATTCTTGCGCCCGCTCTTGATGTGCGGCATCGAGTGCCGCCTCCCAATCGGCGGTTGCACCCTCCACACGTGGCAGGAAAATCGTCGCGACGCGATAACGAGCGAAGACATCGGGAAGCCCGCCGATATGATCAAGGTCCGGGTGCGTCGCGAGCACGACATCGATCGTACGATCCCACCACGGACTCACCGGTGAGAGTCGGCGCAAGATAGTTGCATTGGGGCCGCTATCGATAAGCATTTGCCGCCCCGAGGGCGCGTCGATAAAAATCGCATCACCCTGCCCCATATCGAGGAAGGACACGGTGAGGAGTCCATGCCGATCTTCGCGCCAGGCGGCATAACAGATGAGTCCGACCACGACGAGCGCGATGAGCAATATCAGGAGAAGTACGCGGGAACTCCTGCGCATATGAGAAGTATGCCCCACGTCGCGCCTCTGCAGAGGCGCGTCCGGGCATAACTCCTGAGATTTCCTGCTGAAAATCTCAGGGTTATATCATGCAGGCTTCATGAGTGGGTAGGCTATACTGCCCTTATATGTACGAAGCAAAAACATTCAATATCCCCGAATTAGAAGGCATCTCTAAGAAGTCCGTCGACGAGCATATCGGGCTCTACCAGGGCTACGTCAAGAATTTCAACGCGATCTCAGCACTCTTGCCCGAATACGCCAAGGATACCGAGAAACACGCCCACGCCCTCTCGGAGCTTATCCGTCGCAAATCGTTTGAATTCGATGGCATGCGCCTCCACGAGCTGTATTTCGAGCAGTTTGAAGGCGGCGCTCAGGCGCTGAGTGATGAGAGTGAGCTTGGTAAAGCATTCGCCGCTGAGTATCACGGCTATTTCGCTGAGTACTTCAAAGCAATCGGCAGCATGCGCGGCCCGGGCTGGGCGATGCTCTACTGGGATCCGGTTGGCAAGCAATTCCAGGCGGGCTTTGTAGGCGAGCAACACCAGGGGCATTTCGTTACCCTCCCCGTCATACTCGCGCTCGATGTGTGGGAGCATGCCTTCCTCCTCGATTATGGTGCCCAAGGCAAAGCCAAGTACCTCGACGCCTTCTTCAAGAATCTGAACTGGGCAGTTGTTGATAAACGGTTTGTAGATGCCAGCAAGTAAAGGTATCGTTACTTCATTAATTAGCACTTAGCAATTCCATTATGAATTGGGAGCGATCCATCTTGATTTCGTTTTTGGGCAATTACCTTAACAACAACCTCGTTGCAGCAATCGTCGCGCTGCTTCCGGCATCGGCAACAGGCGGTGTCTTCACGGTGCAGTACATTTCGTACGTGCTCCTTGCAGCAGTCTCTGTCGCCATCCTCACCATGTGGTACGGCGCACGCAGCGTGCAGAGCGGTGCAATGTTCGGCGTCGCAGGCTTCCTCGTCGCTATCTTGACGGCCTTCTTGACCGGCATCACCGGCGTCCTCACGCAGACGGGCTCGCTCTCGCAGATGGTCTCGATCCTCCCGAACTTCTGGCCGTTCATCGCGAATTGGACGACCCTCGTTCTCCTCGGCTACTGGGTCATCCCTGCAGCACTCGTGGGTTGGTACCGCGGCATGAAGCGTGGCACCCCAGCAATGTAGGCACTCCTCTCCTCGAAGAAGCCCTGTCGAAAGACAGGGCTTCTTCTTTTGCATTTTAGAATTTAGGCGTACTATTTTAGTGGACCAGTTCGTTGAGGACTTGTCCGCCCCCACGTTACGACGGAGCACACAATGTCCATGCAAGGACCCGACTTGCGCAAGGTTCGCGACAGCCTTCCGCCTGAAGATCATGAGCACTACGATCGTCACGGCAGCGAGGGACCATTCCCGCACGTGCCACCACCTGCGCCACGAAAGAGGGCTGCTGCTGCACCCCTCCCGAGCAGGCCTGAGTCGCAGAAGTGGATCGTCGCTTCCGGCCGCACGCCGGATGAGACACACGACCACACTCGCTGGTCTGGCGAAGGTGGGCGGGATCTGGACGACAACGTCTACAAGGTTCTCGACTGAATCGAGGCCGCCAATAATGGAGGGGCGTCAACTGGCCGAGCTTGTCTCGGCCATCTTCTTTTTGTAATACCGATACCACGCAAAGAGCGCGCCATATGCGAGGACGAGCCACCACGCGCCAAATGCGGGGATAGTCACTGCAGCAAATGGGAGTGCGGAGAATACTTGTGCGATCGCGATTTCATACCAGAGGAGTACATACGCAGGTACACCAACGAGTGGCGCAAGCGGCCCTGCGATCAATCCGCCGAATGCCGCGAGGAAGGATGCCCCCATCGCATACGGCACCGTGACGAGTGCGAGGAGATTGGCCGGGAGCGCCACGAGCGAGAGATTGCCACTCTGATACAGAAGCAGCGGCAAGACCATCAGCTGCGTCGCGAGTGTCGACGAGACGATTTCGCGGATCTGCCAGCGCACCGTGACACATGGCAGCCACGCGGCGAATATCGGCGTAAAGAGCACGAGCCCGAGTGTCGCGAGCACCGAGAGCTGGAAGCTCGGGTCGTACACGAGCGTCCACGGATTCCAGAGCACCATGCCAGTGCAGACGACACCGAGTATCCGCTCAGCGAGCGCCACGCGATGTGTGATGCGTGCGAATATCGCAATAAGTGCCATTGCGCCGGCACGCACGGCGGTCGCCGCACCACCGGAGATGAGTGCAAAGAAAATCACCACAATCCCCGCCCCGGAGAGCTGCGCCACGTAGCCAAATCTCCCGATGACCGCCGTCATCGTATTGATAACTACCGAGATGTTGTAGCCTGAGAGCACCACCATGTGGATGAGCGAGCTATCGATGAAATCTTGGGTGAGCTCGTCGCCGATCGATCGCTTGTCGCCCACAGTAATGCCGCCTGCGAGTCCTGCCTCGGGCTCAGGTAGTGCCTGGCCGAGCCCATGCAGAAACAATTGCTTCACGGCAATCGCGGCAGATATGATCGGGTTGCCATGGTGCTCTCCCGTACGCTCTACCTGTGCAAACGAGAGCGTGTAGAGAATACCATCTTTGGCGAGATATTTTGGGTAGTCGAATTGCCTCCCCTCGGTCGTATCGAACGCCTCGGGCAATTCCAGCTCCCCGCTCGCGCGCACCACATCTCCATACCGCGCATCAGTGTGGAGCGGCGCGATGACGAGTACACGCGCACTACTCGAGGCGATATCTACAGTAAGGCGCGTATTATTCTCGCGCCTATCTGGCTCAGCAGCGACAACACCTTCGATCACCATATGCTCACCGATATGTGCGGAGAGCAAAGGATCGCCGGCACGATGCGAGAATTCCATGCGCACCACTCCTATCCCAAACGAGAGGCACGCGACCGCGATGACGATGAGCACATCTCTCTTCGACCGATCTACCAAAACAAAAAACCCGGCGGCGACACCGAGCAATGCCGCGAGCAATGCAGGAGTGAATCCAAGCGGATGAATGGACGCGACGAACACTCCCGTCAGAAATCCTCCGATAACCGCCCACAAAACCTTCGCGGACATTTCAAAATCGTATCAAAAGAAACCGCCCCGGAGCCGAAGCTCCGGGGTAGTGGTTTGCTGGCACCAAGTCAGGTGCGTACTAGTTGGGCGCGAACCTCGAGAGCCCTGCACCCGACAATGAAGTGCTGGATGCGTCGATCCAGACGCGGCAACGATGTGTGCCACTGGTCACATCGAGCTTCGCGGGGTCAATCTGAAATCCAACCTCTTTGAGCAGGGCCAGTCCCCGCTCTCTGGTCGGGTCAACATAATTCTCCAGCTTGGAGAAGGTTGCCAACATCTGAGAGACCACCAGCTTGGTGAGCGCGGCCAACTCGTCAGCGTGAGCATCCATCTTTTCGCTCGCCACAAGCCAAAGGTACCCGAGCTGATCGTCAGGCATAGGACGAACGCCCCAGAGTACGGACGTCTGGCCAGCGCTATCGCGCGCCGCCCAGACCTGAGCGCTCTCAGCATAAGCATCAAAGAGCTCGCTGACATTGACCATCGAGCCCTCATCACCATTTGTGCCCGATGCCATACATGCCACGTCCATCACCGTGGCTCGTGCAATGCAATGTCGCATGACAGTCTCCCTTATCTACTGCAAACACCATACCTGTACTTATCTCCCGCGCAAAGGACCGCCGATAAAGAAACATGGGGGGGGTTCGTATCAAAAGAAAATGCCGTTCCGCGTGTCCCGACGATCGGGAGCTGGCGGAACGGCAATCTTGGGGGGTGCGACTAGGTTTCTATGTCCTCGTCGCGACGACGCATGACGAGGCTAGCCGGCGGCCTTGCTGGCGAGGTTCTCGAGGTTCCTGGCGGCGCGCTCCGAGGTCATCTCGTCCGAGTTGATCGAGCAGAAGCAGCCGACGCGGTTGAGCTCGGACTGCGTGAAGTTGAGCGCCTTGTTGTCCATCAGGTCCGCCACGGTCCGCTGGCCCACCGGCTTGGTCTGATCGCCGATCGGGGTGCCATTGGATTCGGCCGCCATCGCCACGAGCTCGAACACCGTGCCGGTGAGCAGCGTCGCCCGGAGCGCATGGACATTGCCCTCGACGTTGCGCAGGGTCTTGAAGGTCCTGGCCGGGAACGCACGGATGGTGCTGGCGATGTTCTGCAGCAACTGGCTACGGGTCAACGGCGTCAGTTTGTGGCCAGTGTCCGACAGACGGACGCCGGGGGTAGTGCTGACACCCACCTTCGGGATCATCGTTGAGGTCGTTGTCATGACAGTTCCTCATCAAGTTGCAACGATTGAAGATGACAGACTCGAGCTTGAGTCCGCCAGAACGGACCGCCACGCACGTGACTATGTGCAGTTCGTTCTACTGCTTACCGTACTCTCGTTTTAAAAACGTGCAATATCTAGAGCTGCTCGTCGAGCGCTTGATTGACCAGGGCGTCTGCCTCGAAATTCTCAGCACGCGGGATGTGCGTGAATGAGTACTGGGGGAAATCACTCAGGAGTGCGCGGATCTGGGCGACGAGGGGCTTGAGTGTCGGCTCCTTTATCTTCCAATTGCCGAGCACCTGCTCCACCACGAGCTTCGAGTCCATCTTGAATTCGAGCGTACGCCCTGCGTAGCCTTCTCGCTTGAGCGCTTCGAGCGCGAGGATGACCGCCGTATATTCGGCAAAGTTGTTGGTCTGCACTGGGCCGAGGTATTCACCAAATTCGAGCAGCGTCTTGTCCCCTTCTTTTATTGCTACGCCCGCTGCAGCGGGCCCGGGATTCCCACGTGCCCCACCATCAGTAAAGATAGTTATTTTGTTCATGTGATAGGGATAATACTACAAGCACGTGGGAATCCCGGGCCATGAAGGGGGTCGGGGAAACAATTGTTTCCCCGTGGAGGAAGGAATGGGAAAACCGTGGGTTTCCCAGAGGGGTCCTGGGTGGAGAAACATTTGCCAACGCGGGGAGTCCGCGAGTATAGCAGTTACGCGCTCACCGACGCGCGTGGCGAGAGCGAGCGATAGATATGCATAAGCGCGAGCATCGTGAGCGGAATGGTGACGAGCAGTCCCACGAAAAGAAGCACTGCACCGGCGAGATTAAGAAGGCACAGAAGCAGGATGAAGAGAATGATTTTGAAGCGTACATCCTTGGTGATACGGACGCTTTCTTTGAGGGCACTGATCGGATCAAGTGCGCGATCCACGACCGTATAGGTACCAAACATCAGCATGGTCGAGAGATAGAGCGACGCCGCGACGGTAACGGCAAAGAGTACCCATCCGACCACACCGACCGACGCGAGCGCAGCGGCGACCGCAGCCTCTTCGCCACTGAGGAATGCCGTGCCTGCCCGCGCGAAGAGCAGCACGATAAACGGGACAAAGAGTATCATCGCGATGAGCCCGGAGATGATGGAGGTGCCGAGATAGTTCCAGATATGTTCTGGATGCCAGAGATCCTTGATCACAACACTCTCCGCATGATCATGCGCCTTGAGGAAAAACGCAGTCGCACCGATTCCAATGAGTGCACCAGCGACGATATTGACGATACCCGCGACGATCGTCAGCGGGCCAGTATCAAACAGCTTCGTGAATTCGCTCACCAGGATATTTACGATGATAAGTACGACAGTCGCACCGACGAAAAACCAGGCGCGTTTCATAAAGGTCTGCCAGGCGAACGTGAAAGATTCGCCAATAGAAAAAGTGTTCATACCCATAAGGCTATCACGCACAGATGAAAAGTGGCAGAACCCTCAGGCCGCCGGGAGGATGTCGATGAGCCGGAGCGCGAGGCCCCCACGGAAGGTGTCGCGCTCGATGGTCGCAAGCACGCTTGCGGGAGCCCCCTCACCTGGGATGTGCGTGAAGCTCTCTGATGAGCGGAAGAAATCAAATGCTCGGGCCTTGTGCCCAGTCGTCGCACAGACGAGCTGCACTTCGACATGATTTTTCTCCTTGCCAAAGGCCTTCGTCGAGACCGCACACGTGTCACGAATGAGGAAGACCGGCTTCGCGTTGCCGATACCGAAGGGTGCGAGGCGCGAGAGATCTCTGAAGAGCGGCTGCGAGACCTCGCGCAGTGTGATCAGCGCATCGTGCGAGATTGCCGCGCCTTTTTCCTTTTGGGCGACGCTCTCGAGCGCTTTCGCGAGCGACTCCTGCAATGTGTGCACCTCATCAGCAACGAGTGTGAAGCCGCCAGAGGCGGCATGCCCGCCAAATTCCTCGAAGCTCCCCGACGATGCCGAGAAAAGATCGACGACTGAGACGGTGCCGTCGGAGCGGCACGAACCTTTTAGCTTGCCATTGCCATCCCTCCCCCACAGGCAGACAACGCCGCTTCGCCCGGCAAGAATAGAATTCGCCGCGAGACCGAGCAGTGCTGGCTTCCATTCGGGATCTCCCAGGACAACGACGCGATCCTCGGGAGTAAAACGCTTTGCGCGCTTCTTAGCCTCGCGGACGATGCCCGCGACGACGCCTTTGCGAGAGGCATTCAGATGCTCGAGCTCAGCGGCACATTGCTCCGCCTCGACACGATCCTTGGTGGTGAGGAGCGTGAGCGCGATGCGTGGCTCACCCATGCGCGAGGCAGCATTGACGCGTGGCGCGATGGAGAATCCGATCTCATTTTCTGTCAGCTCGTGCTTGCGCAGACGCAGCGCAGCGCAGAGTGCGGTGATACCGGGGCGGGGCGACTTTCTCAGTACCGAAAGACCCCAGTAGACGAGCGTGCGATTCTCACCGACGAGCGGGACCATGTCTGCCACCGTCGCGATAGCAACCAAATCAAGCAGCCATTTCTCCCAACCCTCCGCGACCGCGAGGAATTCTGGCAATCCGCGCGCACGACCACCGCTGAGGAGCGCCTGCGCGAATTTGAATGCGACACCGGTGCCACAGAGTGCATCAAACGGATACCCTTCGACTTTTGGATTCAGTACGGCGACCGCATGCGGCAATTCCTTGGTGATTTCGTGGTGATCGGTCACGATCACATCGACGCCGAGCCGCGCAGCGACATCCACACTCTCGTTAGCACTCGTACCGACATCCACGGTAATGATGAGCTTCACGCCGCGTGCGGCGAGCTGCTCAATAGCAGCTGCATGGAAGCCGTACCCTTCTCTGTCGCGATGCGGAATATACACTTCGACATTTTTGTACTGCAATTTTTCAAAGACATCCGAGAGTAGTGCTGCGCCGGGTATGCCGTCGCAGTCAAAATCGGCGTACACAGCAATACGCTCTCCTGCCTCCATCACCTGGAGCGTACGTGCGACCGCACGATCCATACCCACCATCAACATCGGGTCATGAAGCGAAGCGTAATCAGGCTGGAGAAATGCATTGATAGCCTCAGGGGTCTCTATGCCACGCTTTTTCAGGAGATTCTGTACTAAATCGGATACCGGCATCGAGCGGATTGTACACCCTCCTCCTTGAGATTCTCTGGTGAGACTCTTCAGGTTACACCCCACGTCGCACTCCTGCAGGAGTGCGTCCGGGTGTAACTCTTCAAATTCTCTGGTGAGAATTTGAAGGTTATACTTCCCCCATGGCAGCAGACTGCGTATTTTGCAAAATCGTGCAGGGTGAGATCCCGAGCCACAAGGTTTACGAAGACGATAAGACCCTCGCCTTCCTCGACATCCATCCGGTAAATCCCGGCCACACGCTCGTGATCCCCAAGGCCGAGAACACCCGCAATCTCCTTGATATCTCCGAAAACGATTGGCTCGCAATGACCGCTGTCGCGCGCAAAGTGGCGCACGCAGTCGAAAAAGCTATGGGTGCGGATGGGGTCAATATTATGATGAACAATCGCGAACACGCGGGGCAGGTCGTCGATCACCCGCACATTCATGTCATTCCGCGCTTCAAAGGTGATGGTCTCAAGCAGTGGACCCCGAGCTCAAATGGTCTCAACGATCCCGATGTGGTGAGCGAGAAAATTCGCGCGGCACTCTGATTACATTTCCGTCCCGTTGCACGCACCTTCGTGGATGAAATTCGCGTTGGCGTTGTTCATCTGGCAGCGATTGCCATAGGTGACCGGATCAGAGAGACGGCACATCATGGTGCAGTACATGCCTGGTGCGCAGGTATTGGCACAGCCCTGCGGGCGACCGCATACCGGCATGTATTCCTTCGTACAAACGCTTTGCGAGACCTGGACACTTGCGCTTGCCTGAGCGCTTTTGCCGCTCTCATCTGTCACGCTCAGTTGCACGGTGTAATTGCCTGGCTGCGAATATGCATGGGTAAACGATGTCTGCTGCACGATTGAAGCATCGGCGGCGGTTGAGAGATTGCCCGTGCCGCGTACCCACTCGTCGCCCCAAATGATCGAGTACGAGAGACGGCCGTTTTCTGGATCTGAAGCGGAGATGTTCCAGGTGCCTACCTGATTTACCGCGAGTGAGACAGGGCCCGAGAATCCTGAGATGACGGGCGTACCGTTGCCGCTGTTGCTACCCCCTACCGTGACCACGACTTTCGCGAGCGGAATAGTGGCGATCATGCAGCGCGGATTCGTATGCATACAGGCGATATAGCTCGTGACGTATGCCGTGTAGATGCCCGGTGTCGTGTACGTGTGCGAGGCGATGACCGGCGAGATGCACGGCGCTTCGATGCAGTAGATCTGGTGCACATCCATTATCTGACCACCACCATCTCCGAAATCAATCCAATATTGTCCGCCCTCTTGTCCTGGTCGGTATGTGAAAGATACGGGGAGCGGCGCATTTCCACTTGAAGGATCCGCTGAGAGCTGGCCAGTGGTTGGCGCAATATCGCTGCCGACGCGTACCTGCTCTTTGGCGAGGACTGTCGAGGCATTGGTCTGCGAATCCACACGCACGAGCGCGACACTGTACAGACCATCTTGCGCGTAGGTGTGTACGACGGTGCCAGGTGCTTGGCATGCATCAGCCGGTGCGTTGCACCAAATGCTCTCTTGCGTACTGCCGTCGCCGAAGTCGATAAAGTAGCGATAGATAGAGAAGCCGCCGACATTGGCATACGCCGTTACGGTCAGTGGTGCTTGGCCCGCTTGTGGTGTCACACGGAAACCATACTGATTGGCAACGCCACCACAGCGCTTCTTGATGAGATCACGTGTCAGCGGTCCTACCGAGCCGACACTCTGCACACCTGATTGTGCCTGCCATCGCGCGAGCGCATTTGCAGTAGCAGGACCGAAGTAGCCCGTTGCGGACGCACTCAAGACACCCTCCGCGGTGAGGAATTCCTGGAGTCCGCGAACATCGTCGCCCTGTGCTCCGCGCGAAAGATTACGATTCAAAATACCGCAGATACGTGGCGGCGCGATCGTGAGCGCACTGTCAGCGCTTACGGTAGTGTTCGCATTGACGCGAGCGTCCGTCTGCATGCTGGAGATTCTCGTGAGCAGCGTCTGCAGCTGTGACTGTAGGTCTGAGATGGAAAGTGCGGACGCAGCGAAAGGACTCATCATGATGAGTGCCGTAAACGCGCTTGTAGCGAGAAATTTCTTATTCATATATAAAGTCTAGCTCTTTAAAGTGCGGGGAATCCCCCACATGTGTATAGACGGCCCAGAGGTCGAGCCCTTTCTTCGCTAGTCTTCAAGCGCGGCAATACCGGGGAGTGTGCCTTTCAATAAATACTCGAGCATAGCGCCGCCGCCCGTCGAGAGGAATCCGAGCGCCTTCGGCGAGACATTGCTCTCAAGAATCGCCGCAATAGTATCTCCCCCACCAATAACCGCCTGCGCGCCGTTTTCTACGGCGTGTGCGACTAATTCCGCAATGGCATGCGTGTACGAGACGTAGCCGTCTTCGTAGAGACCGGTCGGGCCATTCCAGAGAATGAACTTGGCCTCAGCAATCTGTGGTGCAATGGCACTCACGCTGTCCGGCCCGATGTCGACAATCTTGTCGCCCTCCAGTACGTCTTCGGGCTTTTTGTGCTTGGCCTGCTTCTCCACGCTCTCGGCAGTGACATCAATGGGTGCGAGGAAGCGCGGATTCTCAAGAACCGCCGCCGAGGGCAATTCTTTTGAAATGAGTGAACGACCGACGGGGAGCCCACGTGCCTTGAAGACGTCGTTGGCGAGTGCGCCCGTAATAAAGAGATGATCGTATGAATTGAGGAGTGAGTCGATAAGCGGTGCCTTGGTCTCAAATTTGGCACCGCCAAGAATCGCAAACGATGGCGATTGCGGCGTGCGCGCCTTCTCGAGCTGCTCCACCTCGTCGCGCATGAGGAGCCCGGCGTAGCGCGGGAGCTTTCTCGCGACAGCGACATTGGATGCGTAATCACGATGTGCTTCGGCAAAGGCATCGCCAACGAAGATATCTGCAAGACCCGCAAGCATCTCGATAAAGGCCGGATCATTGGTTTCTTCCCCTGCTTCGCGACGGGTCGATTCGAGAATGAGGCACTCACCATCTTTGAGTGTTGCCACTTCGCGCGGTGCCTCCGCGAACGACGAGCCAAAGAAGTACATCGGAATCTCGTGCGCAAGCTTCATCAGCTCATCCGCGACCGGCTTCATGCTGTCGCCTTTGCGACCGAGGTAGCCAAGGATAACCACGCGAGCGCCATGCTCGGTGAGAAAGCGAATTGTCGGCAGTGCACGATGCAGACGGAACGTGTCGCCGACTGAGCCGTCAGCAGCGACCGGCAAATTGAGGCTGGTGCGCAAAAGCACACGCTTACCTGCTAATGCTTCGCGCGTGAGCGTATCGATGCATTTCATAGATTACGAAAGTGATTGTATAAGCGCCGCAAATTTGGCGGCATCCACGGATGCACGACCAACAAGAAAGCCCGCAACATCGCCCTCTTCGAGCATGGGGCGCGCATTCGTCTCGTCGATAGAACCACCGTAGAGAATTTTCATATTCATACCCTCCTTGCCGTGCGTCTGAACGATGGATTTGCGAATGAATATAGCCATCTCGTGCATGTCGCGTGGCTGCATCGCCTGCGTCGCACCGATCGCCCAGACCGGCTCGTAGGCAATCGTCACGTGTGCGACTTTTTGCGGCAGCACATCAGTGAGTGCAATGCGCAATTGATCTTTGATGAGCTGGAAGTGCTCGCCGGAGGCGCTGCGCGTCGTCTCACCGATACACAGAATCGGCGTCATCTTGAGGGCGAGCGCGGCGGCGACTTTGCGACGCGCGTCATCGTTGGTTTCTCCCATTGCACGACGCTCGGCGTGCCCGATGACACAGTAGGTCGCTCGTGCATCCTTGCCCTGCACGAGTGAGATCTCGCCGGTGTATGAGCCGGTAGCCTCAGCAGCGGCATTTTGGAGCGCGAGCGCAATGCGACGACCCTTATACAAATTGCCCAGCTCGCGCAGATAGATGCTGGGCGGCGCGACCACGAGCGAGACACTCTTGGACTTCTCAATCACCTTCTTGGTGGCCTCGAAGAGTGACTTTGCTTCGCGATACGTGGCTGGATGCATCTTCCAATTCGCAACCACGATTGATTTCATGGCCGGATTGTAGCATGTGCCGTTCGGGTACTAATTCCTCAACTCACTCAAAGAAGGGGTGTGCGGTGTGGTTTTTGCGGTCTTCGCAGGGCCGACGGGCCCGAGACTGAGCGCTGCCGCAGCAGCGGCAGATAGCGACCGCAAAAATTACACTGCGCACTCCTTCTAGTCCTCCCGCCACAACACAAATTTATAGTCAGTCGTGGAATACGGGGTAAACGGCGGTGGCGCCGTCGCTTGGAGCTGATCATAGGCATCGATGCGCGTCTGGAAGCCGCTACAGGTCACGCCGCTACAATTCCAGCTCGTGCCCGTGCGCTGGTTGGAAATCACCGAGCCTTGTGTGGTGAGCTGCGTGCGCATCACATATGGCGCCCACGCGGCAGAGACCGCGAGCGATCCGTATGCAGGATCCGCCGTGTAGTAATTGCGCCCGAAGTGACCACCCTGCGCGACGAAGATACCGCGAATGGTCATCGTCGCGGGAGCGTTCAGTGTGATGAGCACGCTGTCTTCCGCCATGAGCGTGAGGCCGCTTGATCCGTCACTCGCCGCGTAGGTGATGTTGTTGGGAATGTACGCGACAGGCGAGGTGGCTGCAGACGAGGGTGTCGCCGCGACCACCGTGACCTTGCCCACGATCGTGCCCTCCACCCACACGCGATCCTCGAGAAATATCAGACTGCACGATGAGGGGATCGCATAGGTGCCGACGAGCGTCTCACTCGCAATGATGCTGTATTCACTCGCGACCCACCCATACTGCGATGAGTATGCGGGCACGGCGGTCGTCGCCGTGACGCGGCGCACCGTGACGGTACCGTTGGCATTAAAAATGAGGTGATACCCACGATTGTTGACCGACCCTGCGGCTGCGGCGAAATACAATCCGCCATTGTTCTGCGCATAGGTCTTGAGGCTTGAGAAATTCGCGCTGATCGCGCCGAAATCTATCGAGGAGGCGGGGTAGCGCCACAGTGCCGAGCCGGAGCCCGAGCCCACCACACCCGGCGCGGTCCCCTGTGTCGGCGAGCAGCCGTAGTCGCTATCACATACCCAGGTCGAGAGTGCGCTGGATACATCGGAATTGTTGGAGCCATCCATGCGGATGCCACCATTGGAAAAGTATTGGCCCGTAATGACGCGATCAGCGCCTGCCCACACGCTCGAATTGAGCAAATACGAGTACGCAGCGACAGACGGGCGCATGTATCGAGCCGTGAGCGTGCGCGGGAAGCCGACATTTTGGCTCGCGGTGCCGCGCGAGGTAATGTCGATCCACTGAATTTGCCCGCACTGAGTGGTCGCCGCGATCGAGAGCGATGCCGAGCCAATCGTGCCGCCCTCCGGATCATTGACCGTGTAGGTGTAGGGCCCCGCAAGACCCGTACCATTGGTGAGATTGCCCGGATTGTGCGCGAGGAACCAGCGATAGTATTCGAGGCCACTCTCGGCAATGTGGAGCGCCTGTTCACGCGCATAGAGCGCGCGACCGTAGCGCGCTTGCTGGAATGCGTAACTCGTAATCATTCCCAAGATAATCGTAAAAACGCCCATGAATCCCACCACCATGAGTGTCGTCATCCCCCGCGATGCACATGTGATACGCATAGTTATTGGCCGATGAGATTACGAAGTGCTGCGGAGGAGCGCATCTTGGTTGTGGTCGGGGTGCGATTCGGATCGATATCGACCGAGAGATTGATCGTGACGAAGCGAAGATCGGCAATGCGCGTGAGGTCGGAAATCTGCGCCCCGTTTTTATCGTAATACGTGAAGAGCGATATGTTTTCGTCGTTGTTGCGGACGCCTTCTGAGAGCGAAGAGGTCGCTTCTGTCGACGAATAGACCGCCGGGTCCCCGGTCGGATCGATGACGCCACGCACGAGATCAAGGCCCGAGAGGTAGTAGCGCACGCGCTCCACCGCAGCGTCACCATCGACTTCCGCATAGAAGCTCATCGTGCTCGTGCCCAATGCCACGATGGGATACGCGCCATTGGACGCATACGACGCTTCACGAATTTGGCGGACCATGAGATCTAAGCCGCGCTGCGCGGAAGTAATGGCACTTGCCTCCTGGATGGCGAAGTTGCTCGTACGATAGAAGTAGAGGACGGACGAGACAATCGCCAACATCGTCGCGGTAAACATCGCGATCCAGACGACCGCTTCGATCAGCGTCATACCACGGGTCTTGAGTGAAGCGTGACGCATATTAATTGAGCGTGATCGAGAAGCGCGTCGTACCGCTCACCGTCACCGCGTTGGTGCCGACATACGTCGTGTACCCCGCGCGTGAGACCTGAATCGAGTACGTCGTATTCGAGAGTCCCGAGAAGAACGACTGTCCGCACGAGTCGGTTGCCATGCTCGCGCTGTATCCGCTGCGTGTGAGCAACACCGTCGCACCCGAGAGCAGCGCACTCGAGGTCGCCGAGCGCACATCGACGAGGAGCGAGCTGCTCGTGTAGGGCAAAAGATAGATCTGGCTTGTCATCGCGCTCCCAGGCATGAGGGTCTCTGGCTGCGGCGAGCACGCAGACGAGATGGAATAGCCCGAGGATGGCGGCACGACGATAGAATAATTGTCCCACTCGAGACTCGGGATAGTAATTGAGGCGCCCGCACCGGAATTGTGCGACTGCGTGTATTTATAGAGTGTGCCGCTCGGCCCTGAGCCGATGGTCTTCTCCCCCGTGAGCGTAAAGGGGATGCTCGGCAGCGGCACCGGGCCGTAGTCATACGAAAGATTCCACGCATCGAGCGACGGCGCGAGCGTGTCAGTACCAACCAACGTCGCAAATACCTGGAGCGCGGGGTACGTACTCGTCGAGACACCGCTTACATTCACGGGCGACGTCGTAAATCCCGCGGCATTACCCGCGAGCACCGCATCGGGGATGAGGATACCACTCCCATCGTAGAGCTGCACGCGTATCGTGCTCGTGCCCGGTGTCGTCGCACTCCACGAGAGCTGCTTCCAGCCCACGAGATACGACGGCGCGACACTGGTGGAGCGCAGAAGTCCCGTGCCATACGGCGCCGTACCAGAGATGCGCGCACTTCCTCCGCTCACCGTCACATTGCTCGAGGTCGCGATGAGCGCGCCATTGCTGAAGGTATCAGTCGTCGTCGCAGCAGAGATCGGCGTAAAGGTCTGTACCGTTTTGGAGCCGAGCAGATCCACGGCGAAGGTCGACGAGGTCGTGAGGTTGTTGGTCACCGTGAGATTACCAGGATTGGGATTGGTATTTTGCGATGTTGCCGTATACGTGCGCGCCGTGGAGTAGCCGGCTTTGGTCACGGTAATCGCGTATCCCGAGCCTGCCGGTGTACCGATAAATTGCACCGTGCCACTTGCGTTGGTGTAGGTGGTGAGATCGACGGATGTCGAGGCATTCACGATACTGATCGTTGCACCTGAGAGCGCCGCACCGGTCGAATCGACGGCATTGATGGTGAGTGTGCCGCCGGAGACGGATGTCTCGAGCCCCGTCGTCGGTGCGATGCGCGCGGTCGATACTAAGCGGCGCGTTCCGGTACGCGAGAGCCACGAGACCTCCACCTTGGCGGTCTTGGAGTCTGCCTGAATACCGTTGGTATCCCCGCCCGAAGAGCCGTCCTTGGTGTCGTCGTAGTAGCTGATGAGTGTTCGACGATTGTAGGAGACGCCGTTGAGGGTGATCGTCTCATTCTGTGCCAGCGCACCCGTCGGGATGCCTCCCACGGTGCCGAGCGATGGGTACGAAATGCTGCGGATATATTCCATACGCTCATTGAGAAGTGCCACCGCACCGGCACGAGCCTTGTTTGATGAGACAACGTCGACCGAGAGATTAAACGCTGCGGCAATGCCGAGAAAAATCACGAGCATCAGCGCAGTACCGACGATCGTGTCGATAAGAGAGACGCCGCGCGAGCCGCTCTGCATACGCTAGATATGATCCGAGAGCTGGTAGATCGGCATAATCATCGCGACAGCGAAAAAGCCGACGGCTGCGCCAATGAACACCATGAGAAATGGCTCGATGATCGTCGACATGTCTTTGGTCTTGCGCTCTACCTCATCCTCGTAAAACGCAGCGAGGCGCTTCAACATCTCGGCGGTCGCTCCTGTCTCCTCACCGACCGACATCATTTCGCCAACAAACGGCGGGTAGAGCTTCTCGGCGTGCATAAACGTCGCCGAAAGCGGCTGACCTGCCCCGACAGCTGTCTGCGCGTTCGCGAGCACCTCTTGGAAGTACGAATTCTGTACGACCTCACGCGTGATTTCGAGCGAGGTCAGAATATCGACACCTGATTGCGTGAGCGATGCGAGCGTGCGCGACGTGCGCGCTGCATTAATCTCACGCACGATCTGTGCGATACCCGGTAGGTGAAGGAAAAACCAATCTGATGCGCGCGATCCCACCTTGGTCTTCAAAAGTGACACGATGCCACCGATGACCAGGATCGCACCAATCATGGCAAAGAGCGTGTACTGCACGAGGAAATTCGAAATACCGATCACGATCTGCGTCGAGCGCGGCAGTGCCGCATCCATCTCAGCAAACGTCTGGGCGAGCGTCGGCACAACCTCAATCATCATGACCACACCGATACCGACAATGGCGACGAGAATGATGCAAGGGTAGATCATCGCACCGCGAATCTTTTTCTTGAGTGTATACATGCGCTCCATCTGATCGGAGGTGACGGCGAGCGAGGTCGGGAGATCTCCTCCCTCTTCACCCGCGCGCACCATCGCAATCATGAGGCGCGGAAAGACACGTGGGAATTTGGCGAGCGTCTCGTGGAGCGTGGTACCGCGACGCACTTCACTGGCGATTTCAGAGACGGTCGCCTTGAGACGGGGATTTCGGGTCTGGCGCTCAAGCACCGAGAGCGCACGAGCGAGCGAGAGGCCCGCAGAGAGCATCGCGCTGAGATTGCGCGCGAAGAGAATCTTATCCATCTCTTTGACCGTCGTGAGCTTGGAATTCCAGTACGTAAGACTCCAGACGTTGTGCCCTTTGTCCTCATCGACCGAAATAATCTTCGCGCCTTCGTGACGCACGATGTCGTAGAGCGCGAAGCGATCCGGTGCTTCAGCGACACCTTGGTAGATTTCTCCGTCGCTTTTTTCTGCCGTGTAGGAAAAGTGCGCCATTGCACTCAAGTATAACCTTCATATTCTCAGCAGAGAATGTGAAGGGTTATGCCCGGACACATCCTGCAGGATGTGACGTGGGGCATAAATGCAAAGCGCGCCCCTGAGCGCGTAGAAAAATAAATATGGGGAGCGCACTTACTCCGTAATCACACGCAAGACCTCTTCGATTGTAGTAATGCCTTGTGCCGCTTTGAAAATGCCGTCTTCGGTCATGGTGAGCATCCCCTCTTTGCGGGCCTGCTCCTGAATTTTGTCGCCATCGGCACCGGCCATGATTAATTCTTTGATGGTGGCGGTCACGGGCAAAACTTCGTAGATGCCGGTGCGGCCGCTGTAGCCCGAGGGCGTCGCGCCTCCCTCGTGTGGCTTGTAGAACGGCACCTGATTCCACAAAGCGTCACCCGCGACGGCCTTCTCATCTTTGAGCGCCTTGAGGACAGTCCCTGCATCAGTGGCATGCTCGAGCTGCACCTGCTCATCACGCGAGAGTTCGTACTTGTCGCGATCGGGCGCGAGGCGTCGGACGAGACGCTGGCCGATGATCACGCGCAGCGTCGAGACGAGGAGAAATGGCTCGATGCCCATGTCGAGAAGGCGTGCGATCGCACCTGCTGCGGAATTCGTGTGGAGCGTCGAGAGTACGAGGTGGCCGGTGAGTGAGGCGTTGATCGCGAGCGACGCCGTCTCTTTGTCGCGAATTTCGCCGACCATGACGATATCGGGGTCCTGACGCACGAGACTACGCAGACCGTTGGCAAAGGTAAATCCGATTTCGGGACGCACCTGCGTCTGATTCACGCGCGGCATCTGGTATTCGATTGGATCTTCAATCGTTGAGATATTTACATCTGGCGTGTTCACGATGTCGAGCAGTGTGTAGAGCGTGGTCGATTTACCAGCACCGGTCGGACCGGTGGTGAGGATCATGCCGGTGGTCTTCTTCATCGCATCATGCATACGCTCGAGACCTGCACCATGGAAGCCAATCGATTCGAGCGTAAAGCCCGAGATGCTATCGCGCAGCAAGCGCATGACGATCTTCTCGCCGAAATACGTCGGCAAGACCGAGACACGGAACGACACACGCTCCCCGCCTGCCTCGGTACCGAAACGCCCGTCTTGCGGTAGGCGATGCTCGTCGAGACGCATATTGGCGAGGACTTTGATACGTGCCGTGATTGCCGGTGCTGCATGCTTGGGCAATTCCATCGCGTCGTGAAGGATGCCGTCGATGCGATAACGCAGAAGGAGGGAGTCTTCGAGGGGCTCGATATGGATATCGGACGCGCCCTGCGCGCTTGCGTGACGGAGGAGCGTATCGACGATGCGCACCGCCGGGACGCCCTCGGCCAATTCGCGCATCTCTTTCTCGCCCTCGCCTGCCGGCACGGCACCCTTGAGTGCCGCCATTTCGCGCTCGATGACATCGCCGAGGTTGTCTTTGAGCCCCTGCTGGTACTGTTTGAGCGCTCCTTTAATAGAGGCGGCGTCGGTGAGGCGGGGCAATACCTTTAAATGAGTCTTCTTCTTGATGAAATCGATGGCCGCGAGATCGTCGGTGTCGAGCATGGCGACCTCGAGCTCATCGGCACGATGGTTGTACGCGATGATGTTGTTGCGACGAGCGACCGGCTCGGGGATGAGACTGAGCGTCTCGTATTTGATGACGGTGCCGGTGAGCGAGACGAACGGAATACCCAATATGTAGGCGTAGGTGCGACGCAGCTCATCCTCACCGATCGCGCTCTTCCCAAGGAGAATATCCCCCACCGGCTTTTGCGCGGCCTTGGCCTCCGCCTCCGCTGCTTCGAAGTCTTTCGCCGAGACGAGCCCCGCATCTGCAAGAAATGATTTCAAATGCGTGTCGGAAATGTACATACAATTATGAAAATTATATCACTCGTTGCGATGCGAGAGCGCGCGTGATACTTTTCTCGAGCATCGAGGAGGTGGTCCAATGAGGACGCAGCAATTGATGATCGCCGGCATCGTCGGCGACGTGAACGACAAGCAGTTCTACACTTTGCGTAGGGGTTTGCTGAAACTCAACTTGATGGAGCTCAGAGCGCTCTACCGGCGAGTCACCGGCAAACCGCCTCCCCCGAAGATACGGAGGAGGAGCAAGAAATGAGGCCCGAGAGTGGTGCGTACAAACGGCACCCTGTCGGGCCGTTTGACTTTCTCGGCCGGACGTATATAATGTATTCATTAGTTCCGCCTCTGGCGGGACCGTTTTTTTAAAAGGGTATTTGCTAGCACAACACAATCCATATGGCTTTGTTCGACCTCAAAACACTTAACTCGGCTCTCGAAGAGCTCCAGCAGGAGCGCGGTATTTCGCGCGACAGCGTCATCGACGCACTCGCGACGGCCCTCGCCGCTGCCTACCGCCGCGAATACGGCAAGCGCGGTCAGATCATCCGCGCCACCTTTAATGCAGAAACTGGCGACATGGAATTCCGTCAGGCGAAGATCGTCGTCGACTCGACGCTCGTGCGCGCCGAAGGCGAAGAGGCAACGGGTGAGGAGGATCATCGCTCACGCTTCAACCCAGAGCAGCACATCATGATTGCCGACGCACAGCGCATCAAGCGTGACGCCCAGCTCGACGAGGAGATCTCATTCCCGCTCGAGACGCAGGAGGATTTCGGCCGCATCGCTGCCCAGGCCGCGAAGCAGGTCATCATGCAGAAGGTCCGCGAAGCAGAGCGCGCCTCTATTATTGAAGAGTACGGCGAGCGCGAAGGCGAGATCGTCACCGGCCATGTCCAGCGCTTCGAGCGCGGCAATCTCTACATCGATCTCGGTCGCGCCACCGCGATCCTCCCCTACGACGAGCAGATCCCGGGCGAACGCTATCGCCAGGGTGAGCGCGTGCGCGCCCTCCTTCTCCGTGTGGACGAAGGCGTCCGCGGTACCTTCATCCGCCTCTCCCGCTCACACCCACGATTCCTCACCAAGCTCTTCGAGACGGAAGTCCCGGAAATGGCGCAGGGTATCGTCGAAGTCAAAGGCATCGTCCGCGAGCCAGGCTCGCGCGCGAAGATCGCCGTGCAGTCCAAAGATGAGCATGTCGACCCAGTCGGCGCACTCGTCGGTCAGCGTGGCGTACGCGTCGCGGTCGTCACCTCAGAATTGGGTGGCGAGAAGATCGACGTCGTCGAATGGAGCGAAAATGCAGGTGACTTTGTCAAAGAAGCACTCAAACCCGCGCAGGTCCACGACATCGAGCTCTTCGAGGAAGAGAATCGCGCGATCGTCACGGTCGCCGAGGATCAGCAGTCGCTCGCGATTGGTCGCGGTGGACAGAACGTCCGCCTCGCTGCACGTCTCACTGGCTGGAAGATCGATATTCGTTCTACCGGCGGCACGCAGGTCGCTGAAGAAACTGGTGAAGCACCGGCCGAGACGCAGCCAACTGATGTCGAGAATGTCTCTGCTACCGAAGACACCTTCGCAGAAGCAAAGTCGGATATCGCAGGCGATGACGACGAAGCCAAGGACACGGGCGAAGAAAATCTCGAGCCTGTCGCACAGGACCGCGACGTCGCTGACGAAGCAGTCGAGGAGCAGCAGGAAGAGTCTGACGAAACAAAAGAAAAAGACGCGGAGTAATTCATTCGCGTCGGTATAAAAAGAGAAAGGGCGGTCACCGTGCGGTGACCGCCCTTCTCAGTTCGTAGACGTTCGTCGGTCTCAGATCCGACGAGAGGCCTCGTCGGCACGCCATTCGCTCATGAGGCGCGGCGTCACGACAGTGAAGACCACGAGTGCGGTGCAGACCGCGCCGACAACCGCCGTGATGAAGCCGGTGACAGCGAGCAGGACGGACTTGCCGATCGTGTAGCCAACAACTCCGGTTTCGACCTTCATCTCCTCAAGTCCGGGACACATCACGAGCAGGTAGAGGTAGGCGAAGATAGCCCAGCCTTTCCCCGTGTGCCAGAGCATGTCCTCGGCGAGCTGCGACATGTTGGCTCGGCACGGATCGACGAACATGAGGACCGCGGCGTAGATCCCGAACGCGAACGCCATGGTGTGCGCGACGACGAACGGGTGCGACAAGAAATCGGTTACGAACTGAGTGACAGAGAGCAGCGCGTCGACGTTGATCATGATGGCCTCCTGGCCGGCTAGAGTTGAACTACATTGACACTTATGGTAAGTATACCATAATATATGTATAAGTCAATTGCCACAAAAGCCCTTTGTTAAGCCATCTTTATTGTCAAAAGCCTCGCTCCTGCTACACTCTCCCCATATGGCAAATATCGATCAAAAACCGTCGCGTTACATGCTTAATCTCATCCACGCACTCCCTTCATTTGCGGATGAGTCCAAGGGTATCGTGAATGTCATCGTTGAAGTCGCGGCAGGATCGATCAACAAATACGAGATCATCACCGAGAGCGGCCAGCTCAAGCTCGACCGCGTCGGCTACTCCTCTATCGCGCACCCATTTACCTACGGTGCCATCCCGCAGACCTGGGATCTCGACAACGACCCGCTCGATATT
>CAZJEQ010000013.1:0-19663 GCA_964545165.1 uncultured Candidatus Saccharibacteria bacterium
GGCCAGCTCAAGCTCGATCGCGTCGGCTACTCATCTATTGCGCATCCGTACACCTACGGTGCCATCCCGCAGACCTGGGATCTCGACAACGACCCGCTCGATATTTTCATTCCGCAGATCACCGAACCGCTCGTGCCAGGCTCACTCGTCGAGGCGCGCATCATCGGCGCGATGAAATTCGTCGACAGCGGCGAAGTGGACGACAAGATCATCGCGGTCCTCTCCGACGACAAACGCGTCGATCACATCACCTCGGTAGAAGACCTCGGCCCGTATTTCAAGACGCAGACCAAATATTTCTGGGAGAACTACAAGGCCATCAAGAAGCCTGGCACAGGAGTCGTCGGTGAATTTCTCAATGCTGCAGAGGCGATCACTGTGGTGAAAGAGAGTATCGAGCGCTACCACAAAGACTACGCGCCGAAGCTCGACGCCTAAATCCACTGTCCCCACTTGGGCCGCACCATTCATTTGAATGAGGCGGTGCTACTATTTGGGCATGCCTCCTACCCCACGCGGCCCGCAATCGAATCTCGACGATCTCCTTGCGGGCGCACCGACTCCTGCGCCTGCGCCAATGACTCCTCCACCAACTCCTGCACCGACACCTGTCGCGGCGCCGACTCCTGCTCCGCAACCTATCGTCCCACCTGCACCGAAGCCAGCGATGCCGCCTACTCCCATCACGCCGACTCCTGCGCCCGTTGCCCCGACACCAATAATCATCAAACCAATCGAAGTGAAGCCTGTGCCTCCCGCGATGCCGACGCCGCCGGTAATTCCGACACCGGCACCCACGCCAAAACCAGTCTCACCGATAATGCCGCCCGTCGCGGCTCCTGCTGCTCCCACGCCGACACCCGCCCCTGCGCCGATCACAAAGCCGATGGAAGTCTCATCGATTGTAAATGTCATGCCGGATTCTTCCGCCAATGCTGCACCGACTCCTGCGCCGGTCATCAAACCTATCGTACCCACGCCGCCGCCTGCACCTCTCACTCCTCCCGCACAGAAACCAGCACCGGTAGTCACCCCGACTCCCGTTATGCCGCCGGTTTCCAAGCCGACACCAATTACGCCACCTGTGATACCACCGACACCGCCGCGCCCAATCACACCCGCACCGACACCGACGCTCGCTCCCGAGGCACCGCCTGCCGCACGCGTGATGGCAGAGACCATCACCGAAGCCGCGACGCAGCGCTCAGGTGGCGCCGGCGCAATCATCGGTGTCATCATCATCGTCTTTATGCTCGCTCTCGGCGGTCTCTACTTCTGGGGCGCGCAACTCAATCGCGAGGCGCCGCCACTCCCCTTCATCCCGGGTGACAATTCCGCGCAGTAATTTATTGCGGCGCACGTGATTTGCGAGTACACTCTCGCGCATGTCTAACAATCTACAGAATGTAAAAGTATCCCGCGACGATGAGCGCTGGGAGGCCGAGATCCGCGCTGAGATTACTGCTGAAGCGCTCGCGACCTATCGCGAAAAAGCACTGAAAGATATTCAGAAGACCGCCAAGCTCGACGGCTTCCGCCCGGGCAACGCCCCGATTGATCGCATCGTGGCCGTCTACGGCGAAGGCGCTGTCATGCGCGCTGCCGCTGAAGCGGCGATCGAGCACGAATTGCCAGAGCTCCTCGCCCGCGAAAAGGTCATGATCGTCGAGGCACCGCGCGTCACCACCGACACGCCCGAGAGTGGCAAACCACTCGTCTTTACCGCACGTGCAGCGCTTGCTCCCGAGATCACCCTCCCCGACTACAAAGCAATCGCCAAAAAACACACCGAGGTTAAAGAAGATACGAGCGTGACCGACGAGGAACACGCGCAGGCACTCACGCATCTGCGCCGCGAACGCGCCCGCATCGACAAAGTCGAGACCGGCACCGAGCCGCAGAAAGCTGCCGAGGAATCGAAGGCAATGGAAGAAAAAGATTTGCCGGAGCTCGACGACGCATTTGTGCAATCACTCGGTATCGAGAGCGCTGCCGCGTTTATCGAAACCGTGCGCAAGAATTTGCAGACCGAGAAGGAGCAGCGCGCACAGGAGAAGCGCCGCGCCGCCATCCTCGATGAGCTGATCAAAGAGTCGACCGTCGCCTACCCTGCGACGCTTCGCGAATACGAGATTGATGATATGGAAGCACGTCTCAAGGACGATCTCTCTCGCATCGGCCAGACCATGGAAGGCTACTATGCCGAGGTAAAGAAGACGCGCGACGAGGTCCGCGCATCGTGGAAAGATGCTGCCGACAATCGCGCCAAGGTCCGCCTCATCCTCGCGGAAATCTCACGCAAGGAAAACATCTTGCCCGAGCCAGCTGTCATCGATCACGAGCTCGAGCATGCCAAGGAGCACTACCCGAAGGCCGATCCTGATGCGCTTCGCGCGTCGATCACACACGCCATGCGCAACGAAATGACACTCCGCATGCTCGAAGGCAACGACGAGAAGGTGGGCCACAGCTCGCACGATCACGCCTAACAAACGACACGCATGAGTTGAGAGGCCCGCGCAATTTGCGCGGGCCTCTCTCTTTCTGTACACTCACTTTATGCAAAATATCAAAGCTCAAATGTTGGTACCGATGGTCATCGAGAAGACATCGATGGGCGAACGCGCGTACGACATTTACTCACGACTTCTCAAGGAGCGCATTGTCTTCCTCGGCGGCCCGATCGATAGCGATGTCGCCAATCTCATCGTCGCGCAGTTCCTCTTCCTCGCCTCCGAAGACCCGAAGAAGGACATCTCTTTCTACATCAATTCCCCGGGCGGCCACGTATCTGCTGGTCTCGCGATTCTCGACACCATGAATCACATCCAGCCAGCCGTCTCCACCGTGTGCGTGGGTATGGCGGCATCGATGGGCGCCATCCTCCTCTCCGCAGGTGAGAAGGGCAAGCGTTATGCACTCCCCAATGCCGAAATCATGATTCACCAGCCTTCCGGCGGAGCCGAAGGTATGGCCAGCGACATCGAGATCACTGCCAAGCAGATTCTCAAGATGCGCGAGCAGCTCAACAAGATTTTGGCCAAGAACACCGGTCAGAAGCTCGACAAGATCGAAAAAGACGTGGATCGCGACTTCTTTATGGGCGCGAAGGAGGGTGTGGAGTACGGCATCATCGATAAGGTGCTTAATTAGAGGGCCGGATAGGTACCATCTGCGTCGTTGCGGGGCCCCGATGTCCCGCTCACCGTACTCTTGTACGGCTCGCGAACCATCTTCCCCGCGTCTCGCACCTGGCACCTCCCGGCGCCTAATTTAATGAACGTGCAAAATGCGATCCGCGTGGTATATTCGCATTACACCTTAGTAATATGATTTTCAAAACAAACGCGCATCGAACTATGCGAACGGAACGTGTCAGAATCAGCTCAACAAAGCCATTTTCTAGCCCCTTCCTCTCCTAGCACGACGCGCGTCCAAAGACGCGTATGTCATTAAAAATAGTTTTTGCCCTTCTCGCCCTCGCTGGGGTTGTTGGCATTGCTGTCGGGTACTTCCTGCGCATGCTCATCCTCCAGGCCAAGCGCGGCTCGATGGAACTGCAGATTCGCAAGATGATGCTCGACACCGAAGAGCGTGCCAAAAAAATCCTCGAAGAGGCTGAGCAGACCGCAAAAGAAAAGGCAGATCGATTGACGGACGAACTCAAAGATCGCGAGAAGGATCTTCGCGCGACCGAAGAGCGCCTGATCAGCAAGGAAGACTTGCTCGACAAGCGCCAGACCAAGCTCGACGTCGACCAGGAAAACATCAACAAGAAGAACGAAGAGATTATTGAGAAGCGTGCGGAAGCAGATCGCCTCGTCGCCGAGCAGCAGGAGAAGCTCGAAAAAGTCGCCAACCTCACCGCCGAAGAAGCCAAGGCCGGTCTCATTGCCTCTATCGAGAAGCAGTACGACGCAGATCTCGAAGGTCGCATGCGCAAGCTT
The DNA here is from genome assembly GCA_964545165.1 of uncultured Candidatus Saccharibacteria bacterium. Taxonomy (GTDB): domain Bacteria; phylum Patescibacteriota; class Minisyncoccia; order Phycocordibacterales; family UBA2100; genus UBA10103. Next base: position 3,948 of record CAZJEQ010000013.1, read on the forward strand.
GAAATCACGAGCGATGAGAAGCTCGAGAAGAAGGCCAACGAAATCCTCACCACCGCGGTGCATCGTCTCGGCAACTCTGTGGTCGCCGACGTCCTCGCTACCACGATTACCCTCCCCAACGACGAGATCAAGGGCAAAATTATCGGCAAAGAGGGTCGCAACATCCGCACGTTTGAGCGTGCAACCGGCGTCGATGTGATCATCGACGACACGCCGGGCACACTCACCCTCTCCTGCTTCGATCCGATCCGTCGCCAGATCGCACGCATCGCGCTCGAGAATCTCATCATCGATGGCCGCATCCAGCCGGCCAAGATCGAGGAAGCAGTACAGAAGGCAGAGGCCGAAATCACCAACATCATCAAGAAGAAGGGCTCTGAAGCGGCGTACAACGCCAAGGTCCAGAACGTCGATCCGAAGCTCCTCATGATTCTCGGTCGTCTCTACTTCCGCACAAGCTACGGCCAAAACGTGCTCGATCACTCGATCGAAGTCGCGCATGTTGCCGGTATGCTCGCCGAAGAACTGGGCGCAGACGTCGCCGTTGCTCGTGCAGGCGGCCTCTTCCACGACATCGGCAAGGCGGTAGACCACGAGGTCCCTGGTACGCACGTGGAAATCGGTCGTCGCATCCTCGCCAAATTCGGTATGGGCGAGCCGGTGATCAAGGCCATGCAGGCACACCACGAGGAGTACCCGTACGAGACACCGGAGAGCATGATCGTGCAGGTCGCCGACGCGATGTCGGGTGGCCGTCCCGGCGCTCGTCGCGACTCGGTGGAGAATTACATCAAGCGTCTCGAAGAGCTCGAAGCAATCGCCAACACCGAGAAAGGCGTCGAGAAGAGCTTTGCCATTTCCGCCGGCCGCGAGCTTCGCGTGATCGTGAAGCCAGAAGCCATCACCGACCTCGAAGCGCGCCAGCTCGCTCGCACCATCGCCGACAAGATCGAGAAGGAGCTGCAGTATCCAGGCGAGATCAAAGTCTCCGTCATCCGCGAGACCCGCGTCATCGAGTACGCAAAATAATCGTTACTCCTGTCCGCAAAAGAGCGCCACACGGCGCTCTTTTGTTTTATTGACGCGCTTCTCGCCTCTGCTACGCTCACCTGAGGCCACATCGGGAGGATTACATGCTCGCCACTCCTCAGACGAAAGTTGCAATATTGGTAGAGCCATTCGACTGGAAGCCGGTCGATGTGATCGCTCATGCCATCGAGGGTGCGATGAAAAAATTTGCGCCTGGTATTGACGCTCGACTTGCACGAGAGATGTCGGCGCCGGTTCCTCACGGGGTGCTCGGACTCGGGCAGACCTTGCTCACCCTCATCGCGCAGACTGAATTTCTGCTGACTCAGTCGACAGATTGCGAATTCGCGGTGCGTGTGCGGCCAGTATCTTTCCCTGAGCGTATTCACCACCTCACGTGGGAGCATCGATTTGTACTCGTTACGATTCGGCATCGTCTGACATTCGAATGGTTCTTTATCGTCGATGTCGGCATGCGGAAAATCCCGGAGGAGTTGTTCCGACTGATTCTATCGGCCGTATCGACCGCATGTGCGTCGCGCGATTCGCCAAATACTCCGCCTGCCGACATTGACGAGCGCGCGAAGTGTATCTGCAATGCAATTGTCGGGGCTGTCGAAGCAGCAATCCGAGAAAAATACGTACCCGTGCATTGACCGGGTGCGGATAATCTTCCGTTTTTTGAGGGCGGGGCTACCTGTGGATAGCTCCGCCCATCATGTTTGACACCCCCCAAATACGGCTCAAAATGGTAGAAACGGTCGAAGGAGCTCTGTTTATCAAGACGATATCAATACATATGGCAAATAAAATGGATCTCGTGGAGAAAGTCGCGCAGACAATTGGCTGCACCAAAGCCGATGGCGAGCGCGCTGTCGAAGCAATTATCGACATGATCACTCACACACTCAAGAGTGGTCAGGAGGTTTCTATTGCTGGTCTTGGCATTTTTGAAGCGAAGACGCGTGCTGGCCGCATGGGACGCAATCCGCGCACCGGAGCATCGATTCAGATCAAATCGATGCGTGTGCCGAAGTTCCGCGCTTCTAAGACATTGAAAGACGCGATCAAATAAAGTCCTGCAGGCTTTTCGTCGCGTGCATTCTCGAGAACACAAAACCGCCCTCTTGGGCGGTTTTGTGTTGGGTAGTCGTGTGATGTAAAGTACCGAGATCGCTGCGAACTTTGCGGGCCTGCCCGCCGAAGCTCGCTTAGCGAGTGGAGGCGGGATTAGTTTAGTGGTAAAACATGAGTTTTCCAAACTTAGGTCAAGGGTTCGATTCCCTTATCCCGCACATGAAAAACCCTCGCCAGGTCCTTATCGCACAGATCCTTCTCGTCGTTGCACTTATCAGCGCGATTGGTTTTGCGGCAAGGCACGCGCCGCTCACGCACTCGCTACCCGTCGATCAAGAGAGTCTCCCTGCAGGCGCTGCTGCGACCAATGCGACAACTACCGCCGATACAAGTGTCACGGTTCCCGAGAAAAGCGTTGCGACGACCACGCCAAAAGCCAAAAAACCCATAATTAAAGCCACGGAATCACCATCGGCTGCCGCGACTTCCAGCGACGAGATCAAGCGCATCGATCATCCATACACCACCGAGCAGCTCGCATCGACCGTGGTCAATCAGCGCGCTCGTGCGGCGATCGTCAACATTCTCTGCACCAACTCCTCAGGACTCGTCCGCCCTATCTCTGGCAGCGGTGTCATGATTGATCCACGCGGAGTCATTCTCACTAATGCGCACGTTGCGCAGTACGTACTACTCTCGGAGAGTCCCCGGGTCAATCTGCAATGCTACGTACGCACCGGCTCCCCCGCCGTAGCCCGCTGGATTCCCAAAGTTATGTACGTCCCGGAGGCATGGATCGCTGCACACGCCTCAGAATTGAAGAGTGACCACGCCATCGGTACCGGTGAACACGATTATGCACTCCTCTCTCTCGCCGCATCAGTCGATGGCAGCCCTGTGCCCGATACGCTCCCGTATTTGCCTGTCGACACACGCGAGGGCGTCGCTTTCGTCGATGATCCAGTCCTTGTCGCAAGCTACCCAGCTGAATTTTTAGGTGCGATCGCTGCCACCTACAATCTCTACGCAGTCAGCTCCCCTACTACCATACGCAAAATGCTTACCTTCTCCACCGATCTCGTCGATGCGCTCTCTCTCGGCGGTGTGATAGCGGCGCAGAGTGGCTCTTCAGGCGGCGCTGTGGTCAATGGTTGGGGCTATATGGTCGGCCTTATCGCGACCATGAGCGAGGGCTCCACCACCGAGGATCGTGATCTACGCGCCATCAGCCTGAGCTACATCGATCGTGATCTGAAACAGCAGCTCGGCATAAACCTTGATTCGGTGCTCGATACCGATCCGAGTGTTCGCACTGCCGATTTTAGTAAGCGTGGCGCGCCAAAGCTCATTGAGCTCCTCCTCAAGACCTTGGGCATATAAGAGTGGGCTCCTCCATGGTAGGATGCGCATCACCACCTGAAGTGCGCGTGGCGAGGTAATTTTTTTCGGGGCGTAGTATACCGGTAGTACGCCTGCTTTGGGAGCAGATAGACCGAGTTCGATTCTCGGCGCCCCGAAAAAGAATATCTCGAGCTCGCAGATAGATTCGCACCGTAATCCCCTCCCAGAGGCTCTAAAGGACACGCTGGCGCGTTGTTTGTCCTTTATAGGTCATAGTACCTGTTCGAGGAGTCTACAGCGTGCTGTGCGGCTTTTATGGTCCAAGATGACCCCCACGACATCCAATTGATACTCTCGTCCATCCCCGTTGGAATCCATATACAAAGCGGCTGTCCGTGCCACCTTCGTAAGCTTTCGCACGTCTACCAGATCCTCCGGCTGGTGGCTCATTTCACGTGAAAGAGCCTTTCCTGTTACACGTGAAAGCGTCTTTACCTCTACGAAACGCACCACGTCATCCTTTACCGCGATAATGTCGATCTCACCCCATGGTTTGCGAAAATTGCACTCGATTACCTTAAAACCCTTGCGCTCGAGGAATTGCGCTGCAATCTTCTCCCCAAGGCTACCCGTAGCCTTCCTGCTCATGCCCCCAGTATAGAGTGCTTTCACGGGAAACATCTATCCGAAACGTTACTTAGTAACCATATTTATGAAGATTTGCTGAAAATTATGCGTCTGTGAGAATTCACTATAATATGGCTCTATAGAGCCATATTATAGCCAAAAAAGGACATCTGAACGACATGAAGATGATGTCCGTTATCCACTTCTCCACAGAGTTGTCCCCAACATACGCAGTAGAGCCATTTTTGAGCCCTTAATGGTCACCGCGAAAATGGGGGATTTAGCGCATTTTCTGTCCTTTAGAATACCCGAAATATCCAGAGTTTAAGCGCTATTATTGACATATTCTGTAAACGATGCGGCTCGCAAAAAGCGTTTGACTCGCCCCTCCCACTGTACTAGTTTGACCCTACATCTTATGAACACGATCGCTCGATGGTCTGTTCCCGGCATCGCACTCTTTGCCTTCTTTGCAGTGCTCCCATTGTCGGCCTCCGCTGCCACTTCAGCAGTCACGACCCGGACCGCCCAGCTCCTCCCGATTGGCTCCCAGAGCTGCACACCAATGCAGGTAACTTCCGTTACTCCGCATGTATATAGAGGCAGCCTCGACTCGTTCGATATCGTCACACCAGATGCTTCATATGTATCTATTGGCGGGGCAGTAGGGAACACGCTCATCCCATTCCGTTATATGACGCGCTCGATCGCGCCAAACGGTCAGCTCCGGATACACACCGACAATGATCCGACCGCTGTGGGGCAGGGAGTAACGGTATCGCTGACACTGCTCTCTGCAGCCAATGGCATGACCTGTGCCACGACTATTTCATTCACCGTGCTTCCAGATGCGTCGTTTCCCACGACACCGCAGGTGACTCCGGCAGTCGGAGTCGCGGAGGGAACAGGTACGCACGGAGGATCGAATGGGGGAGTCAGCGCTCCGACGGGCAGCACGTCGACGACGAGCGCGGGTACGACCACGGTTCCTGGTAGTCAGGACGGTGGTTTCTGCGAGGGAGGCGGGGCCATGTGGCTCTGGCTCGCGCTTTTGGTGCTCTATGTCGTCATAGTGGTCGCAGCAGCGATCACCCGGACGCCATTTGTCCAAAAGAGCCCTGCAGTACCCGTCGCGATGATTCTCATCCCACTCATCATCCTCGTCGGCTTCTGGTATTTCAGCCCAGCATGCCGCCTCGCCAGCTGGATACCAATCATCCTTCTCCTGATTGCGATCGCTGGCCTCCTCGCCGCCTTCCGCGACGAAAAGAATGGTCCGCTCGCACTGCTCGACGGCCCGAAGAAGCCCGTGCCAATGCCACCTGCAAAGCCCGTTACACTCGTCACACCGACGCCTGCGGTACCTACGACACCTACACCAACGCCAGTCGTGCAGAAGCCCGCTACTGATAAACCTGCGACCACTCCTGCAAAGCCTGCGCAGAAGAGCTCTGGTGCCGCTGCGAACCCCCATGTGCAGAAGATTCTCGATAGCTTTATGAAAACCCAGCGCGAGCGCGACGGGTTGAAATAATTGCCGAGACGGCTTCGTGCTGTATAATCGCGAAGTTAAGAATGGTGAGATTCAGAAAGACGAGGGATTCCTCTGCAGGTAGTGAGGTGTCGTAAACAGAGGCAGTAGAGACGCGTGCGGATATGGTTTCGGTGGATGATACGGTCGCCAAGCGTATCCCGAAGCAAACAATCGTGAGTAGGAGGTGAGATTATCGAATGCGGATATGGTTTAGTGGTAGAACGCCACCTTGCCAAGGTGGAGATCGGGGTTCGATTCCCCGTATCCGCACAGAAAGTAAGTGAGAGACTCTCGAGAATCGAGAAACGCGAGTATTATGAGCATACGCTCCCGTGGTGAAACGGATATCACGACAGTCTTCGGAACTGTTATTCCAGGTTCGAATCCTGGCGGGAGCACTAGGTCAAAAAAGCAAAGCTTTTTTGAACACTTGTGCTGGGCGGAGCGATGTGAGGCCAGCAGGCCGAACCGCGAGCCGGGGTCGCGAAATTTGTCGTGCGACGGCACGGCAAATATTCGTGACCACAAAGAAGATTTAGTAAGTTGTTGATACAATATGCATATGAAAACGATGGATCTCGCAGTTCCATCTGTCGTCCGCGACGTCTCACAAACGCTCAAGAACGCAGGATTTGAGGCGTGGCTCGTCGGCGGCTGCGTGCGCGATCTGCTCATTGATCGCACTCCAAAGGATTGGGACATCACCACCAATGCGCGCCCGGAGCAGATACAGCAGATTTTTCCCGAAAGCTTTTACGAAAATGATTTCGGCACCGTCGGCGTGAAGACCGAGAGCGAGGATCCGCGCCTCAAGGTGATCGAGATCACGCCATACCGCATCGAGGGCAAATACTCTGATGCGCGCCGCCCCGATGAAGTGGTGTTTAGCGACAAGCTCTCTGACGATTTGGAGCGACGCGATTTTACGGTCAATGCGATTGCATACGATCCACTCACGGGCGAGATCGTCGATGAACACGGCGGCCAAGAAGATCTCGCGCGCAAAGTCTTGAAGGCAGTGGGGGATGCGCACAAGCGATTCGAGGAAGACGCCCTCCGTATGCTCCGCGCCATCCGCATCTCTGCCGAGCTCGATTTTGCGATCGAAGCTGTCACGCTCACCGGCATCGCAAGCAACGCCGGCCAGCTCGCCAAAATCTCGCGTGAGCGCGTCCGCGACGAGCTCATTCGCATCCTCGAGAGTGATCGGCCCATGCAGGCGCTCTACATGGCGCAGAAGCTCGGCCTCGTGAAGCACATCATCCCTGAATTGGAGGAGGGGATAGGTTGCGCACAGAACCAGGCGCATTCGTACGACGTGTTCGAGCACCTCATGCGCTCTATGCAGCATGCTGCAGATAAGGGCTGGGCGCTTGATATACGCCTGGCGGCGCTTCTCCACGACATCGGGAAGCCCGCGACGAGGGAGTGGTCTGATGAGAAGAAGGATTGGACCTTCCATGGACACGATGTGGTCTCGGGCAAGATGGCCAAGCGCATTCTCACCGATCTCAAATTTCCCAAAGAGATGATCGACAAGGTATCAAATCTCGTGCGCATCCATATGTTTTTTTCAGACCCCGATGTCGTAACGCTCTCAGCGGTACGCCGTGTGATCGCGCGCGTAGGCCGTGAGAACATCAACGATCTCCTGAATCTCCGCGTCTGCGACCGTATCGGCACCGGACGACCCAAGGAGCACCCGTTTCGCCTGCGCAAGTACATGTCTATGGTGGATGAGGCGCTCCGCGACCCTATTTCTGTCGGCATGCTGAAAATCGATGGCGCGGGACTCAAGAGATTGGGATTTGCCCCGGGACCGCGCTACGGATGGATACTCCACGCGCTTCTAGAGGAAGTACTGGATGATCCCGCTAAAAACGATGAGATCTACCTGGCCAAACGCGCCCGTGAGCTCGGAGAGATGGAAGAAAGCGCCCTCAGAGAGCTGGGCGAGGCTGGCAAAGACAAAAAAGAAGCCGCCGATGAGGCGGAGGTGGCGCAATTGCGCAAGAAACACCGGGTCGAATAAAAAGCATTACTTTTGATGCAGAGACCCGCCAGATGCTAGGCGCGGGCAAAGCGACAGAGGAGCCGTACGTTTGTACGGTGACGATGGCGGTTGGGTGCCCACAATAACGCAGATGGTGGGTATATGCTCAAAAGTAAAAGCCGCCTCACCTGGCGACCCATATTTTCTCTTAGGTCGCCGCCGTGAAGCGGCTTTCGTGTAGTCTCCTCTAGCTCTCAAAGAACGCGGACACTAAATTTTGTGACGAGTACCTCTGCTTTCAATCGACGACAGAGGTCGCCGTTACATGATGTGCGTGAGTACTCAAGTACACTATATTTTGTCCGTAAGGCTAACTGAGTCTTCGGAACTACTGTTAAAGGACGACTGGGATAAATATACCGTCCTTAATGAATTGGTAAAGGACACACCTGTGTATAACTTGTCCTTTACTACTGACACCCCGCAAAAGCTACAGATCGAGGTCTATCGAGACAGGGCAGTGGTCGGATCCGAAGATGCCTGCGTGGATCTGTGCACGAGAGACGAGCGGTGCGAGATCACGGCTGACGAAGAAATAATCGATACGCCACCCGACATTGCGCTCGCGAGCGTGAGAGAAGTGGCTCCACCACGTGTAATGCCCATTGCCCTGGGTGAATGTGCGGAATGTATCGACAAATCCTGCCTTGATCATCGCATCGATGCCCGAGCGCTCCTCCTCGGTAAAGCCCTTCTTGCCCATATTGGGCTTGGGATTAGCCAAGTCGTCCGGAGTGTGCGCCACATTGAGGTCTCCGCAGAAGATCACAGGCTTATCCTTCTCCAGCTCCTTCATATAGGCGAGGAATGCCGGGTCCCACAGCTTGTGACGCAGGGGGATGCGACTCAGATCGTCCTTGGAATTGGGCGTATAGACGGTCGCGACGTAAAAATGCTCGAATTCGGCTGCGATCACGCGCCCTTCGGTGTTGGGGTCGCCATATTCGTCACCCGTCATGTCGTATTTCGCCAAAATCTCCTCCGGAATGCCATTTATCACCGAAATCGGCTCCTCTTTGGTGAAAATAGCGGTCCCGCTGTAGCCCTTCTTCTGTGCTGAGTGCCAATACTCTGTGTAATCGGGCAAATCCACCTCACTCTGGTGCGGCTCGGCCTTGGTCTCCTGCAAGCAGATGATGTCGGGCTTCAATTCGTCGACGAATTGAGTAAACAAGCCCTTTTTGTGTACGGCGCGAATGCCGTTGACGTTCCATGAAGCAATCCTCATTTTCTTACAATATCACAGCGTTTTCTTCATCATGAAGTCATCCACGAAAGCGCACAATGCTCTTACTCGACGCGGAATCTAAGAACCCTCGTCGCGTGCGCACTATGAACCACGTAAGCTTGTTCGACAGAATCGAAGAGAAGGGGAGCAGCGAGTGGAGCTTCGGCGTCACCGTCCGCGACGACAAGCAGCCCGGTATGTTCCGCGTCGCGACTCCTCAAAAACCCGACACTCCACGATACGTCAATATCGTACCGATCCGGAGATACCATCACCCGACGCGCCTCTTTCCCCGCGGCGCCTGAAAGCAAGAAAACGCCCATTCGACAGGGCGTTTTCTTCTTGGGGTTTCAGTACCAAAGAAAGAAGGCGGCCCGTGAGGTCGCCTTCTGACATCGAATCTCGCTAGCTGAGGACGATCCCGGTGATCGCACCGCTCACAAGAAAACTCGCGATAGGGAACAAGATGCGCTCGATTGTCCGCGGGCGCGTCGTCAATGCGGTGATCGCTGAGCAGACGGCCGCAACGGCCCAGAACCACCACCCGTCGGACGCGGGAACGAGGTAGTACTGGCAGATCGTCGGTATGCACGCAATGACCATGCACAAGACCGATGCGACGAGCGCTACCCGCGCACCAGCCTTCTGGTGGCCGGCACGAATCAGCAGCATGAGAGTAAGCACAACGCCTACTGCACACAGCGACTCCACGAGACCCCAGTGCCACTGCCCCTCACAGAAGGACAGGCCGGCAATGAGCGCAGCCCCGATGCAGTAGCTGCCGATGAGGTACGCCTCGCGGTTGCCCGCGCGGATCATACTGATGAAGATCACTGCATCGAGCAGTGTCCACATCAGGAACGTAGCCGGATTGAATGCGGCCATATTTCCGGTGTACGCCAATGTGGCGTAATCCAGCGCAACGCCGATTCCGGCGAGTAGTCCTATTGTCTTTCTCAAGGTTCTATCCTCCATATTGCTGCATACAGTATGGTTGATATGGGCTTTTTCCGCTGAAATTTACGACAAGTGAACCGATTTAATTGAGTAAATAAGCCATCTTTGGTGTTATAGATGCAGAAATATGTCGCTTTTCCCGACATTTGATATAATTTGAAGCCATGGAACAGAAACAATCACCCCACGTACTGGAAGAAATGGGCCTCAGCACCAAGGAAGCAGAGATCTACCTCTCGCTGCTGGGTAAAAACCGTATGTCTCTTGCGGAAATAACCAGGGCTTCGGGCATAAAGAGGGCCACGTGTTACGAACACCTAGAGAGCCTCCTGCGACGCAACTTTGTCACGCGGGTCCCGCTGGGGAAACGCACGGCCTATGCGGCCGTCTCTCCGAAAAAAGTGCTCTCGGATTTCAAACGGCGCGTTGTGAGCGTTGAGACGAAACTGCAGGAGATGACCGCGCTACACGAGCAGGCGATCAACAAGCCCCGCATAACCTTTTACGAAGGGAAGCGCGAACTTCGCCATATCTACGACGATATATTTCAGACAATCGGCGACGTCTATTCGATTTTCCCGCCGGATGTATTTTTCGAGAACTTTTCAGAGCACGACTACGACGACTTCGATCGGGAGTCGCAAGGGCATGCTTTCAAACAGCGCGATCTGTACGTCGCCAGTAAACACGTAAAGAAAATCCGGAATATACGAAAAAAGAACGGGGGAGCGAACATTGCTGACAAAGTGTTGCCGAACGATTTTAAGACCAATGTGGACGTCTTGGTGTTCGGCGACAAAGTCGCACTCATCAGTCTCCGCGATCTTTCAGCGATTGAAATTGAGAACAAAGACATTGCGGATCTTTTCCGCACCATGCACACGTTTATCTGGAAACATATCTAGCCGCGGCGCTTCCCGTGAAATGCTTTATGGACTTCGCGCAAATGTTTGTCGGTGACGTGTGTGTACACCTGCGTCGTCGCGATGTTGGCGTGGCCGAGCAGCGCCTGCACCGAGCGGAGGTCGGCGCCATTTTCCAAAAGGTCCGTGGCGAATGAGTGACGAATCACGTGCGGCGTGACTTTGCGCGTGATGCCAGCTTTCACCGCGTACTGCTTGATCATGCGCTCCACCGATCGGGGAGTGAGTCGTGGAAGATCTTTCGACTTCGGGCGACCTTTGCCGTAGCTGACGAAGAGTGCCTCGCTCATGTCGCCGCGTCGTTTCAAATATGCCGCGATAGCTTTCTTGGCATCTTCCGAAAGGAAGACCACGCGCACCTTTTCTCCCTTGCCGCGCACCGAGAATTCGTCGCGTGTGAGATCGAGATCCTGATTGAGATTGCACAACTCTGAGACGCGTAGTCCCGTCGAGAAAAATAATTCCATGATCGCGCGATCGCGCAGTGCTGGTAGCTCTTCGCCCGTCGGCCCCTTCATCAGACGATTGAGCTCGTCGGCAGAGATGAGATCGAGATCGCGGCCGCCAACTTTGGCGAGCTCGATGCGCTCGGGATTGAGGCTCTCGATATCGCGTTTGCGCAAGAATTTGAGAAAGGCGCGCAGCGCGATCAGATGATAATTCTGCGTGTTCTTTTTCATCGAGCCGCCCACTCCTGCGGAGCGATTCAGATTGATGCGGAATTCGCGCACCATTTGCTCGGTGATCTGGCCTGGCGCTTTGACCTTGGCAAAATTCAGGAAGCGATTGAGGTAGCGATCATAATTCTCGACCGTCTTCACCCCGCGGCCCTTTTCAATCTCGAGATACTCGAGGAATTGGGATTTCATTTCTTTAAGGTCCGCGGCCATATTACTGATGCTTGGCGAGGATGTCGGGAATCTCTTGCAAGTGATGCGCAACGTAATCCGCACCTGCTTGGCGAAGCACCTCTTCGCCAGTGAAGCCATGCGTGAGACCGATCGTGAATGCGACGCCGGCATTTTTGCCAGCACCGATATCCGCCGTGGTGTCTCCCACCATCACAGCGCGCTCAGCTGGCACGCCGATGTTATCGAGCGCCTGCAAAAGACCTTCTGGATCGGGTTTGTGATTTTTGACATCATCGGCGGTGACGATCACATCGAAGTCTTCGTAGATGCCGATCTGCCGCAGTAGATCGCGCGCGCCATCGCCGCGATTCGTGCACACACCAAGCTTCATGCCCGCTGCGCGAATGTGCTGCAAGAGCTCGTGCAAACCCTCGTATGCCGCGACAAGGTAGAGCAACTCTTCGCGATGCAGCTCACGATGATGCTCGACGAGCTTGGCCACATCACCATCAGGCGCGAGTGCTGCATACATATCGGTGAGATGCGCACCCATGTATTTTTGGAATTCATCGCGCGGCGGTACGGTGTGCCCGTGCTCGCCGAGCGTGCGCTCGAGTGCCTGAAAAATAAATTCACGTGTATCGAGCAAGGTCCCGTCAGCATCAAAAATCACTGCATCGATCTTGGTCATACGTCGCACAATCTTAGCATTTGACCGCAGCGGATTTCTAGAGGCAATGCTATCGTTAGCACATGAACCTCGAGCAAGGCAGTTTTCTGAAAAGGGCCAAGTCTTTAATAGAGAGAAGCACTTCTGTTGGAAAGGCAGGAGTACTCGCTTCTTCTCTTGTACTCAGTAACGTCGCCCACAGCAATCGAGTAGAGGCCGCCGACATACAACCACACGCCTCATTTGAGGAGGGTAGTCGCGAGCTGCAACGAGAAGCGCGTGAATCAGCTAACGAGATCGGCGGGACCTTCGCTCTGCTAAAAGATGGAGAGACCTTGTGGCTTCCACCGATCACCGGTGATCAAAATTCTGTCCCACTAGAAATAAAGAAAGTGTACGAGCGACTCGAAGGCAGGGGTAAAGTCGAACGACTTTGCTTCGCTCATACACACCCACTGGCGTCCATCAAGAAAACGGCACTCTCCGAATTCGGCAAAGAGAGTTCGGGGGAAACGTACGCGCCTCCAAGTCTCGGAGACATCGACCCGATAAGTGCCACTCATGTCGAGAGCATCTTGCGTACTAGCGACGACCTCAAAGAAACACAGATCGTGAACATGGTCTACACACCCCGAGGGGCTTGGAGCTTCCGTGAACTCACTCCAACCGAGGTCTCTGCGATGATACCGAGTATGGATGCAGAACAGCGCAGGTACAAAACCTCTGCGCGAGAATTGCGCGCGATCGAAACTGACATCAACGATATGATCGCTATGTCTCAACGCACAGCAGAGGTCCTGCGCGAGCGTTTTAAACAAGACGATCAGACATGGGCGCGAACACCACTCGCACGCGACATCGTGGCAAGCGCCATTCCTGCAACAGAATTCGATTCGCTGCTTGCCATGCCTGGTGTGCAGCAAAAGATTGAGAGCGCACGCAACATGTTTCACGATATGGGGCACTTCGCGAAGAAAGTTGAGCAGGCAAAGGAAAACTTCTTCGAGCACTACTCACAAGCATTCTTAGAAACTGATCCCGCAAAATTCAAACAGATCTATCCTTTGCTCCAAAAAGATTACTTGGAGGCGTACCGCACCAGAGTCTCTTTTTTCTCATACGATGAATTACCTCACAAACCAGCATGCCCCGATCCAAGCGAGTGATTATTTCAAGGGCACCTGATGTATGATGCCCGGGATGAGAAAACTACTTGTCATCGCTGCAGATCAGGAGGCACTCGGTGTGAAACCCGGGCCCCATGTCTTTAAGAGCGCCCATGAGACAACACTCCGTGCTGCCGTGGGGGACGATATCCAGATTGTCGTTGCTACCCCACCCGAAGCGACCGCTCACTATGCCGATGCAGAAGTGGTTGCCGCGTTCCCCATGCGCGTTCCGCACATACAAGAATTACCGCAGGCGAAGTGGCTGCACTCATTCTCTGCGGGCGTCGATAAGATCCTCACGCCGGAGGTCGCTGCATCGAGCGTGTTACTCAGCAGCTCCAAGGGTATTCACGCGACACCGATCGCAGAACACATCATTACTTTCTGCTTGATGCACGCGCGCGGCTTTGTGAAATCAAGCGTCGCCCAGCGTGCGCATGAGTGGAAGAAAAATGAGTCGCTCAAAGAATTTTGTGATTCACGCGTGCTCATCGTCGGCTTGGGTGCAATCGGCACGGAAGCGGCGCGCCTCGCACAGCAATTCGGCGCGCACGTTTCTGCAGTATCGCGATCTGGAAAAGGAAAGCCCGATTTTGTCGAGCGATTGGAGAAGACCGACATGCTCGACTCGATGCTCCCCGATGCAGACTATGTGATCATAACGCTGCCAGGAACGGACGAAACAAAGCATCTCTTTGATAAAACAAAATTCGCGCTGATGAAAAAGTCGGCCGTACTCGTCAACATCGGACGCGGCTCCATCGTGAATGAATCCGATCTCATCGATGCACTGAACGGGGGAGTGATCGCGGGCGCAGGACTCGATGTCTTTGAGACAGAACCACTGCCTGCGACGAGTCCACTCTGGGATATGGAAAATGTCATCGTGACACCGCATCACTCGGGGCTCTCGCATCGCTACATGGATCGCGCGATCACCCTGCTCACTGAGAACATCCGTGCATACATAAAGGGAGAGGTGCTCCCGTCGCTCGTCGACAAACAGCTCGGCTACTAACTGGCACTTGTTAACTCTTGCCTATAGGCCACGTCAAACAAGTCGAAAAAATCGAAGATATTAAAAGCAAAGGCGCCGATCGATTGACCGGCGCCTTTCAGCATGTGTGCGCATTAGCGCTTAGTGGCTGGGACGTCGACGTGACTCGTGATGCCGCCCGGCGCGGATGCATCGCTCGCCTTATCGGCATGAACGACACCCGCAGCGCGCGCACGGCACGCATCGCGAAGCGCTTGCCACTTCTCGCAGTCTCCAAAAATTTGCTGGGCCAGCTCATCGTGCGTGCGGCGCCTTGTTTCAACACGCTGAATGTTGTGTTCGCTCATGACAGTCACCTCCTCTCAGCAACCTAACACAAATCACTCATTCTTCCAGATACTTTTTCTTCTTGAGCTGATCCGGCAGATACGACTCTTTGTCGTAGAATGTGTAGCCTTTGTGATAGCCAAGCTCTTTCATCAATTTCGTCGGCGCATTGCGCACCTTCATCGGGATCGGGAGATTGCCATGCGCTTCGACATCAGCCATCGCTTCGAGATACGCATCGTATGAGGCACGACTCTTTCCGACTCTAGCGAGATAGGCGACGCCATGTGCGAGATTGATTG
This sequence comes from uncultured Candidatus Saccharibacteria bacterium, assembly GCA_964545165.1. Lineage (GTDB taxonomy): Bacteria > Patescibacteriota > Minisyncoccia > Phycocordibacterales > UBA2100 > UBA10103. The sequence goes on from CAZJEQ010000013.1 coordinate 19,033, forward strand.
CGCACTCCGGGTAGCCAATCGTTTCGCATGCGCGAAAGACCGCATCAGCGACGACGAGTGCGGTCGGCTGCGCGAGACCGATGTCTTCTGATGCGAAGACCACCATGCGTCGCGCGATGAATATCGGATCCTCGCCGGCTTTCACCATGCGTGCGAGATAGTAGAGCGCGGCATCCGGCTGCGACGCACGCATCGATTTAATGAATGCAGAGATGGTGTTGTAGTGCTCTTCGCCTTTTTTGTCATAGCGAAGGTGCTTAGATTGAATCGCTTCTTTGAGCGCCTCGAGCGTGATCTTGCCGTAGAGCTTCTCGGTGGTTTCGAGCGAGGTGATTGCTTGGCGCGCATCACCTTGCGCGAGTGCGATGAGCCAGTCGCGCGCATCCTTCGGGATCTTGAGCTTCGTGCGTTTCAAGATACTCTCCATTTCTTTTTCGGTGTGCTCGTTGAGCACGAAGATGCGTGCACGAGAGAGCAGCGGAGAAATAATTTCAAACGATGGATTCTCTGTCGTCGCGCCGATGAGCGTGAGATCGCCGCGCTCGACGAAGGGGAGCAGGAAATCCTGCTGCGCTTTGTTGAATCGATGGATCTCGTCGACGAAGAGGATAACGGGCTTTTGGAATCCAAG
>CAZJEQ010000014.1:0-16080 GCA_964545165.1 uncultured Candidatus Saccharibacteria bacterium
GATACTCCGGAAAGCCAGTTGACATAGTTTAGGGCGTGGACTACCGGGGTATCTAATCCCGTTCGCTACCCACGCTTTCGTGCTATCAGTGTCAGAAACGCGCCAGTACAGTGCCTTCGCTTTCGGTGTTCCCCTAGATATCAACGGATTTCACCCCTACACCTAGAGTTCTACACACCTCGTACACCCTCCAGCATGACCGTTTCCCTCCGAGTCCTCGGGTTGAGCCCGAAGAATTTAAAGAAGGACTAATCACGCCACCTACGCACCCTTTACGCCCAGTGATTCCGGGTAATGCTTGGGGCCTCTGTATTACCGCTCCTGCTGGCACAGAGTTAGGAGCCCCTTATTCATGAGGTAATGTCAATAACTTCTTCCCTCATAAAAGATGTTTACGCGACGAATCGCTTCATCCACCACGCGGTATCGCTCGATCAGGCTTTCGCCCATTGTCGAATATTCTCGGCTGCGGCCCCCCGTAGGGGTATGAGCCGTGTCTCAGTCTCATCGGTGGGGGTCACCCTCTCAGGTCCCCTAAACGTCGTAGCCTTGGTGAGCCATTACCTCACCAACTAGCTGATATTAAGCAGGCCGCTCCCGAAGCGGTAAACCTTTACTCTTGCGAGACCATCAGGAATTATCTCGGCTTTCGCCGAGTTATGCCTGACTTCGGGGGACGTTCCTACTCGTTACTACCTCGTCTGCCATGGGTCTAAACCCATTCGACTTGCATGCCTTATCCATACCGCCAGCATTCACCCTGAGCTAGGATCAAACTCTAAGCAAAAGAATTTATCCTCATCACCGCGACGGACGGATCCGTGACGACAGATGAGTAACTCTTGCGAATTTGATATTAGTTCTTTTTTAGGATGGACGGAACAAAAGAATGTACATCTTTTAATACATCTCTTATCCCTTTCCTTTACTCAGATGTCAGACCCTCCTAAGGCCCTTCATCTGTTTTCTATTTGTGTTCTTGCTTGTGTGTTGCATTGCTTCTCGAATCTCCGGCTTAAGGGAAATTCGAGTCTTACCAATCTTTGTGAATTACATAGATTGTATTTCTGCTCGTATCCCGCTACAGGACCGATACAGAAGATTGTCTATTCAAATGTCAACGATCAACCATCCCCTCTCCCGATACGCTCGGTTTGAAGGCCTCCGCATCGAGTGATGCATCGGCAGGCTTTGTTGGCCAGCACGGCCTTCAAAGAAAAGCCATCAGGAGCGATGGTCGGCAGAGTATAGACGAGGCGTCCAGGAGCGTCAAGCCGCCCATTCATTAAGCCATCCATTGGGACAAGCGAAAGGGGTGCGTCGGCCGACGCACCCCTCACAAATCGCTCTGCAGCCCAGGGGGCAGCGGCTGGATGTTCCGAGATACGGCATAAAAGGCACCGTACGGCGGCCAACGGCTTTCTTGGAACGATCTACGCTCCTTCCATTGTAGCGCTTCTACACAATGCGCTCGATCCACTTCTGTACGAGCTGCGCGCTCTCCGGCGACGGGTGCTCGGGGCCGAGGCGGAATTTCTGCACCTCGGGATGGAATTGCATGGTGTAGATCTTGTCGCCATAGCGGAGCGCTGCAAATTTGCACGACGGGCTCCGTGCGAGCAGCGTCGCGCCCTCGGGCAGATTGGTCACACTATCCTTGTGTGCGTACTGCGCATAGAAGGTCTCGGGCAAATCGCCAAAAAGCGTGTCCTGCTTCCCTGCCTCCGTGAGCGAGACTTCGTACGCACCCATCTTGCTCTGCTCGCGATCATTGGAGACCATGCCGCCGTGCATCTCGCCGATGATCTGGTGGCCGAAGCACACGCCGAGAATCGGGAGGCCGACCTCGCTCGCATAGCGCACGATATTGCGCGAGCGCCCGAGAATAATCGTCGACATGATGCGCGCCGGATCACTCTCGTGTCGACCGCCGTGAAAATCAAAATCGTAGGACCCGCCAAAAATCACACCGTCGTACCCTTTCAATAATTGCTCGGGTGTCGTCCATGAGAGCTTCTCGTCGACGGCGGAAATGAAGTCGAGCTCGGCCGTGCCATCAATCGCGCGGGTAAAATTGGCGCGCTGCCGCTCAATGCGATCTTCGGTGATCATCGACTGGACGAGCAAAATCTTTTGCATGTTTTCTTATACCACAATCGTATGTAAATCATTTTGGCGAGTCGACCGAGTAGGTGGTCGACTCGCCTTTTGTGTGCTCGCTGCTTCGTGCAGCTAGAGCGTGCCGGGACCGCGAAGACCACTGCGCTCCGACCGGTCGTCGAGTCGACGGTTTTGCCGTCGCCCAACATCGGTGGCGAAGATCGGTTGCTGCATGTCCCCCTTCAGCGTATCGCCAGTCTTGCGACCCACCAGGATCAGCTGCGCCCGCGTCACATCGCGGTTGCGGATCTCCTCGAACGGATCCGGGCGAAACGGTATCGGCGTCTCGTAGCGAGACACTTTGCTTTGCGCCATGCGCTTTCTCCTTCTTGTGCATGCGGGAACATTCATCCCGTCTCGGCACTCTAATACTTCTCATGCCAAATCAAAAGGCCACCAAACACAAGAATGTGTTGGTGGCCGATTTGAAAGAAAGATCAGATGGTCTCAATTAATGACCATAGATGGGTGACGAATCACCCATCCGGACGAGATTCACAGAGTGCTGTGTGTCAGCGCGATGCGTGCGACGCGAGCTCGTCGCCGGGACTCGGTTGCACGTAGTCCGGACGAGCCCGGATATGCGCGGCGGCGATGACTGTCTGAGCCGCGGCCGCCACGAGCTCTCGTGCGGAGAGCGTACGAGTCTCTTCCGTGGCCACGACGTGACCCTCGGCATCGACCCACACGACGAGATAGAACCCGGCGACCGTCGGCTCATCGGAGTGACCGAAGCTGCCCGAAGTGCTCATGCTCGCGATCTCCTTGATCACCGAGACCTCGGACCATTCAGCGAGGAATCGATAGAATACCCACTTGTCGGTCTTCGGGTCGATGTAGAGATACGCATAGGCTCCGGTGAAGCCTTGCACCAGGCGAAGCTCGGTGGGCAAGAAGTTGTGCGGACGCCGCAAGATGCGACGCACGGCCGGTGGGACTGACTCGTCAGCCACCGGGGTTGAGGTGTGTGGTGTCATTGGCCTTAACTCCAGTGTTGTGGTTTACCTGCGATGCCGCGGATTGAGCCGGTTGGCATCGAATTTCGGATCGACGTCGTCGTAGGGCGCGGGCCTCTGGCCCGGCTCCCAAATCCGCCCGGGGGTCGAGCGCGGCGTGGAATGAGTTTGTTGTTTGCTCCCCGCAGGGAGGTGGGGTTCGCCGACCGGACCCGGGGTGTCGCCGAGTTCGGCAAGCTGACGAGCAGAAGGTAGAGGCTCTTTTCTTGCCATGACTTGTCTTCTCCCATACTAGGTGCCGCTGATTCGACTACCTAGGCACTGCTCACGCCGCGCGCGAAAAGAGCCTAGGTAGCCGAACACTCTGTGAAATTTTCAAAGAACATCGTTATGCACCTGCATAACAGAGGAGGCCCTTCTGGTGAAGGGCCTCCTTGTTTCTATGTCGTCGACCTAGAGACAAGCAGAACCTCCACCAGAAGTGGTAAGGAGAAGTCCAAGGACGAGAATGGACTGCTTGTGTGTCATGCGATTTATATTACGCCCCTCTGTAGGGCTGTCAACAGTGCCTTGACCGGGGCTGTGGTCAGCAGTAGAGTCTCTGTATGGAGTCCCAGAAGTCATTCGCCTTCTTTTTCTTTACCGAGCGATCCGGGGCGACTGTCTAATTCCACGAAAACGACAGAAAAGGCCCCTCTCCGAGGGGCTTTTTCTTTGGTCCGAGTCTTTGCCGAAGCTATTCGACCAAGACTCGGGTCAAAAGCCCGAAACTGTTCTTACCGCTTGAATATCGAACCAGGGAGTAATGGACATGAAGATGTACGCCCTCGGCCCTCAGGGCACGAATGGTCACGAAGCTGCAGCAATCGCCGCACAATGGCCGTACCTTGCAGAAGCACACGGCAAGATCGACATCGAATTGCTGCCGACGCATCAGGCAGTGCTCGAGGCGACCGAGAAGCATCGCTGTCTCGGCATTGTCGCGATCGAGAACGACGCTGCTGGTTTCGTCAATGAGGTGGTGAGCTACTGGGCGCACCTGCCTCGTCAGCGCGCCAAGATCATTGGCGAGCTCACGCTGCCGATCGACCTCAGTCTGTTCGTCCATCCTGACGCCTTCTTCGGCGACATTCAGGCCGTGACATCGCACGAGAAAGCGCTGAGCCAGTGCGCGAAGCGCATCGCAAGTACGAGGCTCACGCCTCTTACGCCGACTGCAAGCACGGCTGAGGCGGCGCGTCTGCTCGCGGCTCGTGAACTGTCGAGCAAGGACACAGCGATTCTTGCCTCGCCCTTCGCCGGCAAGTTGTACGGCCTCAAGCTCTGGAGGGAGCAGATGCAGGATTCGAGCGACAACAAAACTCGCTTCTTCGTGCTCGATCACAAGGCCCGGCCGTACCAGAAGAACGGCGAGAAGACGGCGATCATCTTCGCTGTTCCGAACAAGCCGATGTCACTGTCGACCGCACAAACGATGATCGGGTGCCAGGGCATCGACATGTCGTCGATGGACCGTATCCGTCTCGGCTCGAAGGAGAAATCAGTCTTCTTCTGCGAGTTTGATGCGCACCAGTCGTCACGCGCCGGCAAAGACGCCCTCACGCGACTCAGGACGGTTGTCGCTCCTGACAGCGAAGGACGTCCGTTCGTCCGGGTGCTCGGTTCCTGGCCAACTCACGACCACTGATTCGATACAAACGAAGCGACGGCAGCCCTCCTCTCGGGTTGCCGTCGTTCTCTTTTTACGCTGTTTGACAAACCCAGGCGGCTGGGTAAAGTAATGGAAGTTACATCCATTGATCTGGGTCCCCGACATGTCGGGGGTTGGGCCCGGTGAGGAGGTTGCTGCACAAGTGGCAATCCGGGATCTCCCGTTATAGAGATAACCGATGTCGTTTCGACGGAGTCGGTAAGAGATAAATTAAGGTGGCACCGCGAGAAAATCGCCCTTATTACACGAACATTCGTTTGTGTGATGAGGGCGGTTTTTGTTTGGAAACTTGCAAGTTCACCGAACAGAAGCGCCGCTCATCGGTTCTTTTGTTCTTTCACACACCCATATCCAACGAGGAGAGGGACGATGGCTGATAGCAGCTGGGGTTCAACAAACAATGCATCCCGCCAGAGCCGCAATGTGGGCTGGCATGGGAATGCCCCGAGCGCGACACAGTCAGCGCAAAAGCCGCTGCTCGTCGTGCTCGCCAATGGCGCCGACTCGAAGGTGCTCGTGAACAACGCGACGTTGCGGGCTTCGGATGCGTTCGAAGTCCACCAGATCGCCAACATGGTTGCGTACGCCGAGCTTCTGAATCGGCATCCGACTCGCAAAATCGTGGCGCTCGTCGTCATCAATGCCCAGAGTTACTTCGATATCGGCGACGCGGATACTGAGCGGCGGTTCGTCTATCGCTCCGTGCTCGGCAAGATCCCGCTCGGCGTGCTCACGACTTCGCTTGAACACCTGGAGCAGGCAATCTGCCTCCACCGCGAGGAGCTTCGCGCCGCTGTGCAGCACGTGACTTACCACGGCAACGAGACCGTGGACGCACTCAACGCTGTTACGGACAAGCTCTTCCCCAATCTGGTGAAGAAATTCGTCCTCACCGATCCCACGGGCCACAGCGCACAGCTCACGGCCAGCCTCGCCACGCTTCTGAAGAAGTAGTAGTAGCCATGTCGCAAACCAATCAGAGGAAGACCATTGAAGCGCCCTACGGCACCACCGACGCTCAGTGGGAATACGTCGCACTACTGATCGACATGTCGAACCACGTAATCGATACGTCCAACGGGCGGATCTGTCACGACGACTTCGCGCGGCTTATCCAACTTCGCGATCATCCCGTGGTGGCACATCAATTGGTCTCGATCACCAATCAGCTGAGCTTCGCGATCAAGCTCGCGAAGGAAAAGGGACTGATCTGACGGATATGGGTTTGGGCGGCGATGGAGTGTTTACACTCTGTCGCCGCCCTTTCCTTTTGTATATAAAAAACGAAGCGCCGGACGCAGGATCGAAATCCTGGCCGGCGCCTTCGCTTGCGTGTGATTGTCAGCATTGCAGCTTAGTCAGCCGCGTAGGGAGCCTTAAGAGGCGGGAGAGGTGTCTTTCGAGGACGGAGGACTCGGGCCTCCGCCTGATCCAACAGAATGTCCATCTCCCGACAGAAGCGATTGTAGCGACGAACGTCCTCGAAAAGCTTCTTGTCATTAATGACCATCTCGAGCGCATCCATCAGGGCGTTGAAAGACGCCGTACTGAACGCGACCCGCTTCGCACCGGCCTCCCCGAGAATCTGGGCCGTGCGATGCGCTAGGTAGAGCGACTGAGCAGAAATCTGATCATGCTCTTCGGCGCTCATATCGACGACCACAAATCCGCAGCCTTGAACATAGGCGCGGATGGCCGACAGCACGCTATCGGCAACGTTGTTGCTGCCAACAAAAGCGATTTGTTCGCCCTCAACATTCCCGCCTTTCTTCGCGTATCCACCCGGACCCCCGTTCGGATGAGTGCTGAGCCATGAAAGGTCGCGGGCGTACCGCTTGAGCAAGTCAAGGGGATGTTCCTTCACGGTTGCGATGTCGACGATGATGGCTTTGGGATTGTCCCGGCGAATGATCGGAGCGATCTCCTTGATCACCTGCTCATACGCGCGCGGTGGTACTGCGAGGATAATCGCATCGCACGCGCACACATCCTCAAGCGTGTAAGACACGTCCGAGAGAGAAGGTTCGAAGCCGACAATCTCGACATTCTTCACGAAGCGCTCAAGCAGTACGCATGCGTGCCGACCGAAGTTTCCGTTGAACCCGACGATGCCAACGCGGAGGCGAAATTCCTGATTCATGACGATCTCCCGTTTCTAACAATATGGTGCAAGCGTAAAGAGCAGTGCAGGCTCTTTACGCTTGCACCCAACCGCACAATTGCGAGTTGGAATCTAGATCGAGGCTCGATGCAGATTCCAGCGCACAAAGCAGAAGGCCTCCCGAGGGAGGCCTTCTGCGACTGAACTTAGTTGGTGGAATTAAATCGCAAGATGCCTCCCGTAATAGGTATAGGTTGCATAGGCATATGATGCAGAGTGGATTCCAGAACGATTCATGGGTAGATTGTATCAATTGTATCAGTACTTGTCAATAGCTGACTGGATGGCTTACTTCTTGCCCGAATTCCCCCATCGCTTCTCGATCACCACGAGGAGCGGGGTCGCGAGTGCGATCGATGAGAAGGTACCCGCGACGATACCGACGAGCAACGTGAGCGCGAAATTCGCGGTCGAGTGCGGTCCGAATACGTAGAGGACGAGCAAGGTGATCACGACGGTGAGCGAGGTGTTGATCGAGCGCACGAGTGTCTGATTGAGTGAGCGACCTGCTGTCTCTTCAAACGGTTCCTTGCGATGATGTTCCTCATTGAGGCGCAGATTCTCGCGTGTACGATCGAATACGACGATGGTGTCGTGGATGGAGAAGCCGAGAATCGTGAGAATCGCCGTTACGAAGAGCGTATCGACTTCAGCGCCAGTGAAAAAGCCGAGCACAGCAAAGAAGCCCACCGGCACGATCACGTCGTGCACGAGCGTGATAATAGCGACGAGGCCGTATACCCAGCTTGAGACCGGCTTCGAGACTTTGCGGAAGGCAAAGGCGATGAAGAGCAGGATGCAGAGGAGGACCAGCGCGAGTGCGATGTAGGATTTGTTGCGCAGCTCTTTGCCGATCGACGGACCCACTTCGGTGAGCTGATCGATATGCGCGATAGCGTCAGGCGCAGCGAAGTACGATGGGAGCTGCGCACGCTGCTCAGCCGTGAGATTGTGCGCGCGAAGCGTAAAGCCGTCGTCCCCTGTCTCACGCAGCGAGAAGCCTTCGAACCCTGCTGATTCGAAATTCTGCGTCAGTGCTTCGTGCGATGGGCGTACGCCTTCGTAGCTCACCTCGACAAGCGTACCGCCCGTGAATTCGAGGCTCGGCTTGAGGCCATAGATGATCACGCTCGCCAGCGCCGCGATCGTAATGACGCTGATGATCGTGAAGTAAACCGCGCGGTGTTTGACGATGTGCATATTAGTGAGAGAGGCCGGAGCCGAAGAGGAATCGGGTAAAGCCGTGCTTGGCGTTGATACCGAGCGCGAGCAACAGGGTGCGCGAGACGGTGATGGCAGTCAGCATCGAGACGAGGACACCGAGACCAAAGACGAGTGCAAAGCCTTTGATAATCGACGTGCCAAACCAGAAAAGGATGATGGCCGTGATGATCGACGAGATGTTGGAATCACGGATCGACGGCCAGGCGCGTCCGAAGCCGTCATGGATGGCTTCCGTCGTCGACTTACCGCCGCGCAATTCTTCTTTGATACGTTCAAAGATGAGCACGTTGGCATCCACTGCCATACCAATCGAGAGAATAAACGCCGCAATACCTGCCGCCGTGAGCGTGACCGGGATCAGCTGGAAGAGCGCGAGGTTGACCACGATGTAGAGGAGGAGCGCGAGTGCCGCGAGAAAGCCCGGCAAGCGGTACCAGAGCAGCATGTAGATCGCGACGGCGATCACGCCGATGAGGCCCGCCATGAGCCCGTCGTGCACCGCTTCCGCACCGAGTGTCCCCGAGACCGTCTGCGTCGAGATGAGATCAATCGGGACTGGGAGCGCGCCGTAATTCAAATTGCGCGCCAGTTCTTTTGCCGCCTCGGGTGAGAAGCTCCCTGAGATCACGGCCGTGCCGTTGGGAATCGATTCCTGGATGATGGGGACGGAAATCGGGGTGCCATCGAGGAAGATGCCGAAGTAGCGGCCGACATTTGTGCCGGTGAGCTCAGCAAATTTGCGCGCACCATCTGCATTGAATTGCAGCACCACGACCGCCTGATTCACCGTCCCCTGCTGTTGCTGAAATTGGAGCTGCGCCGAGGTGAGCTCTTTGCCGGTGAGCGCAGCAGGCTCGAAGGCGACGTTGAGTGCTTCGGGAGTGAGCGTCTCGGGAATTTCCGCACCCTGTTTGAGCAAACGGAATTCGAGCACCGGTGTTTCGCCGATGAGCGCGATTGCACGCTGCGTATCAGTGATGCCTGGAAGCTCGACGATAAGGCGCTCTTCGGGTGCGCCTGCCAGCGTACCCGCGTGCTCGGTCTGCACGATCGGCTCACCAACACCGAAGAGATTTACGCGACGTTCAATGGTATCGCGCAGTGCCGCCATCGATTCTTCGACATCTGCCGAAGGGAGTGCGGCGAGGTCGGCTCGGTAGACGAGCTGGGTGCCGCCCGAGAGATCGAGGCCGAGCTTGAAGGGATGCTTGCCGCTGGTATGTGAGGAATAGACGTACCATCCCGCGAGTGCGCCCACGAGGAAGATAATGAGTGCAATAAAGCGCTTGTTTGCCATGGCGGAAGTATACGGATTAAGCCGAGCGCCGCAATAGCCCGAGAAATCAGCTTTTTCTGACCAAATCCAACAGATTCTTAAAAATCATGGCGACCGCGACGGGCCCCACGCCCCCAGGGACCGGGGTAAATACCGCAGCTTTCTCCGCACATGCCGGATCAGCATCGCCCTTGATGACCCCTGCCTGCTCTGAGGCACCGGCGTCGATGATCGCGACGCCGTCTTTCACGTGTTCAGGCTTTACGAATCCGGAATTGCCTGCGCCGCAGACGACGATGTCAGCATCTTTCAGATCATCGATCGATCCCTCGTCGAGTGTAAACATCGAGACGTGCGCGCCGAGATCAGCGAGTAATTTTGCCGTTGGTCGACCGACGAGCCGTCCCGCGCCGATCACCACCGCACGCTTCCCGCCCGGCTGCACGCCACCGCGCGCGAGCAATTCGATGACCGCGAGGGCGACGGGCGCTTTCACATGCGCCGGATCATCTTCGTGGTGCGGATTGATCGCGTCGACATCATTCGCTGCCGGAATCTCCGCGAGCACGGCATTCACATCGATATGCTTCGGGAGCGGCAGCTGCACAATGAGCGCGTCGGTCTTGCCGGCGAGCTCGTGGACCGCGGCAATGACTTCGTGCGTGAGCACGACCTCGGGCAGGTCCACTCGCATGACGTCGATGTGCAGCTGTTCAGCGGCACGGGTCTTGATGCGTACGAACTGTTCGATGACCGGATTCACCCCAACGACCAGGATGCCGAGACGCACGGTGCGACCCACCTGCTCAAAATGCGGAGCAAGCTCCGCATACATCTCTCGTGCGATAGCGCGGCCGTCGAGGATCATGCTAGAGAAGCCCCCAGAGCTTTTTTAATTCTGCGATCCCTCCTTCGAGTGTTTCCTGCGGCTCCCAGCCGAGCAGCTCCCGCGCTTTCGCATTGTCCGCGAGCGCATCATGCGCTTCGATGCGCGGCGCGGCGAAGACAATCTCGCCCTCGCCAAACATCTTCGCCAAATCGATAATACTGGTCGAGCGACCAGCACCAACATTAATGACCTCGCCTTTGCCGACTTTGGCACTCTCGCCCGCCAGCATGTTCGCGCGCACCACATCCCGCACATGGGTGAAATCGCGCGTGATCGAGCCATCACCGAAAATCGTAATCGGCTCACCGTTTTTGCGATTCATCAGAAACCGTCCGATCGCGAGCGCATACGGACCAGTCGGATCCAATCCCGGACCATACACATTGAAATACCGGAGGCTCACGGTCTCGAGCCCGAAAAGAGAGGGCCACATCGCGCAAAACATCTCACCGACATATTTCTGGAGACCGTAGGGATGCACCGGGTTTCCGCCCATCGTCTCTTTGAGCGGCATGCTTGTCTGGTCGCCATAGGCGGAGCCGGATGAGGAGAAGACGACGCGGCGCACCTTACTTTTGGCAGCAGCAGTCAAGACCGACACCGTGCCCGTGATGTTCTGATCGGTCGTCTCGACCGGATGCTCTACCGAGTACGGCACGCGCGGCACCGCGGCAGTGTGATAGACCACATCCGCGCCGGCGAAAACGCGCTCCATCGCTTCGGTATTGCGTACATCGAGGATGTGCAGCTGCGCTTCTTTGGGCAGTGAATCTTTACGAAATGCGGGATCGATATCGACGATGTGGACCTCCCATCCAGCAGCGACGAGCGCATGCGAGAGATTGCTCCCGATAAATCCTGCACCACCCGTGACGACCGCCTTCTTCATATCCGCACTATACACTAGCTTCCTCGCGCGGTCAGGACGATGCGAATCGTCTGAATGAGGATGAAAATGTCGAGCAAGAGTGAGCGGTGTTCGAGATAGTAGAGATCGTACGAGAGCTTTTCCTTGGTCTCGATCATATCCGCTCCGTGATGGGGATGGCGATCATGCTTGAGCTGCGCCCATCCCATAAGCCCGGGTGCGACGAGGTGTCGCGCGTTGTAGTACGGGATGCGTGCGCTGTATTGATTGGCGAGCGCGGGTAATTCCGGGCGCGGCCCCACGAGCGAAAGATCACCTTTGAGGACACTCCAGATCTGCGGGAGCTCATCAATGCGCAGCATGCGCAGCCACTTGCCGACACGTGTGACGTGCAATTTACTCTTACCGCCCTCACCGTACTTGCCTTCGTCGTTGCCACTCATCGAGCGGAATTTCACAATTTTGATCGGATGCTGATAGCGGCCGATGCGCTCCTGCGTGATAAAGATCTCGCCCCCGTCGTCGAGCTTGATCGCGAGAATAGCAAACGGGTAAAAGATGAGCGAGATGATACCGATCACGAGCGCACCGCTCACATCAAGCGCGCGCTTCAAAACATCGTAGAGTCGTGAGCTACTGAGCCGCGCCAGAATCCATTCGTAGTTGATAAAGGAAAGCGGCACCCGCTCAAACATTTCTTCGTACACGGCGGCGGCCTCCACGAGCACGAAATTTCGCTTGTGAAAGGCGGTGCCATACAGAATCGGCAGTGCGGTCGCGACCGCAGCATCGGAGAAATCCGCAATTAAGAAATTAACATCCTTATCCTCTGCCACCCGACAGATGCGCTGGATGACCTCGTGATTGGGCGCGGTCTTGGTGTCGACCGTGTAAGCGAATTTAAACGGCGCATGCGGATCATGTTTCACCTCCTCAATCAGTGCGGTTGCATCTTTCCCCGAAGCAAAGAGGACGCCCGAGAGCTTGGCGGTACGCGGGACACGCGGGAAGAGTATCGCGCGCCATACGAATATCAGCGGAAATGAGATCGCGAGATACAGCAGGAGGATGGTCTTCGGCGCAAGTCCAAAGGGCGCGATCACGAAGAAGAACAGCGCCGCGAGCGCGATGTTGACCGTCTGCGTGTACAAAATGCGCGACGGCAAGCGACTGCGGAACAGTCGTGTGTGTCTCCCGTAGAGACCCGCGACGAAATACACGACAGCCCAGAGCGCAAATAAGAGCGAGAACGGAATGAGGTGCCGGAGAAAAATCACCGAGGTGGGCACCTCAAGATAGCGTACAAAAAGCGTCAGCCAGAGCGAGGCAGTAAAGACCAAAAGGTCTCCGATGAGGAGGATTACATACTCCCGTTTCGGCACGAGGGTCATAGTTGTACGGTATCATGGCACTGTAGCGAGTATGAATCAAGAAACCCTTCTCGGCCGAAAAAAGGTCTTATTTCTGATAACCAAAGCCACCTGGGGAGGTGCGCAGCGCTACGTCTACGACCTTGCCAAGGGACTTCCGCAAAATGAGTTCACCCCCGCACTCGCCTTCGGCGTCGAGGGACGCCTGAGCGAACTGCTGCGACAAGACGCGATCCGCGCACGCCAAATCCCAGCACTCGCACGTGACGTGGCACTGATTTCTGATATCAAAAGCTTCTTTCAGATCCTTGATTTGATAAAGAGCGCGCGCCCCGCCATCCTGCACCTCAATAGCTCAAAAGCCGCGGCGCTCGGCGCCCTCGCGGGGCGTATCGCGGGCGTCCCCTGCATTGTCTTTACGGCACACGGCTGGCCCTTCAAGGAGCGTCGCTTCTTCCTCGCACGCGCGTGTATCTACCTCATCAGCTGGTTCACCGCACTCCTCGCCCATCACGTGATCGTCGTCTCAGAGACGGATGCAGGCATCGCGCGCCGCATGCCCGGCATCGCTGCGAAGGTCTCGCATATCCCGCTCGGCATCGCCCCGCCGCGATTGCGCCCGCCTCAGGAAGCATTTGCGAGCATGTTTGGCGCACTCCCCGCCCCGACGCTCACTGCGAAAACGATTCGGCTCGTCTCGATCGCAGAGTTGACCGCAAACAAGGGATTGCGCTACGCGATTGATGCCATCGCACTACTCCATACGCGCGAGATCGATGCGATCTACTGCATCGTCGGCGAGGGCGAGGAGCGCGCGGCGCTTGAGAAACAAGTCGCGAAGCTTGGCTTGAGCGATCGCGTTTTTCTCCCCGGCTTCGTACTCGATGCGGCGGCGAATCTTGCGGGTTTTGATGCCTACGTGCTGCCATCGATAAAAGAGGGCACGCCCTATGTCTTGCTTGAGGCAGGCGCTGCGGGGCTCCCGGCAGTGATGACCGACGTGATCGATGATGACCTCACGAAGAAGTTCCACGTCGCCGCCCGTGTCCCTGCCAAAAACGCGCTCGCGCTCGCTGATGCGATCGAATCGGTCGCGCGCGCGCCGAAAATCGCTGAGAGTGGCGGACGATTCCCGCTCAAGGAGATGGTGGAGGCGACCTCGGATATCTACCGCACTACATAGGAACGATCTCGTTCTCGTAGCGCGACTGCAGCGATGGTCGTGCGTGACGACGAATACTCATCAACATGCCGAGCGCCGCAAACTCGGTAATCAGGTGCGAGCCGCCGTAGCTCATCAAGGGGAGCGCCGTACCGGTAATCGGCAAGAGCGACATATTCATGCCGACGTGTACCGTGAATTGCGAGAGAAAGTACACCGCGATGCCGACCGCCATGAGCGAGTCGAAGTTGTCTGCACTATGCGCAGCAATCGAAAGAATACGCGTGATCACAATGCCATAGAGACCGAAGATCAAAATCACACCGAGGAATCCCCACTCTTCTGCGTACGCCGCAAAAATAAAGTCCGTCTGGAATTCGGGGAGGAATTGCAGCTTTGACTGTGTGCCGAAGCCGATGCCCTTGCCCGTCCACTGGCCGGAACCCACCGCGACCATCGATTGATACGCGTTGTAGCCGGTGTCCTGAATATCGGCGAGCGGGTGGATAAAGGTCATGACGCGCGCCTTCTGGTAATCCTGCAAGACGAAGACCCACATTGATGCCGCGAGGATCAGTGCCGTCGCAAAAAGCATGGCCATATGTTTCCATGAGATACCCGCGACCAACACCATACCGAGCCAGATGGCGCCGACGATGAGCGCGCCTCCCAGATCAGGCTGCAGAAACACCATCACGAAGATGAGCCCTGCGTAGGCACCTGAGACGAAGATGTGGCGGAAGTGCGCGATCTCCACGTGTCGGCGTGCGAAGTATTTTGCCAGCATGATGACGAGCGCGAGCTTCGCCGGGTCCGATGGCTGGACGAAAAAGATACCGAGATCGAAGCGCTGCTGGGAGCCCAAAATCACAGAGCCGGCGAGAAAAATGAGTGCGAGGAGGAAAATAATAGCGGTATAGATGCCGACAACAACCGGCGTGCGCCGCAAAAATGAATACTCTGGAATACTTGCGATGAAGAAGACTACGAGTGCGACCACGATCCACACAATCTGGCGTTCAAAAAAGGCATTCTCCACCGAATAGCTATGCATCGTCGCGAGTCCCAAGAGCGCGATAAAAAGCGCCGCGCCCAAGAGGGCCCAGTCGATGGAAAAGAGTGTCCGCAGTCGCTGCATCGTCTGCGCCATACCTAGCGCACGCGCGGCTCGCTCGGGGCAACCAACGGCGTGATATCGATGGAGCCGATGGTAACGCCGAAGGGATCCGGCCAGGTGAAGACGATGGTATCGGTCGCGCCGCCAGGAAGCATCGCGAGGGTTGTTTTGGATGTCGCAAACGCATTGCCCGCCTGATCAAAGACGGTCGCGACAAAGACGAGATCATGCGCGTCGCGCACCGAGGTGTTCTCAATGCGCGCACTCATGCGCGGAGCCACATCCTGCCCCTCGACGCGTCGATCACTCACCCGTATCGCGAGCGCGGCATTATCGAGTCGTTCCCATTTCGGCTGCTCGAGTAATTCGAATTGTGTGCGTGCGACGGCACGTTGCCCGGTCTCGATGCCGCCTTCAAAAATCGGCGTGAGCGTGCCCGGCATGATGTATGTCTCGCCTCGTCGCTCAGCGACAAGCACGTTGCCACTGTCATAGAGGCCAAAACGATATTTCACCGTGCGAACGCCCGCGTTGTCATTGGGATTATGTATATAGGTCACCGCATTGTAGGAGCCGTCGCGAATACGAAAGGATCGCGACCACAGGCTTGAGACGGGCGAGAGCATCTGCTCATCAAGGAGGAGGCACGGCCCGCCTTTATCCGCACTCGTCTCGCCCTGATTTTTCTTGCCGTCAAAGCAGGTGCTGGGCTGCACGAGATAGACATATAAAACGGGCACACCGATCACCAGTATGAGAAACACGATGACGCCGAAGCCATAGGTAGTACGTCGTCGAGATGCCCAAGACATGGATCTATTGTACTCGAAAGCAAAAACACCGCACGATGCGGTGTTTTTGCTAGGGAGTATTGAATGCTTTGTTCTGGCGCCGAGCTACTCTCGCCTTTCGACTACCATCGCCTCAGAGGGGCTTAACTTCCGTGTTCGGAAAGAGAACGGGTGTGACCCCCTCGACAAAGCACCAGAACAAAATCTTCAAGAACTCCGCGCACGTTGGCACACGAAGATGACATCAATATGAATCAAATAAAAAGCATACGCGACTCTCACAATTCCTTTCGAGAGTTCTGTCGGGGTATTAGTACACCTCGGCTCAACACATTACTGCGCTTCCACCTGGTGCCTATCAACGTGGTCATCTCCCACGGCCCTCAAACGATTCC
>CAZJEQ010000015.1:0-12818 GCA_964545165.1 uncultured Candidatus Saccharibacteria bacterium
AAGCCCTCATTACACAACGATTCTGACCGTTTTTAGGGGCGTAGCCCCGTCGACCCGCCGTCCACGCACGAGTGAAGACCCGCTCGATCGAGATGGCCACAGGCGGCCTCGTCCTCGTCTGCATGCTGAGCGCCTGCCTCTACTACACCCGTGGCTCCAGCACGGTCCTCCTCCCATCTGACTCTCAATCCGCCTCCGTTGCTCAAGCTCTATAGATAGATATCGCGTCGGAGTCAGTTTAAGCGATCCGAAGAATGCGGCATCCTCCTAGGAAGCCAGCAATGCTGATGGTATGGTTTTCGGCATGATCGCAAATAAGGAGTATCTAAAACAATCAAAGAGTTTTTGGGCGCAAGTAAAACTGGTCTCAATGACTTTGGGCTACTCTCGTATCGATGAAATTAGCGTTTACGATATTGATCAAATTGTCGATTGTCTGAAAGCCCACGGTCTTTCGACACTACATTTAATTAACGCCCAAGGAGAAATCACTACTGAAGGCAAGTTGCTAGTATCCTACTTCAAGTACCGATCACAAACCCTGAAGAAAATTGCACAACCGAATCTAATGGATCGAGAAGCTGCAAAGGCAGTCTTTGAGAAACTCTCCGCCACGTTTGTGCCTAAAATTCCAACACCCTTCAATAAACAAAAAGGGGATAAGCGTCACCCAGCGTACTTAACCGGAATTGTGAATTTACTGACTGAGCAAAATTTGGGTCGAGCTCGATTTGACCATGACCCAAGGCGAGTTGTTGTGGCGACTAAAAACGGGAAACCGCTGCAAACTCTCACGCGAAGAGTGGATGGCGTATATCCTTCAACTACGAACCCGGTCGCTCTATGGGAGATAAAGGAATATTACGGCACCACTACTTTCGGAAGCAGGGTCGCTGACGGAGTATATGAGTCGATGTTGGATGGGTACGAGATAGAAGAGTTGCGATCTCGCGATGGAGTCGACATCAAGCACTATCTGATCATCGACGACTACTTTACCTGGTGGAAGTGTGGGAAATCTTATCTCTGCCGCATGGTAGATATGCTGCACGAGGGATTTGTGGATGAAGTAATTTTTGGGAAAGAGGTGATTACTCGCTGGCCTAAAATCGTAAAAAAATGGCCCAGAATTACCACGTCAACAGTAGCCGATCGCGAACATCTTCTCCGATCATAATCTGATCTTTCTTCTGGAATCTTCGGAGCATCGATGATCCACCTTCGACAAGAATTTCTCGAGCGAATAGTCCAGGAGGAAGATTCAGATCGATCACTTTTGATCCTGATTTCTTGTGGCCATCTATAGAAAGTGCAACCTTTGCTCCACGTGATCTGCACTGGTCTATCTTCTCCCACAGCCTATCGAGCTTGAAAGCTTGCGCGCCATATAGTATTGCCTGCGAATCCACATAGGGTGGGTCGCAGTATACGAGATCTCCGGCAGCTGCAAGATCCATCGTGTGCTCAAATGATGAGTGAAGGAATGTTGTGCCGACAATTCGTTCTCGCCAAAGCTCCACGCGCGCTCTAAACGAGCCGGGGGGGATGGGACGATGTGCCCCGATCGGTGTACTCATTTTTCCTTGTTTAGTAAAACGCACCACTCCTCCGTAGCAGCTTCGCGAAATAAATACCAGATCTAGCGGATTGGGTGCTGCGTTATATGAGTCCAAAATTCGTTTGTAGGTTGCGTTG
This sequence comes from uncultured Candidatus Saccharibacteria bacterium, assembly GCA_964545165.1. GTDB lineage: Bacteria > Patescibacteriota > Minisyncoccia > Phycocordibacterales > UBA2100 > UBA10103. The sequence continues at coordinate 1,696 of CAZJEQ010000015.1, forward strand.
CGATCGCTTTCAAATTCATGCCAAGTCGACTCGTAATGTCCATGTACAGCCTCTGGGTCTTTCTGAACGAGAATCCACATGTCTATTAGCGGCTTCAAAGCATCACCAGCAATGCCTCTTCGAGGAGCCATTGCTCCCAATACAGCACCTGAACCTACAAATGGTTCAATGTATTTATTGTACTGAAGAGGAAATATTGTTGAAATTTGTTCTGAAAATCGCTGCTTATTGCCAATCCATTTTAGTAACTGCTGTGGCGCTTTTCGCACAAATTGAGTACTACCTGAATCTACCGGAAGTGTTGACTCGAACAGGGTAGGAGTAGTGCGCATAACAGAATTTTACCAGTAATTCGCGGACTTGTACTAATATGTTGTATTATAGTGCAACTTAAAATCCGGTAAATACAGTAAAATGTGGATAATTATGACAAGTAAAGAGGCCAGACAGATGCTGGGGAGAAATATCGAAACCTTGCGACAAGCTCGCGGGCTATCTCAGGTAGAGTTGGCATCTAGACTAAATAAAGATAAGAGCTATGTAAGCGGGCTCGAAAATGCAAAGCGAAATCCCACCCTGGAGACGCTCTGCGAATTGGCAAAGGCATTGAACGTGAGTATTCGCGAGCTATTCAAATAATGCCGTGCGGATGTTACTTGCCGAGGTTCCTTTAAACAGTTAATCTTTGGAGAACCCTTAAAGGAACATATGGTAGAAAACAACACTAAACGAGCAGAAAAATCTTTCCCTCGGAAGACACTTGAGCAAGCGCTGCGGGTCGCAGAAGCGATAAAGGAGCATAACGCAGGAAACGAATGGGCAACGGACCAGGTTGCGGCGGCCCTACAATTAGGAGCGCGATCTGGCAATTATTATTATCTCACTGCCGCATCAAGAGACTTCGGCTTAACGGAAGGGACTCGCGAGACAAAAACAATCAAGCTGACGCCTTTGGGAAGGAAAGCGGTTTATCCTTCAAGTGCGAACGATAGGGATGGCGCGCTCCTCGAAGCTTTTTTGAGCGTTCCTTTATTTAAAGGCGTAGTTGAATACTACGGGGGAAATAATCTTCCGGAAATGCAGTTCTTGTCCAATGTGCTGAAAACACATTTTGATTTAGTTGAATCAGCACATGCGGATTTCGTAGAGCTCTTTGATAAGAATTGCCGCTTTCTTGGTATTGGATCTTCTTATAACGGCAAAATAAGCTCCTCGCCCGGCAAGTCAGAAAATGTAGAGTCGACGGTGACGGTGGGAAAACCGAAAGAACCAACAGAAGGGTCACTTACGTGCTTTATCATAATGCCATTTTCTGAACGGGATGATCGGCACGCACCGGGGTTCTTTTCAGAAGTATTGGAGAGTATCTTAGAAGAAGCGGTTACCGGCGCGGGATTTATTGCTAAAACTGCCCGAAGGCAGGGTAGTGATGTGATTCAGGCCACGATTGTAAATGATCTTCTCGAAGCGGATATAGTCCTAGCCGATCTGACAGAACATAATCCAAATGTACTCTTTGAGTTAGGGATGAGAATGGCAGCAGACAAGCCCGTTGCGCTTATCCGCGCCAAAGGCACTGGGCCCATATTCGATGTCGATAATATGCTCCGTGTTCAAGAGTATGATCCAAACCTTTGGGTCAGCACTGTTAAAAAAGATATCCCTGCGATTAAGCAGCATCTCGAAGGCGCCTGGGAGAGTCGTGATAATGGAGCAAGCTTTTTGAAGATCTTAAAGCAGCATCCGCGCGGTATAGGGCTAAGTACATCATAGTTGCGATATCGGTGACAGAAATGGTTTCAGGTATCATCTGGCTTCATTTGGCGGAAAAAAGAAGCTCCCGGCCGACGGCCGGGAGCAGTACTCAACGCTCAGTCACGAGGTGATAACGAGTCCATCGCTTCTCACTCGTCTTGTAGACAACACTTTGTACAATCAGGCTGCGTAGGTCGCGCTGCACCATCTTCTGCGAAGAGTAGCCTTTATGTCGTAGGGTCGCATAAAGCTTACTAACAGACGTACCGGGCATGTCCCGCAGAGCTGATACCAACACTGCTTTTCGCTCTTCTATATTTGATACAGAAGTGTGTCTACGTGGTGGAGGAGATCCTCGACAGAAAGAGCGCAATGCTTTCCTGACGCGAACCATTAATCCTCTAATCCAACATAAACAACACATCCATACCTCCTGATACCAGGCCAAGCTGGCGCAATCGGTATACCAAACCCATAAAAAAGCGCCAGCGGTCAAGTTTTTTGGGCGAACGGAGAGGGCGGGTTAGACTGCGGTTATGGCAGTCGTATTTTTTGATACAGAGACCACCGGCATCGGGAGCAAGGACCGCTTGTGCCAGCTCGCGATGAAGGAGCGGGGCGTCGCCGATGCGCTGGTCAATTCCACGTATCGCACTGCCGTGCCGATCTCGCTGGAGGCGATGGCGGTGCACCACATCACTGAGAAGATGCTCGAGGGCCGGCCGCATTTTCAAGAGAGCGAGGATTATGCGGATATCAAAGCGCTCTTCGAGCACGAGCATACGATCGCTGTCGCACACAATGCGGCGTTTGACCTCGGGATGCTCGCGCGCGAGGGGATTACGCCCGCGATGCATATCTGTACGTACAAGGTCGCCAAGGCCATGGACCCCGATGAGGAGCTCTCGCAGTACAAGCTGCAGTACCTGCGCTACTTTATGGGGATCGAGGTGGAGGCGGTCGCGCACGATGCGATGGGGGATGTACAGGTGCTCGAAGGGGTGTTTGAGAATCTCTTGAGATCAATGACGGCCGAATACGGCTCCGAGGAGCAGGCGATCGAGGAGATGATCAACATCTCATCGCGGCCACTCCTCTTCACCACGCTCCGCTTCGGCAAACACAAAGGCCGCAAGATCGCCGATGTGGTGGATACCGACAAGGATTACATCCGCTGGCTGCTCGATCAGAAGCGCCGCTCGCCCGAAGGCGAAGACGATTGGATCCACACGCTCGAGTACTATCTCGAACAAGCCGGCATCCGCCCCTAACCCCCCCCTCTCGCAACTATAGGCTAATTCGCACGAATTAGCCTATAAGGAATTGGGGTCAAAGTTGTTTCAAAACATCGTTCACGAGCTGGTGTCGATCCTTGGCAAGTGAGTGCATCATCTCCAAGCCGACCTGCTTCTTCTCGAGGATGCCTGCTCCGGTGAGTATCGCGAGATGACGAGAGGTGGATTTGAACGAAAGCTTAATCACATCCGCGAGCGCGGAGACGGAAGCGCTTTTCCCGCCGCGTAAGTATTTCACGGCGGCGATCCGTCTGCCGTTGGCAAGCGCTTTCAGAGTTCGCTCCAAGGATTGCATGCCTTTCAGTATATAGGCTAATTCGCACGAATTAGCCTATAGTGTTGTTAACTTAGCGGCGCGTCAAGAAAGCGACCTCGATTATGTTGTTATTTTGAGCGGATAGACGGGGATTCATGAGGGTGTATCGTTAAATGAGTACATAGCATAAACGCGTACAACAACCAGCCAGCAGCCGATAGGAGGGCGCCATGGCTCGAAATGAACTCACGACCGTCGAACTTCCGGATGGCGAGAAAGTAAAAATCTCGAATACTCCGCTTGCATGGTGGACTGAGCAGAACGCGTCGGGCTACGTCAGCCCCGCAATCCTGGCACCTGATCCCAAGAATCCGCGCCAGTACATCAGCAAGGCGCGCGTGGACGAGCTCCACGAGAGCATTCGAGCGCGCGGCGTGCGGCAACAGCTCGTGATCACGCCCTGCAGTCTCGCGCCGTGGGTCAAGTTGCCGCCCAAGTATGCCCATTGCTTCTTCCTCGTCGTCAGCGGCCACACGCGGCAACAGGGAGCGCTCCTCGCACATGTCGGCGCCGTGCCCGTGAAGGTGTCCATCTACAGGAACGAGAAAGACCACCGGATGGATGCCTCGCTCCTGAATAAGGGACAGGCAGATCTCACGGCGCTCGAAGAGGGGTACGAAATCGCCGAGTTGCAACGCTTGGGCTGGAAGGTGAGCGAGATTGCAGAGTCGTTCGGCATGGCCGAATCACTCTTGTACCTGCGGAGGAACCTCACCCAGCTCTCGCCCGAACTGCAGACGCTGCTCGATCCGGAGCTCGCGCGCGATAAACGCCTGCCGGCGACCATCGGCGGTCACCTCGGTGGTATCAAGCCACCGCTTCCCGGTGAGCTCGAGGAGTTGATGATCCACTTCTCGGACTTTATTCCGGACGGCAAGCTGATTGGCGCTCGTCAAGGCGAAGAGCTCACACCCACGCAGCGTTGTCATGCGCTGCAGAAGCTCCTGCTGCAGGTCATCAAGACCCGCAAGCTCAGCTCGACGCAAGCGATCGAGTTCATCCGCGATCGCACGATCAGGCTCACGGCCGCAGTCGGTACGGCGGCGGTAAAGACCGAGCGCTACCAGCCGAAACGCCGCAAGGACATTATCGATTCGATGCTCAAGGGTGTGATGGGGTCGCTTGTCGTGGATTGGCCGCCGCAAGAAATCCGGCGGATCTTCGAGCTTGCGCCGCGAGAGGAGGTCGAGGAATACGTCAAGCGCTTCACGGAAGCAGGCGAGTTTCTCGCCGGTATCGTGAAGCTGTTCTCGAAGCTCGCGAGCGAAAAGCGGCCATCGCGGCCCGAAGTGATCCAAATCGCGACACACAGAAAACAGGCGTAGCAGATATGCCTGGCGACGACCGCCCTCAAGGCGGTCGTACCATTTGATTAACGACGCGTGGAGAAGTCGACGGCGATTTCGTTGAGGCCGTCGTGATCAACGGTTTCGTTACCCACGGGGGTCTTGGCGTGTGCGCCCGGGAAGCTCACCGAGACTGTGGTGCCACGCCCGACCGCGCTACGGATAGTAATGCGGCCCTGATGCATCTTGATGAGCTCAGAGACGATGGCCAGCCCCAAGCCCGTGCCACCGGCGCCCTTGGTGCGCGAGGGGTCCGCGCGGTAAAAAGGCTCGAATATTCTAAAAAGGTCTTTGCGCGCGATGCCGATGCCGGAATCCTGCACGATAAGCTCCACCTGATTGTTGGGTGCGGGCTCCACCGTGATACGGACGTGGCCGCCGCGCGGGGTGTAGGTGAGGGCGTTCTTGAGCAGATTGCCGACGATCTGCTGCAGCGCCGTCGGATTGCCCCAGACGATGGCGGGGGATTTACGCAGGGTCACCTGGTGCTCGCCACGCTTGGCAAGTGGCGAGAATTTCTGGATGGTGTCGGTAGCGATCACCGAGAGATCGACTGCCGTGAATTCGATGCGCTCGGGCTTTACGAGTGCGGAGAGGGAGAGGAGGTTGTTGATGATCTCGCTTATGCGATCGAGCTCTTCGACGTTGGAATTGAGCGTCTCCTTCATGTCCGGCGACATCTTCTCATCAAGGAGCGCGACTTCGGTGTTGGTCTTGATGACGCTGAGCGGCGTGCGGAGCTCGTGTGCGATGTTGCCGATGAATTGTTTCTGCGAGGCGAGGGCATTCCGTGCTGGCGAGAGCGTGACGCGCGCGATGATGTACCCGAAGAGAATCGTCGAGAGCGAAATTATACCCACCAGCGTCCAGAGATTGTGCGTCTTGATGTCCTCGATCTGCGTCACAATTGCAGGACCGAGATTTGCGATGGTGCCACCAGCGACTGCGGCGCGGATCCCGTCGATGATCGCACGGGAGATGTCGTGGTAGAGCAGTGAGAAGAACGTCCCGACAATGCCGAGTACGAACAGTGCGAAGGCGACCTGGAGCGCAACGACGTTGATCTCAGTGCGGAAAAACGGGTCGAAGCGATACTTAGTCGCTAAGGCGGTAACCGATTCCGCGGATCGTCTCCAAGACACTCTTGCTATTCCCTTCATCCAGTTTGCGTCGAAGGTTTTTGACATGCACGTCCACTACGTTGCTAAAGCCCACATAATTGAAGTCCCACAAATGATTGAGGAGATCTTCGCGATTCACGACCTGATTCGGGTGCCGCATAAAGAATTCAAGCAGACCGAATTCTTTGAGCGTGAGCGGGATCTCTTTGCCCTCGCGCGTCACACGACGCTCGGAAGGGTTGAGCTCGAGATCACCGACTTTGAGTGTCTCGGGGAGGGATTCGTTGGGGCGGCGCATCAGCGCTCGAATGCGCGCGACCAATTCCGCGAATGAGAACGGCTTGACCAAATAATCATCCGCACCGGAGGTGAGGAGCTGGACCTTGGTGTCTGTCTCGTTGCGCGCGGTGAGGATGAGAATCGGAATCGTAATGTTCATCTCGCGGACCTGCTTGCAGATCTCGTAGCCATCCATGCCGGGGAGCATGAGGTCGAGAATAATGATGTCGTAATCAGAGCGGTGGAGCGAGATGCGGGTGAGTGCCTTTTTGCCATCGGGGATGACATCGACAGTGTAGCCTTCAAGACCGAGACCGCGCGAGAGCGCCGCCGAGAGCTTTTGTTCATCTTCTACTAAGAGTATTTTCATAGTTTTTTCGTGCCGGGATTAACTTCTAACTTCTCTAACAGTACTCCATGAAGATGAAGATTTCATGATATGGGGCTCGCGGGGCCAAGAATATAGGTATTTTGGGGTCGCTGTCTCCGCCTGCTGGCGGAGCGCTGCCTCTCGGCCCGTCGGCCTGCGAGACACCCCAAAATACCTATATTCCCGGCCTTCGCTCACTGGGGCTGTTGGGCCGGCGAACACGGCAAAAACCCTCATTCCCACCCCTCTCGTTGGAGGTTGTTGGACCTGCGAGACACTCCAAAATACCTATATTCCGGCCTCCGCTCGCTGATGTTGTTGGGCTGCGGCTACTTGCCGGCGTCGAGTTTCATCGTCTTGAGCGCTTCGCTCACGGTCGTCATGAATTGCGCAGGGAAGATGATGGTGGAGTTTTTCTCTACGGAGATTTCCGCCATTGTCTGGAGGGTGCGCAGCTGCAAGGCGACAGGATGCGCCTGCATGATGTCGGCCGCTTCGCCGAGCTTCACTGCTGCTTGGAATTCACCTTCGGCCGCAACAATCTTCGCGCGGCGCTCACGCTCGGCCTCGGCTTCTTTGGCCATCGCGCGTTGCATGTTGTCTGGGAGCTGTATGTCCTTGATCTCGACGGCGCTCACTTCCACACCCCAAGGTTCGGTGTGACCATCGATGACCGTCTTGATCTGCTCGTTGATCTTGAGCGTTTCCGCGAGAAGCTGATCGAGGGTGAATTGGCCCACGACATTGCGCACGGTCGTCTGCGAGATCTGGTTCGTCGCGTTGTATACGTTCTCGATCGCCATGACGGACTTTTCCGGATCAGAGATGCGGTAGTACGCAACAGCCGCGATGTCGATGGAGACGTTGTCTCGCGTGATGATCTTCTGCGAGGGGATCTGCATGGTGATCGTGCGCAGATCAGCGCGGGTCATGGTCTGGAAGGGCCAGAAGACGAGCTTCAATCCGGGGCCGTAGATGTTCTGGAATTTACCAAGGATAAAGACGACGCCGCGCTGGTACTGCCAGACGACGCGAAGCGAGACGAGGAGATACGCCACGAGTAAAGCCAGCACGATAAAAAGTGTGTTCATACAGACAACTATCGCTCACGTGCGAGGGGAGTCAACCCCTCACACGGTTACTCGTTCATACGCGCTACACCGCATGCGTTTGCGTCGCGGTAAAGACGGCGGCCCGTGTGTGGGGTCAAGCGTCGAGACCTTTCAAGAACATGCGGAATTCATCTCCGATATCGGGGTGTTTGAGCCCAAATTCCACGACGGTTTTCATGTATTCGAGTTTGTTGCCGGTGTCGTAGTAGCGACCATTCTGGATTTCTACCGCCTGCACGTCGGTCTCTTTGGCGAGCGTCGCGATGGCGTCGGCGAGCCAGAGCTCGCCGCCTTGGCCGAGCGGCGTCTCCGCAAGGATCTCAAAGATGCGCGGCGTCATGATGTACGCGCCGTGCGTCGCGAGATTCGATGGTGCGCTGCCGACCTTGGGCTTCTCAATAATGGTGTTGATCTTGAAGACGTTGCCGTCGATGGGCGTCACGTCGCCGATGCCGTACTTGTCGACACGATTCTCCGGCACGCGCACGGCAGAAATATTCGGCTGCTCGTACTTGTTCCACACATCAATCATCTGCTTGAGGCGTGGGGGATCTGCGTGAATGAATTCATCACCCCAGAGGATGGCGAAGGGCTCGTCGCCGATCACGGCGCGCGCATTCAAAATCGGCGTGCCGTTGCCGTAGGGGCCTTTCTGTCGCACATACACGAAATTAGCGAGATTCGCGATCTTGCTGACTTCTTCTGCCTGCTTGTCTTTGCCGTTGTCGCGCAGGTAGCGCTCGAGCGCGTAGGGGAAATCGAAGTGATCTTCGATGGAGCGTTTGTTCCAGCCGGTCACGATCACGATCTCCTCGATGCCGGATGCGATCGCTTCCTCGACCACTATCTGAATGATCGGCTTGTCGACGATGGGGAGCATCTCCTTGGGCATTGCCTTGGTCGCAGGCAAAAAGCGCGTGCCGTAGCCCGCCGCTGGAATCACTGCCTTCCGAATCTTCTGTGCCATGCCGCCCATAGTAGCAAGCTTTCAGCATACCCGTCGAGCGTCAGCGTCACTATCTGTCGTCGTGAAATCTGGCGGTGAACGAGGCTGTGTTATGCGCCGGGGAGGCGAGGTAGCTAAGCTACTCCCGCCTCCCCGGCTTACATGATCAATACTTCCGTATCGATCAGCATGGTGTGTGATTTCATGGTGACAAGACTGATGATCAATGGGGCAAAGCACGTCCGCCGGGATAATTTATTTACTAATCTATTACCATCGGGACCGATGCCCCGCCATCGATAGGGCGGGGCGTCCCGAGCAAGGAGCTTGTGCTTTCGATAAGAATACGGATGGTGCATGAATGGGAAGTGAAAGCGGGGCAATACATTTGACATCACCATAAATAGGATGCATAATAAAGTTCGTTTGGTTTTTGACTGCCAGGGAGAGATCGAATGACAAGACGAGCAAGTCGCCGCGAGCGGCTCATCGACCACGTCATGGCCGACCGCGTCCTTCACTGCGAGTTGCACAAGACAGAACTCCTGTGCCTGGCCGCGGAGGCGCAACGGAAAGCTAAAAGCTACCGCGGCGCAAATTACGGCTGCGCAGCGCTCGGGCTCATGCCCGACGGCACACTACGTTCCTTTTGGGGCGCTAACTCGAAGAAGGCGGAGGGCCCGCGCCAGCACGGCGACCTCTGCGGCGAAATGCGCGTCATCGATGAGATGCGTGCGGCCGGATGCATCGCAGTCGTAGCGATGGTGATCTACGGGCCGGCGGAGTCAGATGACGCGACAGGCGCAAACTTTGGCCCCAAGCCATCGTGCACGCATTGCCGCACTCGATTCCGCGTCGAACTGCGCGATCCGACGAGTCCGCTGAAGCGCAACACGCATCTCGTGTTCGTCAGCCTGGAGAAGCCGGACAGATTCTTGCCGTTCGATCTCGACGTGATGCTGATGAAGCTCGACGGCTACATCCTCACGCCACCTCTGCGCGATGCGAAAGCGTTGGCATGACAAAACAAGCGGGCGGCCCCATGGGCCGCCCGAACTCGTTTCTCTAGTTTCTTTTTACATCCAGTAGCTGAGGATCATACTCATGATCGAGAGATCGACGAGGTAGTAGCCCGCGACGATCATCCAGTACTTCCAGGTCTTCATTTCCCAGAGGACGGAGCCGATCGAGGTTGTCGCGATAAAGCCGAGCCACATCCAAAAGGCGCTTGAGAGGCCCGCCATGACACCGCTCGTGCCCATGTAGGAGGTCGCAAAGACGAGCACATGCGAGAGGATATATGCCATCACGAGCGATGAGAGGAACATGATCGCGTAGCTGCGCATCATCGCGCGCTTTGCGGCCGGATCATGCTTTGCCTTGTCCATCATATCTGGCGACATGCCAGCTTCTTTCATCCAGACTTTGCCGAAGAGCGGCCCGTACCAGAGAAAGCCGAGTACCATCGCGGCGACGCCACACAGCAGTATTGCTAAATAATTGACAGCAACCATACAAATGTTGGTTTATAAGTAATGCACATATCGTAGCATGAAGCGCTGGCTGAATTCATGAGGAGCGCGATACTTAAGGAGTCAGGTATTTCATTGGTCGATCTTTATCAACCAAACTCCTTTTTCCACTATGAATATGCATAAAGCTGCATGGATTCTCATGGTCATCGGCGCCATCAATTGGGGACTCGTCGGCATCGGCGGGTTTATCGACACCAATCTCAATGTCGTCAATATGATCTTGGGCAGCGCACCGCAACTCGAATGGATCGTCTACGTCTTGGTAGGCGTTGCGGGCGTGTACTCCCTCATGCACAAGCGCGGCTAATTGCTGCCTGCGTGCCTTTTTTCGAAAGACCCCGCCTTGGCGGGGTCTTTCTCCGTACGGCAGGGAGTCGACGTTCATGAACTCTCTTCATCCTTTCTTAATGGGCACTGCTGTTTACTGCATGGTACGCGTTCCCGGCACGCGCTATTAGCTTTATTACACATTAATACAATCTTGTTATGACCAAAAAATCATACGTGCGTGCCGCTGTACTTGCGACCCTTCTCGTCGCCGGAAGCGTGGCAGCACAAGTCACCCCCAATATGGTGACCATCACGACCTCACCGTCGTCGACCTTCACTGCGGGTGCTGACAACGTCAACATGGGCACTATCACGGTGAACTCGACGTCTGAAGGTACCGCGGTCTCGTCGATTCCGTTGCAGTTTACTGCTTCAGGCAATGGCTCACTCTCGAATCTTACAAGCTGTCACCTCCAGAACTTCCTCGGCGCGACGGTTGCCAATTTTGGCACGGCGACGACGTCGCCAGCTGTTGGTATGAACACCTACACGATCTCACCGGCACTCGCGGTCGGTGGCTCACAGGGTCCTGCGACACTGATGGTCGTCTGCGACATCTCGTCGGCAATGCCAGCTGGTACGACCTTCTCCTTTAGCTCGTCATTCCCGACGACTCCAGGTACTGGTACGGGTACTGGCACCGGTACGGGCACGACGGGTATCGCCAACCTCGGCAACCTCACGATTCTCGGCGCATCCAATGGTGCTCCGGCTCTCT
>CAZJEQ010000016.1:0-11985 GCA_964545165.1 uncultured Candidatus Saccharibacteria bacterium
CGAGATAACAACACCGTACCTCGTGTTCTCTCGGATGCGACAAACGCCCGGTCTATGGGCAACGCACGGATGGAGGCGCGGGCTGCTCATCGCTCTCGGTATCTTTCTTTCGTTGGTGGTGATCCCATTTGTGATATCACTCATCTCCGCAGTAACATAATCGCTGTATGCTGAGCATCACCATATGAAACGCGCCGTGATCGTATCTCTGGTAGTAGTAATCGCATTCTTTGCGGCTGCTGCGTATGTGACAATGCGGAGCGAGACGCATGCTGCTGCATTTGTGCAGGAGCTTTTCCAGCCAACAGCCGAAACAGAGCCAGTGTGTGGACGGCCGAAAGAGGTGCACGAAGCGTTGCAAAGGAAGTGCGGTGAGCACTACACTGCCGTATTCGAGGGCGATGGCAAAGGAAAGTGCGATCGTTTCGTTGGTTGCGCCCGCATGATGTACTAGGTCGCACGGTGCGTGCTACGATTTTCGTATGAATGATTCGTCAATCCCAGCGTCCGCACCTGTGCGTTCGTTTGCTGTCGAGCTTTTCGGATTTTTCGTGCGGGCGGCGGGCGGCGTGGTGCTTAGCTTTATCGCTGTCTGGATCTTGTACCTACCGCTGTCGTTCATCGTGTTCTTCTCTTTTCTCGGCACGAGTAGGGCGAGTCTGGATCCGCAGAAGGATCCGTTGTTCATGTTTCTGATGTTCGGAGCTATGTTTATGGTAACGTATCTTGCATTCGTGTTCTTCAAAAAAGCACCGGGTCTCTGGGGGGCGAGCGGCAACAAGAGACGCTTCCTGAGTGTTCTCGGGGTACTGCTCTCGATGGTGATGTTCGTCGCGCTTGGCACAGCGCTGGGGCTCGACTAACGCGCAGTAGTCGCAGCACGGTCAGAGCAGTTTGATACTATGCCGCCATGGCGGAAGTAAAGATCGGTGGTGGATGGAAAGAGAAACTCGCCGAAGAGTTTGAGCAGGAGTATTTCAAAGACCTGTCTGATTTTGTGCGCGAAGAATATAAGCGCGCGACGGTGTATCCGCATCCGACCAATGTCTTCCGCGCATTTGATGCGACCCCATTCGACCAGGTAAAGGTCGTGATACTCGGCCAAGATCCGTATCACGGCGCGAAGCAGGCGATCGGGCTCTGCTTCGCCGTCTCGCCGGAGGTCAAGGCGCCACCCTCGCTCCAGAATATTTTCAAAGAATTAGAAAGTGATTTGGGCAAAGAGGTTAATCGCGATCCCGATCTGATCCGCTGGGCCAAGCAGGGCGTGCTGCTTCTCAATGCGACGCTCACGGTCAATGCGGGGAGCCCGGGCTCGCACCAGGGAAGAGGGTGGGAGCGATTTACCGACGCGGTGATCAAAAAGCTCAATGATGAGCGGGAGGGGCTTGTCTTTATATTGTGGGGCAATTACGCCAAGCAGAAGGGCGCACATATAGATAGAAGCAAGCATCTCGTGATCGAGAGCGCACACCCCTCCCCATTTTCCGCATACAACGGCTTCTTCGGCTCCAAGCCCTTCTCCAAGACCAATGACTACTTGGAGCAGCAGGGCGAGACGTTGATTGAGTGGTAAAAAATCTTTTTCTAGTTAATCCTCCTTGGATTCTCCCGGCAGTCGCAGGCGCTCGTCTCGTTCGGGACCGCCAAATATTCTCCCACCACTTCGATGGTTTGGTGCTTCGTCGAATTTCCTGAACGTTTTCGAGTCAACATGAATACGGCCGTTCTTACCTTTGTGCTCAAATATGAAATTACCATCAGCGTTTTCTCCGATGTAGCTGACCCCAAGCTGTTCGAACCACTGGCGCATATCTTCTGGCAAAGATGTTGGCATCGAGAGTCCCGCAGCTTCTGCGCGGGCGGGGGATACTTCCGGAGCACGCTGCGCTGTAGTAGATGGTGCTTGCAAACCAGCGAGTGTTTGCTGCATAGCTGCGAGCGTTTGCTGCAGGGTAGCGACATTCGCCGCATTTAATGGTGTGCTTCCGAGGATGTGTACTTGGCGCTGCCAATGTGGGTCCAAAGCCTCAGGACCTCCAGAATTTTGTTGACCTACATTTTCCGAGCGTACAGGATTTTGCCGCTGATTCTCAGGCCCTTTTCTTCGCAGACCCCATTTCTCAAGCATAGAAATATTTTGAATAATCTCATTAACCCTAATTCTGCCTCGCTATTTCACTATACCATCGGTGCGAAGTCTCACGTGTGTAACTAGCCGTAGCTTTTACCCGTAGACATGCTTAGATAGAGGCATGTCTCCGCTCCTCATGCTCGGGGTCGCGGCCCTGGGGCTTCTCGCCCTCGCGCTCCTCTTCGTATTTGGCAAAGTCATCTGGCTCGAATTCTTCGCTCCCGATACAGACGGTGAGTCGTAGCAGCCCTTTGCTTTTTAGGGTCGTTTCCAGTACATTACTGACACGCCTAGGGCGTTTTTCTTTTGATTATTTAAATTTATAAATCTCTATGTCACGCGATTATCCTCTCGAGAAAGTGCGCAACTTCGGCATCGTCGCTCACGTTGATGCCGGTAAGACCACCACGTCTGAGCGCATCCTCTACTACACGGGGGAGAGCCACAAAATCGGCGAAGTGCACGAGGGTAACACCGTGACCGACTGGATGGAGCAGGAGCGCGAGCGTGGCATCACCATCACCGCCGCCGCCATCACGTGTTTTTGGAATCCGTCGTACATGGGCACGGATCTCTCCAAGAAGGTCCGCTTCAACGTCATCGATACTCCCGGGCACATCGACTTCACCTCCGAGGTGAAGCGTTCGATGCGCGTGCTCGACGGTGCGGTCGTCGTCTTCGACGGCGTCGCCGGTGTGGAGCCGCAGTCCGAGACCAACTGGCGCTACGCCGAAGAGGCGGAAGTGCCGCGCATCTGCTACATCAACAAGCTCGATCGTACGGGTGCATCGTTTGAGAAGTCATACGCATCTATTCTTGATCGTCTCTCGAACAAGGCGGTGCGCCTCCAGATCCCGATCGGTCTCGAAGAAAATTTTGAAGGCGTGATCGACTTGCTCAACATGAAGGCCTACAAGTTCGAAGGCGAAATGGGCAAGAATGTTATCGCCTACGACATCCCAGCGAATTTGATGGACGATGCCAAGAAGTATCGCGCTGAGCTCGTCGAGCGCATCGTCGAGTGTGACGACGCCGTCATGGCGGAATTCCTCGATGGCAAGGAGATCGACCTCGAAGTCCTCCGCGCCACGCTCCGCAAAGGTGTCATCGCCAACAAAATCTTCCCCGTGCTGACCGGCTCCTCACTCAAGAACAAGGGCGTGCAGCTCGTGCTTGATGCGGTCGTCGATTACCTCCCGTCGCCGCTCGACCTTCCGCCAGCCAAGGGCGTCAATCCCGATACCGGTGCAGAAGAGGAGCGTGCCGCATCTGACGAGGCACCGTTTTCCGCACTCGTCTTCAAGCTCCAGACGGATCCGTTCGTGGGAGCTCTGACCTTCTTCCGTGTGTACTCTGGCAAGATTGCTGCGGGCGACACCATCTACAACGCCGCCAACAATAAAAAGGAGCGCCTCGGCCGCATCGTGCGCCTCCAGGCAGATAAGCGCGAGGATGTGAAAGAAGTCTACGCAGGCGAAATCGCCGCAGCCGTCGGTCTCAAAGAGGTCAAAATAGGTCACACACTCTGTGTCGCTGATCACCCGATCGTGCTCGAATCGATCGTCTTCCCAGAGCCCGTCGTCTCAATGCGCGTCGAGCCGAAGACCAAGGCCGACCAGGAGAAGATGGGTATCGCGCTCTCGAAGCTCTCCGACGAAGATCCGACCTTCCGCGTGCACTCTGATCCAGAGACGATGGAGACCATCATCTCAGGCATGGGTGAGCTCCACCTCGACATCATCGTCGATCGTATGAAGCGCGAATTCTCGGTGGAGGCGACGACCGGCAAGCCGCAGGTCGCGTACCGCGAGACCATCCAGGGCACCGCAGATGTGGAATACAAGCATATCAAGCAGACCGGCGGTCGTGGTCAGTATGGTCACGTCAAGATCAAGATGAAGCCGCTCGAGCCGCTCGTCGAGGGCGAGAAGATCAAGAACAACGTCGATCGCGAAGACCACTTCGAATTCATCAACAACATCAAGGGCGGCGTGATTCCGCAGGAGTACATCCAGCCGATCAAGAAGGGCCTCAAAGAGGCGATGGAGCGCGGCGTCCTCGCTGGCTTCCCGGTGGTCGACGTGTCCGTCGATCTCTACGATGGCTCGTATCACGATGTCGACTCATCCGAAATCGCCTTCAAGCTCGCCGCGGTCAACGCATTCCAGGATGCTGCACAGAAGGCAAAGCCTGTCATCCTCGAGCCGATTATGAAATTGGAAGTCGTCGTCCCCGAGAAGTTCATGGGCGATGTGACCGGCATGATCAACTCGAAGCGTGGCACCATCGAAGCGATGGGCGAGCGCGGCCAGGCACGTGTCATCACGTCCAAGGTGCCGCTCTCGGAACTCTTCGGCTTCACCACACAGCTTCGCTCACTCACTGAGGGTCGCGGTGTCCCGAACCTCGAGTTCTCGCACTACTCTGTCGTGCCGAGAAATGTGCAGGAAGACATCATTGCCTCTCGCAAGTAAGAGGTCGGTATAAAAAAGCGAACGACGGACCGTGGGTCCGTCGTTTTGCGTTGTGGCTGCCGCGACTAGACGACTGCCGGAGCAACGCGCTGTACCTCGTGGTGCGCCTGTGTCCCGCCGCATCGGAAGCTGAACCGCTCTTGGCCGAGGCCGATTGCCACGAAGTTGCCGAGTGCCATGACCATCTCGAGCGTGGTCGTGAGCTGGTAGTTGCCGGTGCCGACGAGCATGATTTCCGGCCAGGTGCCGTCGTGCCCGAAGTAGTGATCGGGACGTCGCTTGAAGACGCGGAACCCGTGCGTCGCTCGATCATGCTGCCACTGCTCAATAACGCGCAGTGCGTCCGCATCGCTCGGGAACGGACGACCGTTTGCCCAACGCTTCAGCGTCACCGTGATCGTCCACGGGAAGGGCGGGCGCAGTCGCGGAGCGCGACGAGGCTCGACCTGTCGGACGGGCGTGGGTCCCGTCGTCAGGGTGATGAGCTGCGGTGCTGGATGAGCCGCCGTGCACGGGGCCTCACTCGGTACCTGTTGCACAGCGAGATCTTTGCCGATGCCAAACACGCGGGACTGAGTATTGGACGCGTAGGTATGCGAAACAAAGTGCGAACTGTTGCCGGTCATGCGACCCTCCATCTCGGGAGTCCACTAGCACTCCTTCATAAACAGTACGGAGATCTTCATAAAGTGTCAAATACACACCGGGGGCGTGCACGCCCCGGATGGTGTGCGACAATGTTCCTATATTCCTTATGCGTTTATCTATGTATAAAAAGATTGGAGCAGCGGTAGGTCTCGTCATGTGTGCAGTCCCCGTTGTCGCGGCGGCGGATGTGCAGTCGCAGATTGCGGAGCTCCTCGCCAAGGTAACCGCACTCCAATCTCAACTATCATTGACGCAATGGACCTCTCCTGCGGCACTCACCGCACAGGCATCGACGGCAGTCGGTGCAACCTCGCAGGGCAACTGCGTCGATCTCGCGCGCGATCTCTACCGACCGCTCGCCGATGCCGCGACGGGAGGCGAGGTGTCGAAGCTCCAGAGATTCCTCATCGCCGAGAAGGTGCTCAATGCAGGTGCTCCCACCAGCAACGTGACTGGCAATTTCGGCCCACTCACCGAAGAGGCGGTGCAGAAGTGGCAGTATGATCACGACGTTGTACGAGAAGGCAATGCCGAGACGACCGGGTATGGCTATGTCGGCAAGCGCACGCGCGCCCTCATGTCATGTGGCGGCTCAGGCTCAGGTAGTGGCTCGGGGTCCGGCACGGGCACGGGTGCGCGCGGCGACGCAAATCTCCGCGTGACGCCATTTGCAGGTCCCGCACCACTCACGGTGGGCTTCTATGCGCTCAAGGCGACCACTGCTACAGAATTCTCGATCGATTTCGGCGATGGGACCTCCGTCTCGACACTCTCACCGGCGACCTGTGCGCCGGGCAGCAC
The DNA here is from genome assembly GCA_964545165.1 of uncultured Candidatus Saccharibacteria bacterium. Taxonomy (GTDB): domain Bacteria; phylum Patescibacteriota; class Minisyncoccia; order Phycocordibacterales; family UBA2100; genus UBA10103. The sequence continues at coordinate 6,058 of CAZJEQ010000016.1, forward strand.
GTCGTGTGGCTTCTCGACCAATCACACCTACACCGCCAACGGCACCTATACCGCCAAGCTCAAGAAGACCTCCGCGGGCGCACCGCTCATCGGTGGCTGTGATTCTGAATACTGCCGCATCATTCTCGGTATTGCGAATTCCAGCGTGACCGACATCGTCGCACAGGCGACGATCACCGTGGGTCCTAAAACATCGGGCACGACCACTACGGTCCCACCGACCACGACGGGCGTAACGAACACGACTGCCAACACCGGACCAAGTGCGCGCGAGCAGATCCAGTTGCTCTACCTCGGCTACCTTGGCCGCTCGGGAGACGCTGCGGGCGTCGAGTACTGGAGCAATCAGCTCAAGGGCGGTATGTCGATCGCACAGATCGCACAGGCCATCGGCTTGAGTGATGAAGCAAAGAAGCGGAATCCGTATCTGGAGTTCCCTGATGCCGCTGATCCCGGCGTCTTTATCGAGAATGTGTACCAGCGACTCTTTGATCGCGCTGCGGATGCCGACGGCAAAGCTTACTGGCTCTCGACGCTCACTGCCCGCAAAGGTAATATTTCCGCCATCGCCAATTTCATTCTCGATGTGGAATCCGGCGCAGACGCCACAGGCCGCAAGACCATGATGAGTAAGATCCCTGGCGCAGGTACCAATGCGGATACGTCCGCGGGCTCAATAAAGACAACGGGCATCATCGTGAAGTACACGGGCGGCACGCTCGTCGGTACAGCAAGCTTTGATAGTAATGATTGTGCTGCCGCAGGCTTCAAGATCGATTGGGGCGATTCAAAAACGGACACGCTTGTCCCGACCGCAGGGCAGTGTGTGAACGGCGCAACCATATCAGGTGGTCCTATCGGGTACGGAATTACCCACACCTACGCAAATGTCGGCACGTACGTCGTGAAGCTCTTCAAGGGTACGTCGACGACGCCACTCTCCTCGGCCGTCTTTATCGCCACTCGTTAGCCTTTAGCCTAAGAGCGCGGATGGTGCATGCACCATCCGCGCTCTTTTAGCGCAACACGGAAAAAAGGTACGCTACAATTGTTTGCATGCACATGAGTACGCGCAATCTCGTAGGGTTGCTCCTCCTTCTCATCGTCTCTTTCGTGGCGTGGGCAATGCTCCGCCCTGCGTCTCATCCCGACAGCTCGATGCTTGCTGCCGATGCCCCGCTGCCACAGCCGCCGGCGACGCCTTCGGATTATGTCGCTGCACAGAATCCACATGGCTTTCAGCTGCTCGTCTCGTACACGAATCGCGGCTTTGAACCGAAAAGCGCCGCGATCAAAGCCGGGGAGACCGTGCGCTTCACCAACAATTCCTCTTCAGATATCTGGGTTGCCGCCGGCGGTGAGAAATTGTATCCGGGTGGCGTGAGTGACTGCGGATCAAGCCCGCTCGATTCATGCGAGACGATCCCACCGGGAAGATACTGGGAATTCACTTTCTCACAGCAGGGTACCTGGATCATCGTGAACAATCTCGATAAATCAAAATCTGTCAGCATACGCGTCCAATAATTATGCGCTCACGCATTCACGTTGCCCTCGCATTGTTTATCTGCCTTGCTCTGCCGCTGAATGCATACGCGGTCCAGACCCGGATCTATCTCACTTCAGCAAGTGGTCAGTGGACCGTTCCCAGTGATTGGAACAACGCGCATAACACGATCGAGGCGATCGGCGGCGGCGGCGGTGCAGGGGCCGGGTATGCGACTGCCAGCGGCGGCGGCGGCGCGTACGCAAAAGTCAGCAACGTCACGCTCACGCCGGGCGTGGCACTCGACTACGTCGTAGGCCAAGGAGGTATGTGGGGAGGATACGCTGGAGATGATCGAAACGAGGGAGGGCCCTCAGGCATGTTTACTGCGGGACACACGGCGTGGATCCTATTGGCAAATGGAGGCTCGAGTGCCGGCGGCGGCCGTGCTGACAACGGTATAGGCGACGTGAGATATTCGGGCGGTCGAAACGCAGCTACCATGAATGCTCCGGGCGCCGGTGGTGGTGGTGCTGGTGGACCAGGTGGTGACGGTGCAAATGGCAGCATAAATCCCAACATGAATACGGGCGGGGCGGGTGGTGCCGGCGGCGGTGGCGCCGGTGGCGCGGGAGGCGTCGGTGCCACGAGTGGACTGGGTGGAGATGGTGGAACAGGGCAGGAGTGGGATGCGACTCATGGCTCCGGCGGTGGTGGTGGAGGTGGTGGAAATTACGCTGGCGCAGGTGCAGCAGGCCTCTACGGTGGTGGAGGTGGTCAGGGCGGATCTGCTTCGGCCCCCACCAGAGGTGCACCCGGTATTGTCGTCATCACGTACATTCCGGTACCCTCGTGCACGATTACGATAGATGACAACCCGCTCAATTACGGCAGTTCCACGACGCTCCACTACTCCTCGGTCAATGCGGATACCTTTTATATAAATTCCATCGGCTACGTGGGTGCGAGCGGCTCGACCAGTGTCGGACCCGCGGCAACGACCAATTATTCGGGGCTCGTGACCGATATATATGGCGCGACATCGAGTTGTCCCGTGACCCTCACCGTGACGCCACCGCCGGCAGTGAGCGCGACCATCAGCGCGAGCTCGACGTCGATTCAGGTGGGGCAATCGACCGGCATCCATGCCACCTTTGCTGCGGGCTCAGGCGACACGCTCACGCACGACAACATCGACCAGCCGCTCGGCACTGGCGTCGGAGCGACGACGAATCCTGACGCGCACAAGTACTACACATTCACGCCTTTGAGTGCCGGTACGTACATTTTTTATGCGCGTGCACAAACCTCCTATTTCACCTCGTGGACTACCTACGCCACGACCACGGTCACCGTGACCGAGCCGCCGCCTACGTGCGATTTTTCCGCATCGCCCTCGTCGGTGATACAGGGGCAGACGGTGACGGTGGAGTGGGAGTGTCAGCATGCGACCTCCTGCACCGGCACGGGCTTCTCGACCGGCGGAGCGACCGAAGGCTCAGTCGCCGTCACGGCCAACAGCTCGACCAACTACTCGATCTCGTGCACGGGCGTTGGTGGTGGCACCTACGAAGATGTAAGCGCAGATACGGTCACCGTCACCTGCGCGCCGCTCTATGCCTGCTCCGATGATGACATCACCTATACGGATGCTTCCTGCGAGACGGTGACCATCGACACGTGTAGTGCGCCCTCCTACTGCGTCGCGGGTGAGTCGGCATGCCAATTTGGCGGTATCGAATTTGTGGAATTCGACGAATTGCCGGGCGGACTCACGGGCCATTTGCAGGCGCAGCCGGCAGTCATCCGCTCGGGCGATAGGACGCGTCTCTACTGGCAGGTCACGGGTGCGGAGAGCTGCGCGGTGAGTGGCGGCGGCCAGAATTGGACCGGCCTTACGTCGGGATCTGCCGGTGTGCAGACCACTGTGCTCACGCAGCTTACGCGCTACACACTCACGTGTGAGTCTTTCTCAGGAGTGGACGACATCACGGAGACCTTCGATGTGCTCATCACGCCGAGTTTCAACGAGCACTAGCTTCTGCGTGCGATACAATAGTGGATATGCACCTGAGTATCAGGAATCTGATCGGCGCACTTGTCGCACTGATCGGCGTATTGCTCGTCCTCTCGCTTATCGGCACTATGCACGCGGGCATGTGGGGCACCGCTTCGCAGACGGAGCATGCCGCACCCTCACCGCTCGATCTCAAGACCACTGCCTCGGGCGATATCATCGCACCCGAAATCACGCCGACGATGCAGGCGGTCTTGGAGGAGAGCAAGGGATTCCAGGCGCTCGTCTCCTATACCGATCGTGGCTTCGAGCCTCGCTCACTCTCTATAGAGAAGGGCGACACCGTGCGATTCACCAACAACTCCATCCGTGATCTCTGGGTCGCTTCGTCGGGGACCCCGTATCCGCGTGGGGGAGACACGTGCGGCGAGAGCGCGTTTGATTCATGCATCGCGCTCAAGCCCCTGGAATTCTGGGAATTTACCTTTGATGCCACGGGAGAGTGGCAGTACACCGATAATCTCCACAAAGAATTTACCGGGACGGTGCGCGTACGATAATCTATGCTTACTGACACTTTTGCCACAAAGATTACACTCGTCATCGCGAGCATCGCTGCAGCACTCGCGCTCCTGCTCGTGCCGCACACCGCTGCGGCGCAGACTCCACCCTCATATCTCGCGCACGTCTGTGCCTCCGATGGTGCCAGCGTCGCGCTGTACTGGGGATCGAGCAGTGGTGCGGCGACCTATGCGATTCGCGCCGACAACACCGGCACCTACTGCGGGGGATTTAGCGGCGGCAACAACAACGTCGGTTGTGTGAGCGGCGCGGACTATGTCGAGGACAACAACACCTCGCAGTTTCAGTTTCTCTATATCAACTCGCCCGGCTCGCTCATCCACACGTGGGTGCACGGGGTCAACGGCGGCAGCTGGAGCAGCTCGACCGATGAGTACTTCACATGCCCCGTCCCCACACCATCGTGCTCACTCAGCGCGTCCTCGGTGAGCCCCGGTGGCTACACTACTTTTTACTGGAGCACCTCCAATGCGACAAATTTCTCGATTTATCCGACACCATCAACGACGTGGGTGAGCCCGACGGCCTCGGGGTCGTGGTCGTATGGTCCGATCTACAGTACACAGACCTTTACCGGCACCGCGTCGAATAATTATGGACAAGCCGGCTACTGCTACGGCACCGTCACGGTCAACGTGCCGCCCGCGCCGGGCGCGGGAATTGTCGCGACACCCGCCACTGTCGATCCAGGGGGGAACTCAGCTATCGAGTGGGCGTCGTCGTTCGCCACCTCGTGCACTGGCTCGGGCTTCTCGACCGGTGGCGCGACCGCGGGCACGGCCTATGTCTCGGCCGGAAACACACCCGGGTCAGTCACGACCTACGGCGTCACCTGTAGTGGCGCAGGCGGGAGCATCTACCGCTCGACTACCGTGACAGTAAACAACCCGCCTCCGCCTCCTGCTCCTTCGTGCACCGTCACACTCGCCTCCTCGACAGTCGCGTACGGCAGCGGTACGACACTCAGCTGGAGCTCCTCCAACACCACGAGCTTCTATATTTCAAACGTTGGCTATGTGACACCCGTGGGCTCAGGCTCCGTCGCGATCGCGCCGGGATCGAGCACGAGCTACGCGGCATCCTGCTCAGGTGCGGGAGGCACCGTCGCGGCATCGAATGGTACGCAGACGCTCACCGTGACACCGCCGACCATACCGAGCGCGAACATTACGGCGACCGACAACAGCATCGAAGTCGGGGACTCCATTACGATCAACGCATCCTTTACCGTCCCGTCCAACGACACACTCACCTACGCCAACATCGATCAGCCGCTCGGCACGGGCCTCGCCGCGACCACCACGCCGGGCTCGAAGAGCTACGTCTTTACGCCATCGGTCGCAGGCACGTACAATTTCTTCGCGCGTGCAAAGACGGCGTACTACACCTCCTGGACGACCTATGGCACCACGACGGTCACCGTCGTCGAGCCACCGCCAAGCTGTTCATTCTCGGCGTCGCCCGGATCGGTGACGCAGGGACAGACCGTGACCATTGATTGGGATTGTGCGAGTGCGACCGCCTGCACCGGCACCGGCTTCTCCACCGGCGGAGCGACCGAAGGCTCAGTCGCGGTGACGGCGAACAGCTCCACCAACTACTCCATCTCGTGCACGGGCGTGGGTGGTGGCACGTACAACGGCGTCAGCTCCGACAACGTCGTCGTCACCTGCGCACCGCTCTATGCGTGTTCCGGCGACGACATCACCTACACCGACGCATCGTGCGACACCGAGACGATCGACACGTGTGATGTACCGGCGTACTGCGTCGCGGGCCAGTCATCGTGCCAATTTGCAGACATCGACTTCCTCGAATTCGACGAGATCCCGGGCGGCCTCAC
>CAZJEQ010000017.1:0-10924 GCA_964545165.1 uncultured Candidatus Saccharibacteria bacterium
CAAAATTCTTTTGAAAACGCATTCGCAAGCATCTCATCCGTGTTTTCAGAGATGGGACCAACCACATAGACGTTGACCATGTCGGGATACTTGGCACCAAACTCCTGCTCAGCACCAGATTTCTCGGCGACCTCTTTCGGCACCACGATACGCGTCATCGGTACCTCCTCTTTGATCTTTTCGTTGACGATTCTTTCTACTTCGGCAATCTGCTCAGGCGTCATCTTTTGTGGGTACGAGAAGTCGATGCGCAAACGCTCCTGTGTAATGTTGGAGCCGCGCTGTTTTACGCCAGCACCAAGCACAATCTGCAGTGCGCGAAGCAACAAATGATGTGCCGTGTGGAGCCGTGTCGTTTTTTCTGACGTATCGGCAAGGCCCCCCTTGAATTTCTGCTCAGAACCCGCGCGAGAGAGATCTGAATGCTTGACCATGAGCTCCTTAAAGCCGACCTTGTCGATGGCGACGCCTCGCTCTTTGGCCAATTCTTCGGTCATCTCAAAGGGGAAGCCATACGTCGTGAAGAGCATGTATGCCTGCTCACCTGAAATGTCTCCTGCGGCGAGACGTTCGAATTCTTTCATCCCCTGTACGAGCGTGTGAGCAAACTGCACCTCTTCCTTCCAAATGGCTTCGGTAATCTCGCGATAGGCGTCATCGCCGTCTAATTCAGGATAGGCGTGCTTGTACTTCTCGATAATCATCGTCGAGGCACGGACGAGCATACTGTCTTCGGCTTTGTCCGCCGTAAGACCCAGCTTTTGCGCATGCTGGGAAGCGCGGCGAATGAGGCGACGCAAGACGTAGCCACGCTCGGTATTGGAGGGTCGGACACCGTCGCCGAGCATCATGGTCGCCGCACGCATGTGATCCGCCACAATGCGGAATGACCGACGGCGCGCGTCATCCTCGTATTGCTTGCCGGAGAATTGCTCCAGCTGCAAAATAATGTCCCAAAAGACATCTGTCTTGAAGACATCGCTATCATCATTCGACGCAGCAGCGATGCGCTCGAGGCCGCCACCAAAATCGACATTCTGCTTGGGCAAGAGCGCAAAGGTACCGTCTTCTCGCTTGATGTACTGCATGAATACTGAATTGCAGATCTCCATAAAACGTCCGCAATCGCAATTCGGATGGCATTCATCACCAAATTTCACGTCGTGCTCGGTGCCGAAGTCATAAAAAATCTCGCTGTCTGGGCCACCGGGCTCGCCTGCGGGCATCTTCTCCGGCGTACCAGCGCGACTCCACCAATTCTTACGTGCATCGTAATAGAAGATGCGGCCGCCTTGCATGCCTTTCGTGTAGCCGTCGGCCTCCGAGCCGATCTCGACATCCACTGCTTCGATACCCTTCGCCGTAAAAAGCTCTTTCCAAATAGCAACTGACTCGGTGTCTTTGGGTAAATCATTCTTGTCGTCACCGATAAAGACCGTGACGTACAGCTTCTGTGGATCGAGCCCAATCTCATCGGTGAGAAATGCAAAGATCCACGGCAGCTGCTCCTTCTTGAAGTAATCACCGAAGGACCAATTGCCGAGCATCTCGAAAAAAGTCGTGTGGCGGTTGTCACCGACTTCGTCGATGTCTTCCGCGCGAAAGCTCTTCTGCGAATCGGTAATGCGCGTGCCTTGCGGATGCGGCTCACCGAGCAAGTACGGCAAAATCGGCTGCATGCCTGAGCCGGTGAAGAGCGTGGTCGGATCATTGAGTGGCACGATCGGTGCAGACGGCACAATGACGTGGCCGCGCGCCTCGTAGTATTTTAGAAATTTCGTGCGTACGTCGTTGATGTTCATAGCATTGCAGCGAGCCGCGCGAGTGCCGGACTATCGACTGGTGTGTACATTTTAAGCGACTCGTCTACTTCGTCCAATGGCATCCAGAGGGGCGTGCCTTGATAGTCATGTTCGTGATCGCCAAGCACGAAATCTTCAACGGAACCCGACACGTACTCGCATTTGTAGAAAAAGAGCAGCGCGTTGTAGCATTTCTTGGTGCCGGGGTGCACAAAAAAGTCTTGGTGCATGTAGAGCATCTCGCCTTTTTTCACGATGATTCCCGTCTCCTCCTGCACCTCTCGTACGAGCGCTTCTTCGAGTGTCTCACCTTTCTCCACGCCGCCACCCGGGAAATCGAAGCCATCCCACTGTCTCGTGAGCAGGACCTTGTTGTCTTTGATGATGATTCCGTAGACAGAAGGGCGGAACTCCAGTGAATCCGCCGGCGCCTCCACGCTCTCTCCGCGCGCATTTGTGCACGTAACTGTCTTCATGCAAAGGAGTGTACCGTCTCTTTCATATAAATAGAAGAAGCCGCACCTGAAGAGATGGGCTTCCCCGTCTCTCGGTGCGGCTTGCGAACGGACTAGAACGTCCGGCTATCGTTCATGAACGCGGGACCAGCGCTCGTGCCATCGGTGTAGCGACCGGTGTAGATGCTTGACCGTGCTACCCCGTCGACGAATATCGAGACGCCACGCATCTTGGTCTTGTCGTAGATGTCCATCTCCGGACGAACAGCGATGCGTGCCAGGAGCATCTCGATCTGCTCGGCGGTGATGCCGCCGGAGATGCGCAGCGCCTCGAGGCGCTGATCTACGAGCTCAGGGTCAGATTGGCTGATGTTGCGGCCGCGCACGTCCTTCTTGGCGAACAGCACGTCGATGAACTTCAGCAGCTCCTGAGCGGTCCTGAACCCGGGGTGCGTCACGCCGAGGATGGTGTACCGGTCGTCTGCGCACGGGGTCTCTGGCATCTCGAATGTGTTGTCACCGAGAGCGGGATTCCCACGCGGATACCGCTGGTGGAAGTACGCCGCGTAGGCTAGCGGGTACGAACCGATGCGATCCGCCCCTTTCGCTTCCTCGCACGAAGCGTAACTCGGACCGGTGCTCACACTGGCTTGGCCGAGCGCGACAGTGCTACCGAGCATGGATGCTACGGCAGCGGCCAGAACTCCTCGCCTAATCCTCATTTCACTCTCCTAAGTGCAGCTCTCCTGCTGCGTGGGGGCTATTGCCCATGGTTGACCGCTTGTACTATGCTATTTATTCATTCGAGTGTCAATAACTAACATTTCTATCAAAAATGCAAAATCAAAGGCGCGGTCTTTGATCCACTCGTAGCGGCCAGACTTGCCGAAGTGTCCCGCGACGGTCTCGGTCTTCATCAAGAGCGGATTGCTATCCGTCTTATGCTTGCGCAGGCGTGCCACCCATTTCGCTGCCTCCCAATACGGCGTGCGGATGTCATTGAGATTGGCGCGCACAAGCATGGTCGGATACGCAGCCTTGTGCACCCCCTCGTACGGTGAGTATTTCTTGAGGTAGCGATACATATCGGGCTTCCGCGGATCGCCCGTTTCGTCGTAGTGGAGGCGTGTGCCACCGAGCGACTCATCAAATGCTGAGGTGAGAAGATCCGCCGCAGGTACGTATGCGATTGCTGCACCGACGACATCGGGTCGGATGTTTAAGACCGCTCCCACCATCATGCCGCCTGCCGAGCCGCCGATGAGTGCCATCTTGTCGCGCGCTGTGTATTTCTTGGCGACGAGATGATCGGCGACCGCGATCACATCTTCATAGGTACGATGTTTCGTCTTGAGCTTGGCGTCTTCGTGCCATTGCCAGCCCATTTCCCCACCTCCACGCGGGTGCGCAAAGGCGATGACCCAGCCGCGCTTCAAGAGCGAGAGTTTCGTAATAGAAAAATACGGGTCGCTGCAGATGCCGTATGCACCATATGCCTCAAGCATCAGCGGCGCCGTACCGTTGTGTTTGAGCTTCTTAGCGTATGCCAGAATGACCGGCACTTTAGCGGTGCCGCTTTTGACCCACACGCGCTTCGAGACGAAATCTTTTGGTTTCCACTCAGGCACCACCTGCTTTTTCTTGATCGAGTACTTTTTGGTATCGATGTCGTAGTCGTACACGGTCTTTGGCGTGAGGAACGAGAGGTACGTGAAGCGTACCGTGCGCGATTCGTATTCGAGCTCCGACCATAGTGAGATCGTATGTTCCGCCTCAGGTAGCCGCAGCTTCGTGCCGCGCGATGAGCCGGCACGATGTACATAGATTTCTTCCGAGCCTTTCTCGCGAAGCGTGATGACGAAGTAGTGCTTGTGTGCGAGGAAACCCGTGAGTGCTCGTGCGTCGCTGTGCCTGATCCATTCCTGCCACCCGCGTCGCGTCGGCGTCGCTTCTTTCGCGCGCATGATCTTAAAATTCACCGCCTGCTCGTTGGTCATGATGTAGAAGTAGCCGTCGTGATATTCCGGGAAGTACTTCACCTTTTTCTTGCGCGGCGCAAAGAGCTTGAGCGGACTCGTCGGCGCATCAGCCGGCAGATAGCGCACCTCGGTCGCATCGAAATTCGCTGAGACGATGAAAATGTATTTGTCTGAGCGGCTCTTATCGAGCGAGACATACCACTGCAGATCCTTTTCTTCAAAAATCAACGAATCATCCGCATGACTCGTGCCGAGCGTGTGCAAGAAGACCTTCCGCGGCGGATGCGGATGTTCTTCGACCGTGTAGAGAATGTGCTGCCCGTCTTCGGCCCACTCAACATCACTCACCGCATCGATTTTCTCAGGGAGTAGTGTACCGCTGCGGAGGTCCTTGATGCGCAGCGTGTACTTTTCTTCGCCGGTAGTGTCGGTCGAATACACGAGCAGGGTGTGATCCGAATTTACTTCGAAGGTGCCGAGTGAGAAAAACTTCAGTCCTTTGGCCAGCACATTCTCATCGAGCAGGATCTCTTCCTTCTTGGTCTTGAGGTGTCTGCGGCAGTGAATCGCGTACTGCTTCCCCTTCTGTGTGCGGCTGTAGTACAGGTACGGCCCGTCTTTGACCGGGACCGACATGTCCGTCTCCTTCATGCGCCCCTTTATCTCTTTATAGAGCTGCTTCTGGAGCTTCATTGTCGGCTTCATCACCCGATCGGCGTAGGCGTTTTCTGCATCAATATAACCCCGTACCTCGGGGTCCTGCGCCTCGCGAAGCCAGGCGAATTCGTCCACTCGAGTGTCCCCGTGGACGGTGATTTTCCGGGGTTTTTCAGCTGCTGAAGGGGGCGTTTTCTGCATGGGCGGTACTTTACCACAATCCTCTTTTTGGGCGGTGAAGCCCCGCTTTTACAGTTCGATGGTAAATGCCAGCGCAATTGCTGCCGCGATAGATGCCACAAGGCCGACATACTGATGAAGACGCAATTTCTCTTTGTTGAAAAACATGCCGAGCACAACCGCGAGTGCGATATAGGCCTCGGTGAGGCCCGTCGCGAGACCGATTGGTAGATACAACGTGCTGGAAGCATAGCTCACCCACGCGATGACATCCGCAAGGCCGACACCAAGAATGAGCCATTTGTTGTGTCGCCAATCACGACCGAGCGAATGTGAACGCTGTACAAATAGTATGTAGACCAGCGTCACCACGGTCATAAAGACGCTCGTGAACCACGTAATGATGAGCGCATCCATCTCTCTCGCCGCGTATCCGAAGAGGAAGTTGGATGTGCCCATGCCGATCGTCGCGAGCACCGCGGTCCAAATCCCCTTCTCAAGCGTTCGCATATGCATGCCGCTAAAGCGTTTGTTGGCGACGAGTACCACGCCCACGAGGAGTACCAGGATGAGCATAAATTGCCCGTACGTGATGAACTCCCCGACGACAAGCGTCGCAAGTGCAATCGAGACAATCACCTCCATTGCGTAGATAGGCTCGACGACCGACATCTTGCCGATGCGGAGTGCCTCGAAATCGAGCAATGACGCAACCAATATGATTCCACTCGTGCCACCGAGAATGAGCCAGTGGAAGACGCTCAAGCTAACGAGCGATGGATACACAAACGGTGAGAGTACCACCGACGCGAAGAGCACGACGAAGAAGAGTGATTCCCAATCGCCGAGTTTGCGTGCACTGCGCTGTATCAAAAAGTCGGCAATACCCCAGCCGAGAATCGCGAGTCCAACAAAAAAGAGCCCCATGGCTCTTCATTGTAGCGCTTCTACTGATCTCTTACAGCTTCACGCCCTCACGCATGAGGATTGCACGCTTTTGTTTCGTACCGCCACGATTGTAGCTACCAAGCGAACCGTCGGACTTGATCACGCGGTGACATGGAATGTCTTTGGCATAGTTGCCACGCATCACGGCGCCTACTGCGCGAGCGGCATTCGCGTTACCTGCTTTCGTGGCGACCTGTTTGTAGGTCATCGTCTTCCCTTTTGGGATTTTGCGTACGATATCGCGCACTTTGTCGGCGAATGTTTTCATGAGCAGCATTTTATACCTTCTTTTTTGCAAAGGCGATCATCTTCTTACCGACTGCTTCACGATACTTACAGTAATCGCAATCCTCCGCGTTTTGTGGCAACTCGTCACTATCTAAACACTTCTTGATCTCTTGAATGGTGCCATCTACCCAATCGGCATTTCCCACATACGGCACGAGCGTGAGCTCGAATTCGAGCTTCGCGTCAAACGCCTCCTTGTCTTTATCGCCATTGGCATACACCCAGTACGCGGTATCTGATACCTTGAAACCATTTTGTCTGAGCAGCCACTGATAGATTTCTATCTGGCGCTTATAGCCGATGTGCCACTCCTCATCGAGCGACTCGATCTTGCCGTCCTTGCTCGTCGCTTTGTAGTCGACCACGATCAACTCTCCCGCCGGATTCACCCAGATATCGTCGACGCCGCCCGAGATCATGAGGCCCGTGGGGTGCGCGAAGGTGACGCCACCGCGCAGCGCATCGCGCCACTGATCCATCTGCTCATGTGCAAAAGGCACCGCATCGAGTCCGTACGCCTCCATCAGCGGGTGCGGCGTCTTTGCTGCACGGTGCGCATCGAATTCTTTTTTGAGGAGCGCATCGACGGCCGAGTTGAGATTGAAGGGAAAGCCCGGCGGACGTGCGGTACCGAGCTTGTTGTCTATATAAAAACAACGCGGACAGTCCATGAAGAGACTGATTTTAGAGCGGGAAAGGCGAAAATTCTTGCCGCCGTAATTCCAATTTGGGTTGCGATCAGGCTTGTAGTACTGGCTCATGCGCCCAGTATAACCTTGAGATTCTCAGCTGAGAATCTCTTGAGTTATGCCCAGTCACGTTTCTGCAGAAACGTGACGTTGGGCATACCACTCACACTACGACGCATTCGGATGATCCACGTGCCCCTCAAACCAATGCTTAAATTTGTTTTCTAGATACCACATGCCCGTAAACATAATGAACGCGAGGAGCGTGGAGAAGACCGCAATCGCGAAGAAGCCGAAGCCGACGGCCATACCCACGCCTGCCGCGAGCCAGAGCCCGGCTGCTGTCGTCACACCGTGGAGCGAATTGCCGCGGAAAATGATGAGTCCCCCGCCGAGAAAGCCCACGCCGGTGACAATGAAGCCTGCGATCTGGAGTGGCTCGAAATTCACGAGACCGAGGTAGGAATTATTGACTGCCGAGCCGATCACGACAAAGAGGCACGCGCCAAGTGAGACGAGGCCAAAGGTACGCGTGCCCGCCGCTTGTTTCGCGAGGAGGGCGCGCTCGGTACCAATCAAGCCACCCAAAAGCATGGCAACAAGCAGTTTTGCAAATTGCAGTGTCGTCGGATCAAGGAAATGCAATTCGGGTCTCATAGGTGGAAGTATACGTGAGTGATCGTATGCCGTGCGGCTAATCCACAGATCTATATTTCGCACAGACGCTTCGCCTCCTCGACGATAAGCGGGATCTTATCGGGCTTGATGCCGCTTTCCTTCAAGAGGTGCGGTGTCGAGACCTCTTTGCAGAGCACTATTTTGCGCTCAAGGAGGATGCGCTTCTCGCTATCAGTGAGCGTCGTCAGCGCCGTGAGCGGATGCACGCGCCCCTCTTCGATCATGTCTATGAGACCGTGCGAGCGCGGATAATCCCAGCCGAGCAGCGTCAGATTCGAACACTGTGCATAGCGAATGGCGTTTTTCGTGAAGACCGTGTTGGTCACGAGCCAGCCTTCATCGACGCGCTGCGATGCGAGGGGCGCCTTACCAAGATCCTCGTAGCGCGCATGCACGTAGAGTGCGTCTTTGATATCTGTTTTTCCTCCCGGCTCATTGTGAAATTTTGCTTCGATGCCCACACGCTTACCGTTTTTCTCGGCGACCACATCTACCTCGTGCGGAGCGCACCGACCCATGAGCATCACGTCGGTGGTCACGCGCCAGCCGTGTCCGCGCAAGACCGCGGCGAGAAATTGTTCAAAGGGAAACCCCGACGGACCCAACGCGAATATAGCGCGCTTCATGGAGTAGCGCGCAGCGACCGGCGCCTCATCGTTATGCTTGAGCAGGTCAAAGGCGTGCGTATAAATTTCTTCTGTGGTGACGCCCGGGTGCAGCCGCTGCATGACATCGTTCAGGACACGTGCACGCACGATGGATGATGCTCCTGCACGAGCGAGTGAATGCTCAAGCTTCACCGGATCAAATGGCTCGACATCGCCATCAGCTTTCGTAACGAGATGTTCGGACATACTTAATCGCGCGGTGCCTTTTCCTGATACACAACGAGTGTCAGCGGCATGTCATTGAGCGTCGCGATAAATTCGATACCTGCGGCGGGCGCAATAACTGCCGCGCGAAATGCCCGCGGGACATCTTCTACCTTGCATTCGACAGAGGGCAGCTGCCAGGTGGTAAACACAAGTTTGTGAACGGTCGGTGTGACTTCTTCCGTTGAGATACTGAGCTCATCGCACGTATGTTGCACCATCACCATGCCCGAGAGCGCATGCATATGGGGCTTGAGCACATCGCGTACCTGAACAACGCGCGACTGATCAATGGCGTTGGCGTGGATGGAGCTCCCGAGCAGTAGAAATACCGCATACGAGCCGAGGCACGCAGCACAAAAAAACCACAGGAGTCGCGAAATCATGTCGCTCATGTCACACAGTGTACCGTTCGTGTGGGCGGCTACCGAGTGCTACGTGTTGAGAACTACGCGCGATATTTCTCCACCGCCGAGACAGCGATCACCGTCATACAGTACAAGCGACTGACCCGGCGCCGCAATATGCGGCTCGCTGAAGCGCACCGTGACACCTCGTTCGCATTTGCATATCTCAGCCGCCACAGGCGTTTCTCGATAGCGCGCCTGCACTTCAAGCGTCTTCGGAAGTAGCGGTGCATCAGCGATCCAGTGCATCTCGTCTATCACCACCGCCTCCGCAGCGGCTCCGCGCTTATCGGTAGATACGGTAATCGTATTCGCTACAGCATCGGTGGCAATCACATAGTGCGGTACGGCATCGTGATTCGACGCAGTGAGCGTAAAGCCATGCCGTTGTCCAATCGTGAAGCGTGCGGCGCCATCATGTGTACCCACGACCGCCCCCTCTACATTGATGACCGAGCCGTGCACCAATTGTGTGTAGTGCGAGAGAAATTCAGGCAGAGAGATGTCGCCGACAAAACACAGACCTTGGCTGTCGGGTTTCCCGGCGACCGGCAGCCCGAGTGCGGCAGCCCGAGCACGCACCTCCCGTTTTTGTAAAGCACCGATGGGAAATATGATGCGCGAGAGTTGTGCACTGGTGAGGCCATGCAAGAAATACGACTGGTCCTTGGAGGCGTCTGCGCCACGCAGCAGCACGCCCTGCTCAGATCGTGCGTAGTGGCCTGTGGCAACGTAGTCGGCGCCCGCATCAAGCGCCCAACGCATAAAGGCTCCAAATTTGATCGCCGTGTTGCAGAGCACATCGGGATTTGGCGTGATCCCTCGCTCGTAGGAAGCCACCATGCGCTCTACGACTGCTGATTTGTATGCATCAGAGAGATCGATTTCTCTATAGGGGATCTCGAGCGCAGCGCAGACGCGCATGGCGTCGAGCCGATCTTCGCGCCAGGTACATTCAATAAACTCTGGCTGCCAGATCTTGATAAATACCCCCGTAACTTCGTATCCTTGCTCACATAAGAGCGCCGCTGATACGGAAGAGTCCACGCCCCCAGAGAGTCCGACAAAAACTCGTTTCATCGCGTGCACGATACCAAATTACGTCCCGAGATACAGCCGCTTGTAACGCAGATGCTGCTCGTAGGTCTTGGAGTAGTGCGTGACGCCATCGTGATCGGCAAGATAGAAGAGATAGGAATTCTTTGTCGGATTGAGCGTCGCCTCGATGGCATCAAGCGAAGGAGAGCCGATCGGCGTCGGTGGCAATCCTTTGTTTTTATAGGTGTTGTACGGCGAGTCCGACTGCAAATCCTTCGTCGTGAGCTGAAAGGTGTTTTTGCCAAGTGTGTAGAGGAAGGTGACGTCGACCTGGAGGGCCATGCCGCGCGCGATGCGATTCCAGAGCACGCCGGCAATCATGCGTCGATCTTCGCGAGTGCGCGCCTCACGCTCCACGATCGATGCCATGGTAATGATCTCTTCGAGCGAATGCGTCGAAGAAGCGATTTGTGGCGCAATCGCGGCGGTCTGCATATCAAAATTCTCACGCATCGTCCGTATAACGGTTTCCTCTGAGACATTCGGCAAGAAGAAATAGGTGTCGGGAAAGAGATAGCCTTCATACGGTTGCGCAAGCTCAAGAAATCGCTGGGGATCAAAACGAAGCAGTCGACTCGCATAAATCATCGCCATGGAGCGCGTCGTCGCACCCTCGGTGATACGGATGCGCTCGGGCTCCAGGCCAAATGCACCGGTAGAAATCGATCGCGCGATCGAAAACACGTCTTTCGGCTCCTTAAAGAGGTAGTCACCGGCGTGTGCCCCACGCTCGCGACCGAGGAGCGTCACCAGAGCGCGGAAGGTAAACGACGAGCGGACAACCCCCTGCCCTTCTAAGAGATCGGCAATCTGCGTAAGTGACGCACCCTCTGGCACCAAGACGAGCGTATTGACCGGGAATCGAGCCGGC
>CAZJEQ010000018.1:0-5398 GCA_964545165.1 uncultured Candidatus Saccharibacteria bacterium
CGGGTGGCGTATTTAAGCTCAGTGAGTATGAGATGCACAGAATCTCACCGAGCCGATCTCTTGTCTTAACGGAAGGCGAGCACAATCCGTAGTGTCTGAATTTGGTGACGTCCATTCAAGCCCCTATCAGACGGCGGGACTCGAGGAACGGTCACTTAGGCTTAAGCAGCGTAAGCGAACTGAAGATCTTTCATCTGAATAGGTGAAAGAACTCCGAATGCAGTTTTTGTTGCATTTAGAGAATTTGCGACAGTTTTAAAAGGTATCGCAGCTTTGCAACGCGCACATATATACCGGTTTCCCTGTCGAAACCGATCACCCCCCACCCACGATCCTCGTTGCCAAGGATCACGGGTGGCGAGAGACCAGCCACAGTACATATTTAGTCTTTCAAAGTGCGTTGAATCCTGCGCTTTTCCTCTCGCTCACGAATGCTTTGACGTTTGTCTTCTTTTTTCTTTCCACGGGCAATCGCGATCAGGAGCTTCAGATTTCGTCCTTTATTATACACCTTAAGTGGCACTATTGTCAACCCTTTTTCTCCCTCAGCGCTCGCGATATGCGCGATTTCTTTCTGATTCAGCAGTAATCGGCGCGTGCGCTCGGGATCGTACGACTTTGGGGCATTGGCAATCTGGAAAGCAGGGATCGTGGCGCCGACGAGGTACGCTTCCCCGCCGCGCGCGACGACGCGCGAGCCCTTCAGTGAGCCCTGGCCCTTCCTAAGAGACTTCACTTCGAATCCCAGCAATTCCAAACCCGCCTCGATTTCCTCGAGGATCGTATAGTCGAATCCGACGCGCTTGTTTTCGAGCACCATGACGACACTATAACCAATTCCCTAGCGTTTCCGCGAGCTTTTAGATATCTCGCGCTCAAGACGCACCTTGATTTGAATGCACACAATACGATCTTCCACGACCGTTTCGACTCGCCCATGCGCATCTTTGAGAGCCCGTGCGTCATCCTGAGGACTTCTCTCTTTACCGCTGAGGCGGGCAAAATCACTTAAAAACTGCTCAGTGACTTTTGCGAACTTTTCTTCAAAAATCTCTTTTTGCTCATCGCGCCCCTGTCCATCACCAGTCGCCAGATCAATGAACAAGTCTTCAAGCTCAGTGGCATAATCGTTTGATCGATTCGCTGCTTCAGGTGGTATGTGCGCTTCCGCTTCCACACCTCGCAGCGCCGCCGCACCTCCCGCGAGCACACCGAAGAATCGCCGTCTATTTAAATGTTCCATGGGTTTAGTCGCGACGTGGCACGGTCACAGACAAGATACCTGCCGCGTAGGCTGCCACTTGGTATTGCTGGAAGAAGAATGTCACGTCACGCTTCCCGATCACAAAGGTTTTGTAATTGTCTGCGGTGGGCTCAGCGCCTTCGGGAAACTGAATCCAGTCCGGCGCTTTTTCATTGAGCTGACGGAGGGATTCCGTCGAGAGCTGCGAGAGCGTGAAGCCTGTCATACGGAGTGCATCGTCGAGCGTGTATGCGGTGCCGGTCTTCGGATTGAAATTAAGGCCGTATGCAATGGTGTTGGGATGTGCGCCGCCCGTGTAGTGCGAAAGCAGGAGACGGGCACTCACCACATCGGTCCCCACATACGAGGTATCGAAGCGACCAGTGAGCTCGTATTTAGCATTCGGCAAATAATCGATCGCAACGGCATCTTTTTTGAATGCGGCGACATCTGTTTTCACGAGCGTTTCGATTACAGTATCAATCGCCGCCTGGTTGAAACGCGGGTACTCAATATCGATGGTATAGAGATCGGCCTCCTCCTCTATGGTGGTCGTGGCAAGGGCTATCTGCTCCGTCGGAGTCGACGTCGCCGTGTTCGTAGCTTCTTCGGTGCGATTGCTCAACAAAAGGTACGCACCAGCGCCGAGTGCGAGTATAGCGATGACGGCAAGGGTGACTTTTGGCATATTTCAACGATAGCACAAAACAATCCCGACAAGCGGGATTGTTTTGTGCGTGAGGCTAGTAGGCTGCGCCGTTTGCGGGAGCAGCAGCCCCTCCCGTGTCCGAGCCCGACGGCACCGTGACATTAATATTGGTACCACTGTCAGAGCGAGAGAGCGCGCCATTTCGATAGAGAACAAAACCCGCGACGATGACCGCGAGTACCACCAGTGTGGCAATCGCCCATCCGATCGTAGCGCTCCCTTCATCCATAGACCGAGTAACGCCGGGAGTAGTATTGGTGATCACAGTATCTGTCATAGAGAGGATTTAATGAGTAAGCGAACACCCCGAATCACACCATACGCTCCCCGATGTGAATTGATGGTGAATCAGACATCACCGAGCATCGGAATGTTGAGCCGCTGTCGCGCATTTTCTCCGTGGAAGAGATTGTGCGTGCGCGCAGGACTGTCTCCCCGCTCGCTCTGATGCGCCGCATGCACCATGGCACCAAAGCTTGAGGCGAGGAAGACAGTGTGCTTGCCGTACTTCTCGCAGATCTCATCAACACTCTCGAAAACCTTCTTGAGGCCTTCGCTCTTGAGCGCGCTGCCAAAGAGATCGAGCTGCACCGAGCCACACTCCCGCAGATTGAGCAGTGCGATGCCGGTCGCGCGATAGAGCGCACGCGGTCGATACACCGCGGGGAAATGGTGCGCGACGGCTTTCAGGATGTCCTGTGGCACCGAGGTCGCATAGGAAAGCTTCACTTCGCACGAATGATATTTGAATTCCTGCGTCTTGAGGAAGAAGACCACCGTATCGCTTGCGAGATCCCAGCGCCGCGCTTTGAGGCAGGCATTCTCGATATTTTTGGAGAGCTGCGAGAAGATCAGCTCCCGATCACGCGACGGCGGCGTAAAGGTCCGTGTCTTCGAAATCGATTGATAACTCTCACGTCCCACTGCGTCGACGGGATACACCGCATGGCCGTTGAGCTCTTTCCAGATCTCGAGAATCGGCTTCGAGACGTAGCGCCCGACCCACGCCTCATCACGCTGTGCAAAATCGAGTGCGGTCCTGATACCAAATTTTTCCAAATACGCAGCGGTGTTCGGACCAATCCCCCACACGCCGATCGTGCGTGTCTGCTCCAAGAATTTCCGCGCTTCCGAGAGCGGGATGGGTGTGAGCCCTGCGGGCTTGTGCCATTTGGATCCGATCTTGGCCAAGACCTTCGTCGCGGCGAGTCCCATAGAAAAGGTCATACCGAGCTCGCGTTCGAGATCTCGCTTGATAGCCGCGGCCATCTCGGTGTATGGCATACGGAGGGTGCGGCGCATGCCGGTGAGATCGGCAAAGCACTCATCTATTGAATACTCCTCGACCGTCGGCGTGTAGCGACGCACGATGGCATACATGCGATTTGAAAAGAGGCTGTACGTCTCGTAATCCGACGGCAGGATGATCACTTCGGGAAATTTCTTCTTGATCTCATGGAGCGGCATCGCGCGGCGCACGCCCAGCGCACGCGCTTCGTATGTCATCGATGAAACGATCCCACGCTCCTTGCCGGTGATTACCGGCTTGCCGCGGAGCGCGGGATTCTTGGCGACCTCGCACGAGGCGAAAAAGGAGTCACCATCGATATGCAGGATCGCTTGTGGGAATGATCTCGGACTTCCCCACGCAGCCATACCAGATTAGATGCCGTAGTGCCACAACTCTCGACGTGTCGGGACGAGCTCGCGGCGCAAGCTCTCACGGATCGGTGAGAAGACTGCGTGCAGGATAGCTTTGGTGAGTTTTTTCATATGGTTTTGTGTGTACTGAATTTTTTTAGTAAGGAACGACCTTTGAACCGTTTGCGAGATGCCCGCGCGAACACTTCTACCTCGGGAGGCGGGAGCGCGATCGGAATCCTGTGCGCCTCTGCTACGAAGCGTTGGATATCGAGCCATGCATCAATTTTTTTCATCATAGATATTTTCTTACAACTGATATGACCACCGCCTCGACTCTGAAATCACCTGTCGGATAGATGGGCTCGTAATTCTTGTTGGCCGGCTCCAGGTAGTAGCGCTCACCTTTCTTGCGAAGGTATTTCATTGTGAACTCGTTGTCGACGGAGGCGATCACGATCTGCCCCGGCTTGTAGGATTGTCGGCGCTCCACGATCACCATGTCCCCTGGATTGATGCCAGCCTCAATCATCGAATCGCCTTTGACCTTCAATATATAGGTGGACTCTTTGTTGGGGATCAAGAATTCATCGAGACTCATCACATCGAGCAGCTCTTCCTCGGCCGCCGAGGGGAAGCCCGCCTCGACGAGGCCGAGGAGCGGCACGCCCTCGTAGAGATTGCGCGGGATGAGGTGGCCAGAGCGGTCCTTGCTCACGACCCCCTCCTCTACCAATTTCCCAATGAGCTTGAAAACAGCATTCTTGGAGCGGAAGCCCGTGAGCACCATGATCTCTTTATAGAGCGGCATGCGCTTGTTCTTGGTGTAGAACGTGAGGATTTTCTTCTTGTAGCTGTCGTATTCACCCATACAGAGAGTATAAGTGAACCTTGGTTCACCGACAAGCATATGACGTGTGGATAAGAAGAGAAGACGGGGTATGATGCGTGCATGAACTACATTTCACTCTCCGCTCGCCTCCTCCTCTGCGGCCTCGCCATCGCTCTCTTCCCACTCGCGGTCTCCGCACACAACGACGTCGATCGCGGTGCTGTGCCTGCTGAAGCCGCACAGCGCGTACAAGACGAGCCTCTGCGCCCGAGCGAGCTCGCGAGTTTTGTACTTTCTGCCGCCGCACTCGTCACCGCTGGCATTGCGCTCTCGCGCACAAAGAAGCGTCATCACTCGTAACGCACGTGCATAATTGATGCATGCGGAAAAAGCGAATCGTGGGAAGTGTCTTCTTCGCACTCGTACTCCTGATACTGATCACGCTGCGCGACCCGAGCGTGACAGATCTTTTGAGCGCTCCTGCACCACTACCTGCTGGCACGTACCAGGTCGTGAAAGTCGTCGATGGCGATACGATCACAATTCTCAAAGACAATAAAAATCAGCGTGTGCGATTAATCGGGGTCGACACGCCCGAAACCGTTGATCCGCGACGGCCCGTGCAATGCTTCGGCGAAGCAGCTGCGGCAGAAGCGACGCGCTTACTCGATAACAAAGCCGTGCGCCTCGAGACTGATCCTTCGCAAGATACCTACGATACGTATGGGCGACTCCTCGCCTACGTGTATGTCGATGATGTGTTCGTCAACGAACACTTGATTGCGGAAGGATTCGGACATGAATACACGTACAAAGTGCCCTACGCCTACCGCGAGCAATTCCGTGCAGCAGAACACGTAGCGAAAGCTGCAGAAAAAGGGTTGTGGGCACCGGGCGCGTGCGACTGACACGCTCTATCCAACGTCGCATTCCTGCAGGAATGCGTCCGGGTGTAACTCTTCAAATTCTCTGC